>JBMYQW010000325.1:0-5779 GCA_049601735.1 Spirulinaceae cyanobacterium
CCGGTCATCGCTACGCGAGACCGCCCCTCCCCAGAGGGGATTTTAAATCTCCTCTTGGGAGGAGTCCCCGTAGGGGGAGGTGGGTCGGCCCACTAGAACTCCCACCCGGAAATGAATACAGCGTTAAGTTCACGCCAGTGGTTTCAAACCCTCCCCTACAGGCGATTGCCATCATGTGCAGCCTAAATATTCTGAATCAACACAGCTACACACAATCGTTGCACAATTGGCTATAGCCTAAACCCGCTCCAACAGCAATAGCGCAAACCAATCCTGCGGATCGCGCCAAACCTGATTGAGCTGTAAATGGTGTTCGCCCAGGTCACGGGCCAGGGTTTCAACCTTGAATTTACGCGAAATTTCGGTGTGAATCGCTTCTCCGGTTTGAATCTCGATTTGATGGTTGAGGGTGTTGAGGGTCACGGTCTGGGCCTGGTGGCAGTCGAGATACATCTCGATTTGGCCGCGATCGCGGTTATAAATCGCGCGATGGCTGAACTGGTCAACCTGGAAATCAGCTTCAAAGCGCCAATTCAGATGGTTGAGCATATTGCGGTTGAAGGCCGCTGTGACGCCTTGGGCATCGTTATAGGCCGCTTCAAGAATGCTGGGGTCTTTTTGCAGATCAACTCCGAGCAGGAAATAATCCCCCGGACGCAGGCTGGCGTGGACTTGGCTAAACAATTGCTCACTCTGCTGAGGCGTAAAATTTCCTAACGTACTGCCGAGGAAAATCATCAAGCGGGGAATATTTGGGGCAACGGGAAGCTGTTGGAGCGCCTGTGTGTAGGTTCCGACCAAGCCATGAATGCTGAGAGTGGGATATTCTTTGCAGAGCTGATGGGCGCTCTGGGTGAGCATTTCACCACTCACATCTACCGGAATATAGTGGAAGTCTGGGCTGAGGGCGTCGTAGGCACTGAGCAGATATCGCGTCTTGGTCGAGCTACCGCTGCCGAGTTCGATCAGCTCACAGGGCCCCGTCTGGGCAGCGATCGCATGGGCAAAGTTGCGCAGAATGCTGGCTTCGGTGCGCGTCGGATAATATTCGGGTTGCTTGCAAATCTGCTCAAACAGAATTGAGCCCCGTTCATCATAAAAATATTGAGCGGGTAAGGTCTTGGGCGTCTGCGCCAAGCCTTCAATAATTGCTTTGCCCTGCTGGGCTGGAGCGGCATGATCGGTCAGTAGCTTCTGGATCAGAACCGCATCATGCGTAATCGTACTCGGCATTGTGGTGTGAGGTTGAGGAGTGAAACTGTGAGCACCTTACCGGAATGGGGGAGCGCAGGACAAATTGATGCTTTTGAGTGGAACGCATTGGATCAATGGTGAAATTTCAATGTGGGGCCAAAGTTTATACTAAAGAGCAGATCTGCTGCGGTTGATGCTGACGCGCCCATGAAAACCCGAACTCGTTCCCAAACCAAGGTCTTGCAACTCCTTCAGTATTTAAATCGTGAGCTGTCGGCTCAAGATTTGCACTTAGAGTTGCGCCAAGTGGGACAAAATATGGGCTTGGCGACCATCTATCGGGCCCTAGATGCCCTCAAGCTCGAAGGAATGGTACAGGTGCGCAACTTGCCCCATGGCGAAGCGGCCTATAGCCCGGTGCAGCAAGACCAACATCACCTCACCTGCCTCGACTGTGGGCGCTCGATCCCGATCGCCCAATGCCCAGTTCATGAGCTAGAGCACCAGTTGCAAGATTCCCATCGCTTCAAGGTCTACTACCATACGTTGGAGTTTTTCGGTCTGTGCGATCGCTGTCAGGCGGAGGAAGAAGTCATTCAGAAGTCTTAGAGTACTATGCCATCCTCTCGATCGCGCCCTCCCAAGAGCCGAAAGGCTAAAGGTAACCCCACAAGTAAACGCAAAAAATCGATCAAAAAAGTCAAATCTAAATCCCCAGCCAAAGGCAGTCCAAAGGCATTGTCTAAACCGCGGCAACGTCTGGCTCTAGGGCTAGCGATCGCCCTTGGCCTTGGCTTCGGACTGTTTTGGGGGCAACAGCAGCAAGCCCTCCGCCTGGGTCTGTTGGTGGGCTTACTGCTGGGGTCGGGCTTGGCACTGGTGATTGAGCAATCGGCCCCGCGTCATGCCAAGACGCTCTTGAGCCTGCCGAGCTGGCGATCGCTGCTGGGTTCGGTGTTGGTGGCGGCGGCGATCGGGGCGATCGCCAACCCCCAAGTCTTTCTGCTCTACGCTCGCCGAGCGGGCATCGAGCCCTGGCATCCGCGCTACGCCCAGGTCGGCGCAGCACCTGGCTTTCGCCTCTACAGCGACCTTCCCCGCCCTGAGCAAGATGCTGAAATCGAACGCTTACTCACCGAGTTCCGCACCGCTGTTGGGGCACGATTCCTCAATCCGGGGCCCGAGAGCTGCGCCGCAGAGGTCTATCTGATGCGGAATGAAGCCAACTACCAAGCATTGCTGCGCACCTTCCATATCCAGACACCCTATGGCTTTTTTACGACGCTGCCGCGGCATCCTAGCCTCTTTGTGAGCGGGGACAGTGGTTTGGGAACCCTCACCCACGAAATGATGCATCATTTTGTTCACTGCACCTTTCCGGCGGGCTTGCCCACCTGGGTGGATGAGGGCGTCGCTACGCTAATGGAGAAGTTCATCGCCATCGAGCGCAACGGGCAACTGGCTTTTAGCTGGGGCTATCGGAGCAATTGGCGCGACCCCGAAGTACGCAAAGACTTGGGTAATGTCGATTTACAGACTGCTTTTGCCGCCGGCCAAGATCAAGACCTCTTCAATGCGTTCTTTTTGATGCTTTACCATCAAAATCAGCTTGCACCGCTGCTGCTGCAATTGCACGCCAACCCCGACGCAACCGGGTTCTCGACCCTAACGTCTATCCTGAATTTATCTCTGCCCGAGATTCAAAAACAATGGCAGCAATGGATGCAAAATGAAGCCCTCGCTTTGCCGATGTTGGAGCTTTCTTTTGTGGCTTGGGCCAATGAAGCCGAGCCAGTCGATCGCTACTTGCAACAACAGTGGCAATGGGATGCTCCTAAGCAAATGTGGCTGAGTCCTCAGCGCGATCCCTGGGCGACCATTCCGGCCAAAGAACGGATCGTTTACACTCAATCCTTCTAAGACAAGTCATCATGGGACGAATCAACGCCACCGTAAAAATCAAGAACGTTCTTGAACCAGAATTTCAGCTTACCTGTGATGCACTTGTCGATACGGGTGCTGCTAACATGGTGCTACCAAGCGCCTGGAAGAATCGCCTCGGCAATCTGACCACAATCAGAGAGGTTGAGTGTGAAACAGCAACACAAGAATTAGTTTCCGCAGAAATATGCGGCCCTGCGGAAATCACCATCGAAGGTTTTGCACCCATCTATTCCGAGGTTCTATTGCTTGAGATGTATCCTTCAGAAGGCGCTTATGAACCGCTCATTGGCTATATTATTCTCGAACAATGTCAGGCCGTCGTCGATATGCTGGGTCATCGTTTGTTGCCTGCCAGAAAAGTCGATCTGAAGTAATCACTTGACACTGTTGACTGCCTGTCCCGTTGCCCAGTCCGATCGCCGCTCTCGCAGGGGGATGCGATTCGTTTTCTGAACTTCTCTATCGCCGCCCCATCAACCAATAGGTGCGCATTTGCCCCTTGCCCTTGACCTCGATCCAGCCCCGCTCTTCCAGACTGTAATCCGCTTTGAGGACGGTATAAACTGCTTCGGACACTTGAATACGATCGCCCGCTCCGGTCGTTTCCATGCGGGAGGCCATGTTCACTGTGTCGCCCCAGAGATCGTAGCTGAATTTCTTCAGCCCAATCACCCCCGCAATCACAGAGCCCGTGTGAATACCGATGCGGATTTGGCAAGAAACTGTGAGTTGGGGTTGGAGCTGTTGCATGGTGGTTTGCATGGCGAGGGCCATGTCAGCGATCGCCGCCACATGATCCGGACGGGGCGTGGGCAGACCCGCTGCCACCATGTAGGCATCGCCAATGGTTTTAATTTTCTCCAAGCCATATTGCTCGGCCAAGCGATCGAAGGCGGAGAAAATTTCATTCAACAATGTCACCAACTCGATCGGCGGCAGGGTTTGACAGAGGGCAGTGAATCCGACCAGATCCGCAAACAAAATGGTGGCTTGGGCATAGTTTTGGGCAAGGAGATTCCGCTGACTGGGAGAGAATTTTTGGGCCTGCTGCTGTTTGAGCTGCTCGGCGATCGCCTGGGGCAAAATATTCAGCAGCAACTGCTCGGACTTGACCTGTTCGGCTTTGAGGGCTTCAGTGGCAAGTTTGCGATCGGTAATGTCTTCGAGCACGCCAATCAAACCAATCACCTTGCCTGTCTCGTCATGGAGGGGAATTTTAGTCACATCGAGCCAGACAACCTCGCCACTGGTTGGGTACTTTTGCTTGATATCGAGCTGATGCAGAATTGGCCGGTCGTTTTGGAGTACGTAAGCGTCTTCGGCGCGGTATTTCTCGGCGGCGTCTGGGCTCACCAAGTCATAGTCCGTCTTGCCGACCACCTGCTCGGGCGCATCGAGGCCCGAGGCGATCGCCCAGTTGCGATTACAGCCCACAAACACAGATTGGGTATCCTTCCAAAACACCTGTTGGGGAATATTATTCAGAATCAGCCAGAGGTACTGTTTTTGCTGCTGGAGTTGGGCTTCCGCCTGTTTGAGGGGCGTGATGTCGTTGGCAATAAACACCCAACAGAGCTGCCCTTGGATGGCGATCGCCTCGGCGGCCAACCGAGCCCAGCGTAGCTCACCTGTGGCGCTGGTAAAGGTCACGATTTGATCCCGCACCTTGCCTTGCTCCTGAGCGACATCTAGGATCAAGCGATCTTCCTCCGGCAGATGCCACAGATTCAGGGCGGCCAGGGTATGGTTGAGCACATCGGTCGTGTCGTAGCCCGTGATCTGCAAAAAGCTGGCATTGACTTCCAGAATTTTGCCGGTCTCAAAGGCACAGATGGCGATCGCATCGGGGCTGGCTTGAAAAACCTTTGTGAACCGCTCCTGAGACAGTTGCAGCGCAGCGGCTTCACGTCGGGCTTGAGCCGTTAAGGTGGCTTGAGTGCTCGCCCAGCTTGCAAAAGCATCCTGAAGCTGGCTGCGCATCCGACTAAAGGCCCGACTGAGGCGATCGAATTCGCGGATCTGTCCTTCGGGTAAGGTGGCCTCAAAATCTCCTGCGGCCATGGCTTGCGAGACTTGGACAAATCGACGGAGGGGATCGGCCAAGAGTCCGGTGAGGAGAACGCCAAAACTCGCGGAAACCATTAGGGCGATCGCACAGACCACCAGGGTCGTGCGGGTATTACGGGCAAACGCCGCCTGGAAATCCTGCTGGGGGATGAGAATGCCCAAGCGCCAATCAATACCGGGGGCACTATCCACTGCCGTGAGGTAGAAGAAGTAACGTTGTCCTTGGGCATCTTGCAGCACCTGCTGATCGTTGGCGGCTGCGTCCCAATCGGTTTCCGTTGCCGCGAGGTGAGTTGCCACCATCTGGAGTAAGGGGTGTTCGCTCTGGCTTAAGGTCCGGCGCGCTTGGGCGTCTTCCGTGGCCACCACCATGGATTCCCCCACAGAGCTGGCGATCAAGCTGCCATCTGGCTCAATGAGAAAGGCGCTGCCCGTCTGGCCAATCTCTAGCCCCGCCAAAAACTCGCTCAATTGGCTCAGGGGCAGATCGATCGCCATTACCCCCTGCAACTGGCCATCGGCTTGATAGATCGGCAGGGCGGGTGTAATACCGAGCACGGGCGGATCGGCAAAC
>JBMYQW010000326.1:0-5764 GCA_049601735.1 Spirulinaceae cyanobacterium
GCTGGAGTGGTGGTGAGTTTGTGCTGGGTTTATATGGGCTGACGGCCCAGAAAGCCCAAGCGTGGTTACTGGCGGTCTTGCAACTGCTCGAACAAGAAGTCTTCCTCCTTGAGGATAAGGCGGCGCTACACCTGACCTTACGGGCCGCTGTCGCGGCCTATCCCCACCAAGGGCGCGATCTGCGGCAGCTCTATCAGCGGGCAGATCATGCCTTGGCTCAAATTGCCGAGCGCGATCGTACTCAGGTGGTCATTGCGGCGTAAGGTCGATCATGGCCTGCCATTGCTGGCCCTCCGGAGTGAGAACCAACACTTGTACCTGCTGAATTTGGGGCGATTGCAGCCGTCGCAGTCCCCGCTCCAGATAGGCTAAAAATGTGGTCTGGGGCGGAGCCGTCGAGCCAGAAAGGGTCAGCTCCAGTAATCCCGCCTGCGGTTGCCGGGCCTGCACCTGGAATCCCCGACGGGCTAAATTGCGGTTGAGCAGGGCGGCGATCGCCGCCGGGTTTCCGGCCTGAGCTTGGGCTAAGAGTTGCTGGGGCACAGGGGAAGACTCCGGCGGGATAGCCTTGCTCCCCTGGCGCGATCGCGGGGGCTTCGGTGGCTCGGGTAGGGCGGAATCAGGCGGGGCATCAGCCTCGGCGCGGGCGGTGTGCTGGCGCGATCGCCCTGGCTTCGGCGGCTCGGGTAATTCTGTATCGGGCGGTGGGGAATTGGGCAATTCAGAATCAAGCACTGTCGGAGCCGTCAATTTGGGATCAAGTGACGCCGGGGTTGGCGGTGCGGTCTCCAGGTGTTTTGAAGCGGTAGAAGCTGAAGCAGCGGCAGCGGTCGGGGCGCTGACCGTTGGTGATTCTGAATCGGTTCGATCTGCAATGGATAGTTCTGAAATGGATAGTTCTGAATCGGGCCGTTCTAAATCGATTGGGCGGGAACTGGGCTGAGTCAAAACGGGGGCCAGCCCAAACCGCTGCTCTAGCCACGGCTCTAACCTTTGCCCGGCAGCAACCCCCAAAACGCCCCAGATCGCCCCCACGGTCGTATGTTGGAGAAACTGAGCCCCAAAACTCAACCAAACGGCCAGCGGCACGGTTGGTGCAACCCAATGATCAACCCCTAGCCAACTGGAAACGAGTCGCAGAAACCATTGTCCCACCAGCAATTGCAGCAGTTGAAGCGTGATATAAATGCCCGCAGTGATCAAGGCGACTTGCGTCCCCCGTGAGGGTTTCGGACGCGTAAAGCCATGCCAAATTAGCCCGACAGCACTGCCGATGATCGCAGCCCAAAAGGCGATCGCTGCTAAATCCCACAGGGTAAAGGGTAAATAGCGCCAGAGGGCTTGGGCCTGCCACAGGGTCAGACTGGCCAGCAGTCCGAGCCCCATCAGCCCGCCCTGTACCAGGGTCATGGGGCGTTGGCTGGAGCGACTTGTCGCTTGGGAGATGACCACTCGGGGAATCACTGGCCACAAGACCGCCGTGCCCCAGCCCAAGAGCAGACTGGGGTAGAGGGGATAGGCCCAGACCCAGCGCAAGAGCCCAAGCGATCGCGGCAAGGGGAGCTGCATCAGGATCTGGAGCAGCCCCCAACTCGTCATCGCCACCAGACTGCCCAGCAGCGCCTTCGTGAGAATGCTACCCAGCCGAGCCACGGACGTCTCATAGCCTCCATCCCAGGTTGGTCCAACGAAAAAGCCCACGGTTCCGCCCCAGAGCCCGCCCAGTAGGACAAGGCTTCTGAGCGTACTGTGCCAATGATTAAAGCTCGTGGGCCAAAATTCCCCGACATTGGGATAAAGCCAGAGCAGCAACCAAAGCCACCACAGCATCCAAAACAGCGTTGCGCGAACCAGAGGGTGGTGGAGCAACGCTTGGGCAGATCGGCGCTGGCGGCGACGCTGCGATCGCTGGCGGCCTTGCCCAGCCGCGATCGCCCGACGTTCGGCCGGAGCCCAGTGTAACCGTAGACCCAAACCCAAAACCGAGCCCAGGGCGGTTCCCAGCAAGACCGCAGGCGGCATCAGTAGGGCTACGGGCATTCCCGGCACGATCGGGGAATGGGGCACGATCGGCGGGATCAACTGCACAGCGCCAACATAGGTGACAAGGGCGATCGCCGTGCCGCCCAGCCAGCCCCCCACCAGGGCCCAGTCTTGATAGACCTTGAGACGATCGCGCTCTAGCCAACGCCCCCACCACCAGGGTGCGAGGGTGAAGGCAAAGAGGAGCCCCAGCAAGAACACGGCGCACCCCGTCCACCAAGGCGTCATCGGCCAAGAGGTGGGGGGCAGCAGGATATCAAATAGCTGCGATCGGTTTTGCGTCCTGACCATGATCGCCCGAAAGAGATGGGCCAGCAGGGGACGGACGAGCCCCAAGAGGAGCGCCAACCCACCCCCCAAAACCCCTAGAGCCCGACCCGTTTCCAGACTGCGATTGGGACGGGTGGGTGGAGTGCGACGCGATCGCTCGGAGGTGGATGGGGACACAGAGGGCACAGCAGCAAGCGGTTTCTAGAGAGTCCCTGGCTTGAGAGAGCCAGTTGCAAAAAGGCTGGGGGAATCTTGCCATAAGGCCAAGATCGGCGTGAGTCGCGGCGGGCCAATCTACAGCCTGGCACAAGCCGGACAGAAGAGCGCGATCGCCGTTAATTCTCTCGAGATCCGCCCCAAAAACGCAGCCAAACCCGTATTTTTGAGTATTTTTAACGATCAGCCGAACCTCGAACCGTCCGGGTTTTTACGGGGATGCAGGAAGATGAAATGATAGAGTAATACGCTAATGTGCTGCGATCGCCCCGATGACTTCGCCATCCCCACTTACCACTAAAGCCGATATTTTGGTGGTGGATGATATCCCCGATAATATTCGGTTCCTGGCCTCTATGCTCAAGGAGCAGGGCTTTAATGTCCGTCCAGCAATTAATGGTCAAATTGCCCTCCGCGCGGTGGCAGCCACCCCGCCCGATCTGATCCTCTTGGACATAAATATGCCCAATATGGATGGTTATGAGGTCTGTCGTCAGCTCAAAGCCGATCCTGAAACCACCGAGATTCCGATTATTTTTCTCAGTGCCCTCAGCGATGCGCAAGACAAGGTCAAAGCCTTCGATGCGGGCGGAGCAGACTATATTAGCAAGCCCTTTTTCATCGAAGAGGTTTTAGCCCGCATCAACCACCAGCTGCAACTCCACCAGTTGCAGCGTCAGCTTGCCGATCGCAACCAGCAGGTTCAGAGCGCCCTAGAGCGGTTGCAACGCACCCAAAGCCAGCTCATCCAGAGCGAAAAAATGACCGCCCTCAGCCAACTCGTCGGCGGGTTGGCCCATGAATTGAATAACCCGGTCAACTTCATTCAGGGCAACCTGGTCTATGCCCAGGACTATGTTCAGGATGTCATTGAGCTGGTTTCGCTCTATCAGCAGGAATATCCCGAACCTACCCCTGCGGTTCAAACGGCGATCGCCGACCTGGATCTGGATTTTCTCTACGACGATCTGGCCCAAGTGATGAAGTCGATGCGCTCCGGTGCAGATCGAATTCGGAACATCGTTACTGGGCTCCAAGACTTCTCCCGGTCGGATGAAACAGGCTACAAGCTCGCCCCGATCCAGGCGGGCTTGACGAGTACCTTGCAACTGCTAGAACATCGTCTTCAACCGGAGGAGGGGGTGGCGATCGTCTTGGCCCAAAACATCCCAGATTTACCCCAACTCGTCTGTGAGCCGGGTCAGCTCAATCAGGTCTTTTTTCAGCTCCTCACCAACAGCATTGATGCGATTCGAGCCAAACTCGCGGCATCCCCTGCCGACGATTACCAACCCTGTATTCAGCTCCAGGCACAAGTGAGCCCGGAACAGATAACGCTAGAAATTACCGATAACGGCATCGGCATTGACCCCCAACATCAACCCCGCGTGTTTGAGCCCTTTTTTACCGCTAAACCGATCGGTCAGGGGACGGGGCTGGGGCTGGCGATCGCGTACCAAATTGTGGTCGAAGAACATAAGGGTCAATTAAGTTTCACGTCGCAACCGGGGGCAGGCACAACGTTCACGCTGCAACTGCCCCGGAATTTACCCCTGACTTAATGCCATGGCATCGGGTCAAAATGACCCTTGAAGTTCCTAAACAAAATCATGCGATCGCTTCCCCCCACACGCTTTAATACAGGAAAGATCATCGTTCTGATTGCCGCTCAACTATGACCGCCACGACTGCCGTTCCCCTCGCCCCTCGTCTTGCCTCCCGCTGCGTCAACGTTTTGCTGGGCATCAAGCCCCTGTATGCCCTGGCCAAACGCCGGGCGCGGGACATGATGATTCAGCGAGCCGAGCGGATTGGTGTGCCCTGGCGCGATCGCGTTGCCGAGTTGCAACAACTGGACTGGTCGTCGCGGCTGGCTCAAATTCAAGACCCGGATCTTGTCTATCCCAACTATTACTGCTGTTCCTTCCATGCCTACGACCAAGGCAACTTGAGCTGGGAGGCGGCTCTCGAAGTGGAATCGGCCGCCTACGCCGTCCATTCCACCCTCTTCCCAGACAACCCCCGCCAAGGCGATGCTTACCTCCGGGCCAGTTATCACCAAGCGATGCAGGCGCAGATTCCCACGCCGCCCCAGGATATTCTCGACCTCGGCTGTAGCGTGGGTATGAGCACATTTGCCCTGCAAGACACCTATCCTGAAGCGGCGATCGCGGGGCTCGAACTCTCGCCCTATTTTCTCGCCGTTGCCCAATACAACGGTGAGCAACAGGCGCGATCGGTGGGGTGGAAGCACGCCGCAGCGGAACAGACCGGGTTCCCGGATACCAGCTTTGATCTGGTGTCCGCCTGTTTGGTCTTCCATGAGTTGCCCAGTACTGCCGCTCGGGAGATTTTCCGGGAGGCGCGGCGTCTGTTGCGGCCGGGAGGGCATTTGAGCCTGATGGACATGAATCCGCGATCGCCCGTCTACCAAAAAATGCCGCCCTACATCCTGACACTCCTCAAGAGCACGGAGCCTTATTTAGATCAATATTTTGCCCTGGATGTGGCGCAGGAACTGGTGGACGCCGGATTTAGCAAGCCAACGATCACCCCCAACACAATTCGCCATCGCACCATTGTCGCTCAAGTACCAGAGTGAATCGGCAATGAAACGGCTCATTATTGGCAATAGTGGTAGCGGTAAAACCTGGCTGGCCGAGCAATTAGCGCCCCTTGATGAGGCTGCATTGATTCATTTTGATGATCTTTTCTGGCAGCCAGGGGGCTTTGAACAGAAACGAGAACAGCAGGAGATTCTGGCACTCATTGCCCAGAGTAAACAGGCATCCAATTGGATTGCGGAGGGCATTTTCGGCAATCTGGCTCGGCAATATCTCGCCGCAGCCGACGAACTCATTTGGCTGGATCTGCCGTTAGACCTTTGTCTAGAGCGGCTCCGTCACCGCAGCGCCCAAAACACAGCGCACATGAATCGTCAGCAGACGGAACAGGGTCTCCAGGATTTACTCACCTGGACGGCGCAATATTACGATCGCACCACGCCTTCTTCCTACAGTGGGCATCAAAAACTCTTCCAAGCCTTTGCCAAAACCAAGCACCATCTCTGTAATCCTGACGCGGTTGAAGCGTTTTGGCGCGATCGCCGGGCCAATTTGCAACAGGCAACTCATCCTGAATCCGCAAAGCATAGAGGAGAGATAACCTACTGATTATTCCTCGGGCAGGCGGGACGCCTGCGCTACAGGTTTCTGTGCTCAATATCCCGTAGCGC
>JBMYQW010000327.1:0-5760 GCA_049601735.1 Spirulinaceae cyanobacterium
GACCTGTAATTTTCGAGATCCTGTAGGGGCAATCCCCCCGTGGTTGCCCCAGACCTGTAATTTTCGAGATCCTGTAGGGGCAATCCCCCCGTGGTTGCCCCAGACCCTGCCAGGGTAGAAGGGCACTACCCCTACAAAATAAACGACCGGTTTCAAACTGGACGAGGTTTATACGCTGCATCGTCGTTATTTTCTGCATCCATAATTCTGCTGAATGGGAGAGGCTCTGAATGAGCAAAACGGCTTTGCTGTTTCTGGTCAACAGAGTCTTTTGGACTGTACCCACCTGCTGTAAATGGAGTAAACACACCCATGACTTCAAAAACGTCGAATATGACTGACAATCTCCGTGCGAACTTAGCCCAGCAAAGTATTCTCGCCCAAGGCATTACCCGCATCCGGCGCAGCCTCGACCTCGACACCATTTTTCAAACCACAACGGCAGAGTTACTGTCGGTTTTGGGGTGCGATCGCGCCATCATCTACCAATTCAACCCCGATTGGGGCGGTACGATCGTCGCCGAATCGGTCAAGCCGGAATGGGAGCCCCTGCGCACCCGCCAAGTGGTCGAAGCCGAATTGCAGCGCAACACCACTGAACACGAAAACTGTATTTTGGCATGGTACAAAGCGGGTGAACCGGATGCAGACGAACCGATCGAAGTCACCGACACCTATCTGCAAGAAAACCAAGGCGGCATCTATCGAGCGGGTTTGCCCCATCGCGCCGTCAACGATGTCACCCAAGCCGGGTTTAGCGACTGCTATTTAGAATTCCTCGCCCGGATGCAGGCCAAAGCCTACATCAACACGCCGCTTTTTCTAGACGGTCAGCTCTGGGGCTTGGTCTGTGTTTATCAAAATGCCCAACCCCGCGTCTGGCAGAGCGAAGAGATCAACATCGTCATCCAGATTGGTGAGCATATGACGGTGGCACTCCAGCAGGCTCACCTGCTCAAGCAGACCCAACAGCAGGCCATAAACCTCCTGCAAGCCAAAGAAACAGCCGAGGCCGCGAACCAGGCCAAGAGCGAGTTTTTATCCAGCATGAGCCATGAGCTGCGCACTCCGCTCAATGCCATTTTGGGGTTTGCGCAATTGTTGACGACCGCTACCAACCTGAGCCCGACGCAGCACAACCAGCTCCGGATCATCAATCGCAGTGGTGAACACCTGCTGACCTTGATCAATGATGTGTTGGAAATGTCCAAAATTGAGGCCGGCCAACTCGCCCTGAATACCACGGACTGTCACCTCCATGGCCTGCTTCAGGATCTGGAGGAACTCTTGCGGCTCAAGGCTGAAGCCAAAGGGATTGAATTGACGGTGCAATGGGGCGCTACCGTCCCCAGCCATACGGTGATCGATGGTCAAAAGCTGCGCCAGGTGCTGATTAATCTACTCGGCAACGCGGTGAAATTCACGGATGTCGGGGTGGTTTCGTTGCTCGTGCAGGGTCAACCCAGCTTGGCACAGCAGCAGGTTGCCCTGACCTTCCGCGTCCAAGATACCGGCTGTGGCATTCCGCCCCAGAGCCTCCAGCGCATTTTTGAAGCCTTCGGCCAAACCCGAGCGGGTCAACAGGTGGAAGGAACGGGTTTGGGATTGACCATTTCCCAGCGGTTTGTGCAACTCATGGGCGGCGAAATTACGGTCATGAGCGTCGAGAATCAGGGCTCAACGTTTGAGTTTACGATTCCGGTACAGGTCAGCCAGGGACAAGACCTAGAGGGAATCCAGGAGAATTTAACGGTGGTGGGCTTAGAAGCCGAGCAACCGACGTATCATCTGGCATTGCTCGAAGGGGATGCCGACAGTCAACTGCTGCTGGAGCAATGGCTGACCACTGTTGGGTTTGCCGTAACGACCTGTGCAGATGTGCCAGCAGCGATCGCCCATTGCCAAAATCAACCCACGGATCTGCTGCTGGTTCATCTCAGTTCCCTCGGCCCAGAGGCAGCAACAGTGCTCTCGACCCTGCGCCAAGATCGCCCCAACCTCAAAATGATTGGAATTACTGCTGATGCCTTTGCGGCTAACCGAGCCGCTATGCTCTCAGAGGGTATCGATCGCCTACTCATCAAGCCCTTCAACCAGCAGACGCTGCTCGGGGCGATCGCCACCCTGATTCCGGTGCAATATCGCTACGCCACTCCTACTGAGACCACGCCCCTGCCCGATACTGCTTCCCCCGACAATCTGGCCTTTATGCCTCAAGCATGGCAAGCGGATCTCAGGCAGGCGGTGGCAATCTGCAATGAGCAGCAGATCCAAGACCTCCTCCAAGAGCTGCCCGCCGAATACGTCAGCTTGCGCCAAAAGCTGATGGGTTGGGTGGAAGAGTTTTATTTCGATCGCCTCATCGAGCTGTTACCCCCCGAGTCAGCATAGATAGATTTTCATGCTTCAGGGTGGCAACTCGTCATGCGTGATTGCCCTGAAAATAAACATTATGACCTTGCACCGCATGACGGTTTGGGATAGGCCCAGCTTCCCCCCAACCCAGGATTCAGCTTGCGATCCATCAGATTGCTATACAATTGAGGGCGACGCGAGACCCATGACCCCATGCCCCTGTTTTTAGCCAGCTTCAGTTTGGATACTCTGAGCCTAGAGACCCTACAAAATCCCGACAGCTCTATCTTTCTTGCCCTGCTCTACTTGGGGTTGAGCGGTCTTTACCTCTTGGTTTTGCCCGGAATGTTGTACTTCTATCTCAACCTGCGGTGGTACTCCGCGAGTTCGATCGAGCGCCTGGTGATGTACTTCTTTGTATTCTTCCTGTTTCCAGGGCTTCTGCTCCTCAGCCCCTTCTTGAATTTCCGGCCCCGGCGAGCTTCGTAGCGAAACCTCCGGCTGTTCTATAGCAAGGAGAAACTATAGTTAGGACAAGGAGAAACTATAGTTAGGACATCGCGTAGGTTGGGCATTGCCCACCAGCAGAGGGTTTTGGCGCTCTAAAATGCCCTAAACAGCACTATCGTTGCAATATCACTTTTCGGGCTCAATCCCTAATTTCTGGAGTTGAGCTAACGCCGCCTCAAGCTGCTGTTGCATTTGTTGTTCGCGCTGTTGTGCTGCATCAAGTTGCTGCTGAGTTCGCTGCTCACGTTGTTGAGCCGCATCCCGTTCTGTCTGTGCTGCATCCCGTTCTGCCTGAGCTGCATCCCGTTCTGCCTGAGCTGCATCCCGTTCTTGCGCAAACTCCTGCAAGGTTTTGAACGGCTCTCCACTCGGGTAAAACACCTCTAAGCCATCTTCAAACAATGCAAACCAAATCTTGAGCAGGGGAGATGTCCAGGGCAGATTCATCGCTACGACCAGCCGGGGATCTTCTGCCTCTGTCTCTCGCACTAGACCCCAGAAATTGTAGGAATCTGGATCGTAGAAGTACATCTCCAACACCCCATGCTCCACATAGAAGGTTTGTTTAGCCGCCATTTCTGAGACGGTATTACTCGGAGAGATAATCTCAAACACCACTTGGGGGGCAATATTCGCTTCTTGCCATTGCTGATAGCTCCCGCGCTCTCCTGGCGGACGACCCAGGACGACCATGGCATCCGGCGCTTGAGACGGGGGCGTTTCTCCTTTTTGCACCTCAACGGGATACCACAGCAGATCTCCGGCGACAAAAGCCGTTTGATCCGCTAGGAGCCGCCTGAGGTTTTCGACCAAACGAACAATCCATTGATATTGCAATGTATTGTCTGCCATCGGTTGACCGTCAGAATCGGGGTAGAGATTGAGGGGGCGGATTGGGGTTTGAACCATGCCACTGGGATGGATGAATATTAGTTCATTATAGTGCCCCCGTGCCTACCTCGGCAGGGTTTGGGGCAACCACGGGGGGATTGCCCCTACGGTATCCTGAAAACTCCAGATTTCAAGTTGGACGGAGTTTAAAAGGTTAGCGTGACCGACACAACCCTGCCCACTTGCCATTGCAATTGGGCTTGGGCATTGCCCTGGTTCACTACCACTTCTACCCAACCATGACTCCCGACGATCGCCCCCAACTCACCCACCGAGCGATCGCCGTACGTCCCGCCACCGGAAATATCTTGATCCGTAAGCTGTACGCTCCACGTTTGCCCCGCCACCTGTTCACCAGGGATATTCGTGATGCAGTTGCCGAAGTGATCAATATATTGCACCATCCCCATGATTTGGTTGCCTTGCCTCTGCACCTGAGGGATTGGCAACTGAACTAAACCATTGGGATCAATTGGGCTGCCGAGAGTGGCGATCGCTTTCCCAATAGCCAGATAGGCAGCAATGGGTGCAAAGATATCCCGCCCGTGGAAGGTGGAACTAGGCTCAGGAGTGCGCCAATATTGGGGGCGATCGAGGGCAATGGCAGCGAGAATTCTTTCCTGTTGGAGAACTGGCGTCAGCACCCCGTTATCGGGCGCGACAAAATAGCCCACCGAGGTCTGCACGACGATACCCCGTCTCTCGGTGCCCACGCCCGGATCAACAACGATCAGATGCACGGTCTGGGGTGGAAAGTAAGGGTAGGCATTGCGCAGATTAAACTGAGCGGCCCAAAGATCCTGCGGTGAAATCTGGTGCGTGAGGTCGATAACCGGGCTCTGGGGCGCGATTTGGGCGATCGCACCCTTGAGAATGCCCACATAGGCATCTTGCAAACCAAAATCGGTGAGGAGGGTGATAGGCTGCATGATTAGCATTTTGTAACAAGATATACGGTTGAATGTCCAGAATGTTAAATTGAATACAGATGCAAAATCTTTAATTCTTCGTTGGACTGTTGCATATGTTGAATCAAAATCGGAAAAATCTCTTAAAGAACGCTGCTGCTAACCATCGTGACAGTCTGCGTCGGAGTCTCCAGCGTCGGATTGAAGCGGCGCGGGCAACCGGAAACCATGACCTGTTGCGTCAACTAGAAGCAGAAGCCGACTATCTGGGGATGAGCTAGAGTACTCCTTGAAAATAATTATCCCAAGGCAGGCGGGACGCCTGCGCTACGAATAGTCCTCGGAAATTCCGTAGCGAGGGCATCTTGCCCGCCACCCAAAAAGCTCGTTTCTGGAGCATTTTTTCCTTGAAATACGCTTAGAACCTTCCCTAACCCTGCTGTGTTCGCGCCGCGATCGGCATTCGCCACCCCGTGCCAAAGGCGCGATCGGTGATCTTCAACCCCGGCGGGGCTTGGCGGCGTTTAAACTCGGCGCGGGAAACCAGCTTCAGTACCCGCTCCACCGTTGAGCGGTCATGGCCACTGGCTATAATATCTGCGGCCGACTGATGCTGCTCAATCCGCCGCTGCAAAATGTCATCAAGAACCTCGTAGGGCGGCAGCGAATCTTGATCCTGCTGGTCGGGCTTGAGTTCCGCACTGGGCGGCTTGGTGAGAATATTGGCCGGAATCAGCTCCCGCTCCCGGTTGAGCCAGTGACAAAGGTCAAACACCTGGGTTTTGGGCAAATCGGCAATCACCGCCAAGCCGCCATTCATGTCGCCGTAGAGTGTGCAATAGCCCACCGCCATTTCCGACTTGTTGCCTGTCGAGAGCAGCAAATGCCCAAACTTATTGGCCACGGCCATCAGCAGATTGCCGCGAATTCGGGATTGCAAGTTTTCTTCTGTCACGCCAAATTCTGTGCCTGTAAAGAGCGGCTCTAGCATCTGGTCAAAGGCTTCCATCGCCGGGGCGATCGCAATTTTTTGCTGGGTAATACCGAGGTTTTGCGCCAGGGCTTCGGCATCGCTGAGGGAATGATCTGAGCTGTA
>JBMYQW010000328.1:0-5741 GCA_049601735.1 Spirulinaceae cyanobacterium
TTCTGCGCTCAATATCCCGTAGCGCGGGCATCTTGCCCGCCACCAGGATCAGCCTCCGCTTTCTGTGTTTATACAATCCAGATTCAGTATGAGATATCTTTATCTGTTGAACCACCCTGCCGCTAACAACAGAGCAACAAGTCTACAGAAAATCCCCAGATTGGATATTGCCTAGCAATTGACCCCCCTACTGAGATTCGCTATGAGCTCCCCTCTCGCCAACGGTCTAGCCACCACCACCGCTAAAATCTTTAGCCGCCAAACCACGATCGCGCTCGATATTGCTGCACCCATAGAACAGATTTGGGCCGTGCTCACGGACGCAGCGCAGTTCCCCGCTTGGAACAGCACGATCATTGAACTCAACGGAGCGATCGCCCCCGGTGGCAAACTTCAGTTGCGCTCTACGCTCGCGCCGGAGCGCACCTTCAAGCTCAAGGTCAAAGCCTTTGAGCCGCCCACCCGCTTGTCCTGGGGGGATGCCATGGGAACACGAACCTATACCTTGACGCCGAACTCCGAGGGAGGAACCCGCTTCCAAATGACCGAGGTCATTGGCGGCCCCCTTTTTCCCTTCTTTGCCCGGCTGATCCCGCCCTTTGATGAATCGTTCAATCAGTTTGCGGCTGATCTCAAGCGAACGGCAGAGGAGCGCAACTGAGTATTGATATTTGGGTGCAACACTAAGATTTATTGGGTGCGGGTGGGCGATCGCAGCGTAGCCATGCAAAAATCCATCAGTTGTGGCTGATGGATTTAAAATCAAAGTTCTAGGTTTAGGCTTAGGGCAAATTCATCCCGACCCAAACAGCTCTAAACCTCTACCGCCTCCTTCACCAACTTGTCCCAACCCAACTCCTTGAGGTTGTTGTTGCGGCGCAGGGGACGCGTCACCAATTCGAGAATATCTCGGGCATTGGTAAAGCCGTGGATTTGGGCGAAGGTAAATTCTACCGACCACTTGGTATCAATACCCCGCGCCTCAAGGGGGTTGGCATGGGCCATGCCCGTGATCACCAGATCCGGCTTCAGATCATAGATGCGTTGAATTTGGTTGTAGTTGTCCGGCTTCTCCACAATCCGGGGCAGGGCCACACCCATCTCCTTGCAAGTGAGTTCTAAGAAGTCCAGCTCCGCCTTTTGGTAGCGTTTATCCATGTAGGGGATGCCGATCTCGGGAACCGTCATGCCACAGCGGATCAGGAACCGCGCTAACGAAACCTCCAGCAGGTTATCCCCCATAAAGAAGACCGACTTGCCGCGAATGAGCTGGACATAATCTTCCAGATTCTGCCAAATCTGCGCTTCCCGCTCTTCAAGACCTTTGGGTTCAATATTAAAGACCGAGCAGATTTTCTCGATCCAAGCTCGGGTCCCATCGGGGCCGATGGGAAAAGGCGCACCGATGAGCTTGGTTTTGCGGCGGCGCATCAGCGTCGTGGCGGTACGGGAAAGGAACGGGTTCACGCCGCAGGAATAGTAGCCCTCTTCAATGACGGGCAACTCGGTATACCGCTTGGCGGGCAACCAGCCCGAAACCTTCACACCTTGCTTCTTGAGTTCGAGGGTTAGGTTCGTCACCACCGGGTCAGGCAGGGAGCCAAACAGCACTAGCGGCGGATGTTCGGCATATTCGCTCTCGGACTGCTCCACGTCTTTCGTTTGGCGGCCGAAGTTGAGCAGCTTTTGCACCGCGTTGCGCTCTTCTTTTTCCGCCGTTTGTTCGGGCGCTTGCTTGGGGCAGCGTTGGGCCATGGCGGCCAGCACCGTGTCTTCCCCTTGGGTGAAGGCATAGTCCAGACCATTGGCCCGAGCCACGACAATGGGAATACCGATCTCGGCTTCGAGCTTGGGTGCGAGACCTTCGAGATCCATTTTGATGATTTCGGTCGTGCAAGTGCCGATCCAAACGATCACGCTGGGGTTGCGATCGCGCTTGATCTGGTCACACAACCGCTTGAGTTCGTTGTAGTCATTGAGCTGGGCTGAAATATCGCCTTCTTCAAGTTCGGCCATGGCATAGCGCGGCTCGGCAAAGATCATCACGCCCATGGCATTTTGCAAGAAATAACCACAGGTCTTGGTGCCGATGACCAAGAAAAAGCTGTCTTCAATTTTTTGGTAGAGCCAAGCGACACAACTAATCGGACAAAAGGTATGGTAATTGCCCGTTTCGCATTCAAAGTTCAGGGCGCTGGGCTCGGGACGGGTTTGGGTAGCGGTCATTCTGTTTTAGATCCTCCTTATGAGTCGTGGGGAAAGGGGAAGGTTGAGAACCGAAATGATCTGGTTTGCCAAATACCCCCCTTTTCAAGGGGGGTAGGGGGGATCGCAGTTGGGTGAGCGATCGCAACAGTTTCACGGTTGATTACACCAATGGTGCTCAATTCGAGATCCCCCCAGCTGCGCCGACCCCCTTAAAAAGGGGGTTAAGAATTTAATCCAGTCATTGCAGAAGGCGTTAAACCCTTGGCAGGCGAGACGCCTGCGCTACGGGATTCCCCGGTTTATTTTCTTAAGTCATTGGGGAGGGTGGGCATTGCCCACCACAACCCATGTTTTAGCGACTACCTTTGGCAATCACGGCGAACGGTCTTAAACCATCATCAATTCCAGTTCTTCCTCTGCCTGCTGTGCCGGCGCATCAGCGGGCGGATTGAGGTAATAGTCCGAGAGCAACGAGAAGAGATCGCGGTCTTGGGACTCGTTGGGCACAACACCTTCCGGTTGAGCCAAGAGCTGATCGGCGATATTGAGATAGTAATGGCAGACATATTCGAGGCTGGGGTCGGTTTCCGCCATCTCAAAGAGGGTCTTGCCCTTGACGCGGGAGACGCGGATGTCTTCGATCAGGGGCAGCACTTCCAAGACCGGCATGGGCACGTGCTCGATGTATTTATCAATCAGATCGCGCTTGGCGGTGCGATTGCCAATCAGACCCGCGAGACGCAGGGTGTGAGTGCGGGCCTTTTCCCGAACGGAAGCAGCGATCCGGTTCGCGGCAAAAAGGGCATCAAAGCCGTTGTCGGTGACGATCATGCAATAGTCGGCATAGTTGAGTGGTGCGGCAAAACCCCCACAGACCACGTCACCCAAGACATCAAACAGAATCACGTCATATTCGTCGAAAGCATTCAGCTCCTTGAGGAGCTTGACCGTTTCGCCGACGACGTAGCCACCGCAACCTGCGCCTGCGGGCGGGCCACCCGCTTCAACGCAGTCCACACCCGCATAGCCTTTGTAGATCACGTCTTCGGGCCAGATGTCTTCGTAGTGGAAGTTCTTCTCTTGGAGCGTGTCGATGATCGTGGGAATGAGAAAGCCCGTCAGGGTAAAGGTGCTATCGTGCTTCGGGTCACAACCGATTTGCAGGACTTTCTTGCCCCGCTTGGCGAGAGCGGTGGAGATGTTGCAACTGGTCGTGGATTTGCCGATGCCGCCTTTGCCGTAAACTGCGAGTCTCATAAGGGTTGGGATGGGGGGGAAAGTTGATTAATAACGGACGGGAGGACGGCTGAAGTTACATCGCTGGCTCCCGGTCGGGGACGATCGCGCTCTGCTCGTAAGGTCATCACGCCGATCGCCTGCCCTTGATGATTTGCATTGTGGCGAAAAGCCCCGGCGCTTACAAGCCCATGGAGCGGGCGATCGCCCCTTTAGGCAGCGTTGAGAGTCTTATTTGGTTTCCTGAGTAATCTCAGTGATTCTGAAATCATTTGAATCAATTTAAAAGTCTCCAAGCTACTTTTGTTGAACGATTAAATAAAAATAGTTTCAATAGCAAAAAAAGATCATCCCAGAACGATGACCCCAGCCTTGCAGGTATAAATGCTCATTGGCTCTAGAGTGAGCGATCGCTCATTTTTGCCGCAAACCATTACAGAATCTGGGATTGGGCGATAATCTATCTCAGCTTCAGCCAACGCAAACGCAGTCATTTCAGCCGGTCTAAGCCTTTTTTGGTAAAGAATGGTTAATTTTTCCGACGCTGGGCGGGGAATGCAAAGAGATCCTGTAGTTTCCCCGGACTCAGGGTGTAGTCGTTACAGTGCTTAAGATTCCAGTGTTGACGTGATTCCAATGTTGACGTGATCCCAATGACCCCTCTCCGCCAACCGCTAGCCTCCAGTGCGCTGGCTGTGCTGAGTTTGCTTACTATGCAGACGCTCGCCTCGGCTCGCCCTAGCTCGCCGATCGCCCCAGCGATTGTGACCCAACAAGACGCGATCGCTCAAAACATCGACTTCTCAGCCCATTTCCAAGACTTGGACGTTGAGGGCTCAATTTTGATCGATGACCTCAAGGGCGATCGCACCTATCAACACAACCCGGAGCGCAATCAAACGGCGTTTTTGCCCGCTTCAACGTTCAAAATCCCCAACTCGCTCATTGCTCTGGAGTCGGGCGTGATTACGCATGAGCTAGCGGTGCTGACCTGGGATGGTGTGGAGCGGAGTTTTCCGGTTTGGAATCGGGATTTGAACCTGCGCCAAGCCTACAAACTCTCGGCGGTGTGGTTCTATCAAGTTCTCGCCCGTCGTGTAGGTCATGAACGGATGCAAGCCTGGATGGCTCAACTCGACTATGGCAATGGGGCGATCGGCAGCCCGGCGGCGATCGATACATTCTGGCTCCAGGGCGAGTTACGGATTACGCCAGCAGAACAGATTGAGTTTTTGCAGCGGTTACACGCCGAGGCTCTACCGTTTTCAGCCCAGACCTTTGCCACCGTCAAGGACATCATGATCGTGGAGCAAACGCCCGATTACACCCTGCGGGCGAAGACGGGTTGGGCATTAGACGCGCAAGTGGGCTGGTATGTGGGCTATCTGGAGCGAGGAGAGGAGGTGTACTTCTTTGCAACCAACTTAGACATCTCAGACTTTGACGCGCTGCCCAAGCGTCAGGCCATCACCCGGCGTTGCTTGGCGCAGTTGGGTTTGTTGTGAAGGGGGCAGATGGTTACGCAAAATTACTTTACCGAGATGAGGGCGATCGCTTTAATGAGTAAAGTACCCGTCAGCTTTCCGGAGATTGACCCATGCTCTACCACGTCGATATTGAAATCCAATACGCCGCAAATATGACCCAGCAAGAACTCCTGAGCATCTGGTCTCAGGATGCGGAGGCGCTCCTCGGGGCAAAAGCCGATGGCATTGTGGTCGAGGTTTGGAAATGTGTTGGCCAACGGCGCGTGATTGCCATTCTCCAGGTGGATTCGCCGGATATGCTGGATCAGATTCTGCTCGATCTGCCGCTGATGAAGGCGATCGGTCAGCATCTTGAAGTGGCTGTGACACCGCTGCGTTCCTACACAGATTTTGCTGAAGATATCAAAACCCGGCTTAAGGCGTAAGCTCAATCAAAGTGATGCCTTACACTGAACTTTTACAGCACAACGGTGATTCATGATCGTCACAGCCCAGGAACCGTCCAAACGCCACCAAAACGAGCCGATCGCGTCGTTCTGAACAACATCAGTTGGCAGCAGTTTGAGAGTTTCCTGTTGATGCTGGGGGATCAGCGCGCCAGTCGTCTCGCTTGCCAGAGCATGAATATTACCGAGATGTTCTTGGTGATGCGATTAAAGATATCGGTGATGAGCTAGACCTTAGATTACGAAAGCTATGGCTCAACCACCTGGCGG
Source organism: Spirulinaceae cyanobacterium (assembly GCA_049601735.1). Lineage (GTDB taxonomy): Bacteria > Cyanobacteriota > Cyanobacteriia > Cyanobacteriales > Spirulinaceae > SIO3F2. The sequence goes on from JBMYQW010000328.1 coordinate 5,648, forward strand.
CAACAACTCAAACAGGCAGGCGTTGAACCCGATAATTGTTTCTATAGCAAGGGAAGAGATAGTTAGGACAATTGTCTAAAGGCTTCCTTGATTG
>JBMYQW010000329.1:0-5679 GCA_049601735.1 Spirulinaceae cyanobacterium
GGGAGAGGGATTTAGGGTGAGGGCTGTACCTCATGAAAACGAAAATGGCTATAAGACAACAAAATGGCTACAAGAGATCAGACGTTTTTGATGAAGTTGATTTAATTGTTGGGTGCATACCAGTTATGCAAATAGTACAAAAAAATTGGTCGGTTTGCGACTAAACGCTGCGCTTCAAGTAGAACAGGAAAACTGCCTTGAGATCATAAAAGCTCAGATTGATGGCAAAATTGACTCCTAGGGGCCTTTACTATCGCTAAAAATCGCAAATCCACGCAAATTCAATAGATCTGGAATTCCTAAGTATTTTTACTCATTGCAGAATTGGGATGCACCCTAAGTTGTTAGAGTGGCTCATCAAGATCATAAGGTTATTATCCACAGACTAATCCGCGAAGTCCCGTGGTTCGTGAATCGCTCAATAAAACGTAATTATCTCTAGGTCGCCTGTGAAAACAGGCTATGCTAAATTTGGTAATAATTATTGATAAGGTTCTGGCAAGGTCGCGTTTCAGGTGAATCAATGGAAAGTCACACTGAACACTTAGGGCAGAAATTGTGATTGCCGTAGAGAGAGTTCATTGATTCGTATTACTCAGGAGACAGAGTAGCGGTCTAATACGATCTGGCAGGTGCAGTGGTTTCTTCTTGGTTTAAGGGGTTTAGTGAACGGTTATCAGGAGTAGTAGTTTATGTTTGTATCCCGAAATCCCAATTGGTTGGAGGTGCACTTTGAGTTGTAAGGCTTACCGTAATGATCAGCTCTACGAAATTCGTAATAAGGCGAGTGTAGCGATTAGTAATTTTGATGGGTTGGAGTGGAGTCGAGTAGACTTTCCAGCCGTCCGAGGAGTCAACGCCCTTGGGGTTTCAGGTTGGAATGTCCCGCGAGGCACAAGCTATTTTGATGAGATTCTTGAGTCAATTGATGGGAATTTACCACTAGGAGGAATTCCAAATGAGTGGTACGACCGCGAATATGATTTATCTCAACGTGATCACCAGTCACCGCAGAACCTGGCGACTATTCGTGATATGGCTGTAGACATATATAACATCCTGGAAAACCATTATTTTTGTAGTGAGATTTCAGGCTCCGGATGGTTTTGTTTCGATGATGTTGAGCTCGACACCATAATGTCTGATCTCCAGGTCACTAACACCACAGCTCAAAATGCAATGACTTGGCCTGTTTGGAATCCTTACTTAGGGGCTGGGACGGCGAGCTTTTTTATCGGCAATACTCTCTGGTTGCATCCCTCTGAATATGAGGCTATTAAAAAGCTATACAATACCCTGATCAGGATAAGGCGTCCGTTTGATATTTTGATTGATGTCCGAGATTTGTCTTATGATTGCAAGCATGAAAATCCTCCAGAGCAGGATAACGCAGATTGCGAAGCCATCATTGCAGCACTCGAAGGCATTGCCGATAACTTAGAAAACTTAGAACTAAGTTGCCCAGAGCCCAATATTCCAGAATTTGACTATGACCGGGTTATCAACGCCGTAAAATCTCATATCGACTCAAAGTTCCCCACCCTTAGCGACCATATCGACTCGAAGTTTCCTGAGATTGGTGGTCAGCATATTGGTGCACAATGCGGTTTGACTCCGGAGCCACCAGATTATTCTTGGCAGGGTGAAGGATTTATCGGGTTAGCTGAACAACTTCAGGCAGTTCAGAAGCAACTCAACAGTATCGAAGAGCGACTTTGCCCAGAGATAAAAGGCACAATCCCCTATTCCAAAGCCTGCGAACGTGGTTTTGAGGGTGAAGTTGAATTCGATGGTCGAGGGCTACAGGGCATACAGAGCCAATTACTAGCTTTGGCGGAACAAGTCGATAAAATCCAACAAAATTTATGCCTGCATGCGAAACGTGATTGATTCCTTAATAGCAAAAGCGACTACAGTGGTATGGGCGTCGGTGTTGCTCTATGACGATGAGCAATATCTGGTGGGTAGATATTACTTGGCTCCACCGAAGGAAGAGTATTAGCATGAGAAATTTTTGCGATATCTTGCTTAATAATGGGCTTGCAGATATCCCGTTTATCATTTTAAACCTTTCGTTTCAATCAAGTAACGAATACCCAAAGCAGCTACCCAGTCTTGAATGTGTGTTTGGCGGTTCTAGTTCTTATACTGCTCGATATGAGTGGAGACAAGACGACCATGGAGCTTGGTTACAAAGTTTTTATACATCTAGCAATGTATCTAGTTGGGGAGAAACAACAACAAATGGAGGTGAGTCGCCAACCCTAAATGAGGATGGGTCTTTGTCCCAAAGCCACCTCTATATAGTGAATCGTATTGATGGTTATATAACCAATGTTGTCAGCGGTTATGCCTATTCAGGCGATCCACCCATCCAGTCAAAACGATTAATAACAGACGGTAGCGGAAATATTCACTTCACGCTTTCAGATATCAAGACAGATGGGTATCTAACATCTGGCTTCTACACCTATACAGACACCATAATCTTTACAGACAGCCGATACGGCCGGCCTCCCTGTGAGGGTTCTGCCACGACCACGGGAGGCATATTTGTGTGGACTGGCGAATGTGATGGGGATGATGATGACGACGACTGTGGCGGACTACTGAACCCAGATGGGTCTTGCAACTGCTGCGAGATTGGTTCTCGGGTTGAGGAGTTGTTTAGGACTTGGCTTGACGGTTTAAAAACTTGACAAGCGAGATAGTCCCCCAAATTAAAAGTCCACAGACAGTGCAGTAGAGAATTCCTTGAAACGCCAGGAAAAACAAGACAGATATCGCCGTCTCTATTGCTGAATTTTCCAGCCCTGCTGCAATCTCCATGACAATCGCCACTACCCATGCTGCGATCAGCCAGCTTTTTTCCGTTATTCCAGAATGTTTCCAATTTCTGGCTACGGAGTAGAGCACCCCGAGAATGAACAGGAGAAACCACAACAGGGGACGAGGTGCAACGATTCTCAGGCAGAGCAACCATACTGCCGACATCATCATAATTATTGTTAAACGATTGAGCATCGCAACACCTTGAACTGTTCTAGCGAAGTGTTTTCTAAACCATCCTAATTTATAGCTGCATGGTTGGGAATGCCTAGTCTTTAGTTTGACTACGCCGCTCTTCTTCCTCAAAATAGATGGGAAGTAAAATGCGACGGAAGATTACTTTAATTAGCGCGACTACCCCCCATATAGGTAAGATCAGGAGTGGAGAAAAAAACAATAACTGCTCTAGTATGAATGACAAATACCCAAGATTAGGTGTTCGTAATTTGACGATAACTGCCACTAAGCACGCGATAACCATCACTGCTTTTTCACTTACGGGCGCAGTTTTCCACTCCCTAATAATGCAATAAGCAACTCCACTACCAAATGGCAGCAACCACCATTGGGTATAGGGGTTAAGGGGAGCTAGCAAAAGCAACCACAAGATCGCGATCGCTACAGTTATAGCTATTCGCTTGGGCATCACTACACCTTCAAAAACTCCAACAGAATACAACTGAGGTCAGTCTAAGCATCCTCCAAGCAATGAGGTATTCCGTACTGAGACATACCTAGACAGGCGTCCTATTTTAGGTATGCCGGGAGGCGGAATTGAACCGCCGACACGAGGATTTTCAGTCCTCTGCTCTACCAACTGAGCTATCCTGGCTGGATGCTGTTAAATTCAAGCACGCATTCTAGGATAACAAACCTGGGCGATCGCAGCAATAGAATTTTACCCGTCGCCAGAGATGGCCCCTCCCCAAAAAAATGCCCAGCACCGCAGTGCCAGGCAGGAGGAAGTTCGTAGTCTGTCGTAGTTCAAGAAAACAGCCAAGCGAATCGCCACCAAGACGTTGCCCGCAATATTTCTTAACCAAAGTTGATTGTATCAAACCTTACCAAACTTCTCCTAGGGAATTGTCAGATTCGGGTAGTCAGCTCGTTGGCCCCGTTCGTAGAGAACGTGAGTTCTGGATAAATGCCATCGTCGCATCCTTATGAAGCGTTAGCCATCTCGTTGTCAAACCCGGTTGTCAGGCTTATGCCAGTCCCCCGACACCTCTCGCTGAGGGGGAGATTGCCACCTCAGACTCCTGCGATACCGGAGCCAGTATCATTGATTCTGCTGAGTTTTAGCGTCTTTCGCTAGGTTTGCTTATCCAGAACTCACGTTACCGTACTACAAAGTTCTCGGCCCTGTGCTCTGCCCAAGATCATCGATCGACCTTGCTCCTCCTAGGCAAAAGAAAACCCCAACGCCTTGAATTCAAGACAGCGGGGTACATGGTGAGGAAAACTTAAAATTAAAGGGCGAATCTAGCGGTTCAAAACACCAGCCGTAACCTCTAAATCCAGCGTCTCGCCTTGGCGATTGACCCGTAGCATCAGGGCTTCCCCAACCTCGGTTTGCGCCACCTGCTGCTGCACCTGATCGGCGATCGTGACCTTCTGGCCTTGAATCTGTTCGATCACATCCCCGGCTTCGAGTCCGCCCCGCGCGGCAGGGGAGTCCTCTAGCACCTCCATGACGATGACTCCCTGTTCAGCGGTGAGGGTTTTGCCCGTCTGTTGCGTGAACTGGGCAGCGATCGCCGGATTGAGCGCCGTCATCTGAATGCCGAGGAAGGGATGATCCACCTTGCCCGTGGCAATGAGTTGGTCAGCAATGGTCTTGGCATGATTAATCGGGATCGCAAAGCCGAGGCCCTGAGCGTTGCGAATGATCGCCGTATTGATGCCGATCACCTCGCCGCTTTGGTTGAGCAGGGGGCCGCCGGAGTTACCGGGGTTAATTGCCGCATCGGTTTGAATAAAATTCACCCGCTTATCAGGCACACCGATTTGGGAGCTGCTGCGCCCCGTGCCGCTGATGATGCCTGTGGTGACGGTGTTGTCGAGGCCTAAGGGGTTGCCGATCGCGATCGCCCATTCCCCCGGTTGGAGCTGTTCGGAGTCGCCTAGGGCAATCACGGGTAAATCGTCGGCTTCGACCTGAACCACCGCCACATCGGTGACAGGATCAGTGCCCAGGACTTTGCCCTCTAGGGTGCGCCCATCCTTGAGCGTGACGGTGACGCGATCGGCCCCTTCCACCACATGGGCATTGGTGAGGACATGGCCGGCTTCGGAAATGATAAAGCCCGAACCAGAGCCCTGTTGTACTCGTCCTTGGGGCTGCTCAGGAATTTGGAAAAAGCGCCGGAAGCGAGGATCTTGCAATGCCGGGGGCAGTTGTTGAGCAGATTGTTGGCCAACCGTGCGCTCGGCGTCAATGCGAACGACCGCAGCCCCGGAATTTTGCACCACTTGAGCCACAAAGTTGCTCGGGGCGATTGCGCTCTGCGCAGTGCCAGGGGCAATCGGCGCAGCGTTGGCCTCAGCTCGGCTCGGGGTGGGGGTTTCCCCCTCAACCCGTTGGGCCGTCATGGATGGGCTGGTGTAGAAGTAATTACCGCTGAGAGCCAGACCGGCCCCTAGGGTGATCAAGGTCAGGCGATGCAGCCAGGGACGGTGCTGTCCAGAAGGATTGTTATTCGAGGTCATGGTGGTTGTTGCTAACTCGTGTCCGGTCAAAAAAAAGGGAGGCCGGAGCCTCCCTCATGCAGAGTTTGTGATGTCCAAGAAAGTCAGCCCAAGGGAAAGAGGTGTGGGAGGGTGTGCAACTCAGTTCTTAAGCTGACTTGA
>JBMYQW010000330.1:0-5672 GCA_049601735.1 Spirulinaceae cyanobacterium
GCAATTGACTCCAGCCCAATTGCGAGAAACGACCCCGACCGAAACCGCCCTCTCCCCAGAGGCATCAGAATTGGATGCAATCGGAAGCGTAGAACATCATCAAACCCAGACGGGGAAGACCTTGAAGGTATGGGTGCAATCTGCGCCTTGCACCTATGGGGTCCAAGCGGCGACGCTCGTCTGGGTGCAAAACCTGACGCACCACGATGAGAGCCTCGCCCAAATCCAGAGCCGGGAAGCCCAATACCGGATGCTAGCGAGCAACTTTCCCCAAGGGGCGGTAATGCTCTACGACCAGGATCTCTGCTACACCCTCGCCGCCGGGCGCCAGTTGCGAATGTTTCAGGTGGATAACCAGCCCCTCGAAGGCCGGACGCTGCTGGAGGCGATCGAGCCGGAAACCCGGCAGCGGTTAGAACCCCTCTATCGACGGGCGCTGGAGGGAGAGTCGGTCACAACAGAACTGCCCATGGGCGATCGCACCTATCGCACCTATGTGGGGCCAGTCTATGATCCCGGAGGTAATGTCGTCAGTGGCATGAGCGTCACCCACGACATCACCGATCACAAGCAAATGGAGCATAAGCTCCAGTACTATGCCTTCTACGATCAGTCCACGCAACTGCCCAACAAGATCTGGTTTATCAATCACCTTGAAGACCAACTTCATGCCTGTCAGACCGGGGTAGCGGGCTTCTTTAGTCTCTTTTTTTTAGAGCTAGAGCGCTTTGATAGCGTGAAATACAGCCTGGGTCATCAATGGGCCGAGCAGATGATGTTGGCCACCGCCGATCGCCTCAGTACCTGTCTCAACCTCAACGACCCCGTCTCACGCATTGGCGATCATGCCCTGGCTTTGATTCTCAATGACTTGCATACGCCCATTGATGCTAATGCGATCGCTGAATATATCCATCAACAACTCAACCAGCCCCTAGAAATTGACGATCAGGAGTTGTTTTCCACGGTGACGATCGGTATTGCCATCCTCGACTCGCCCGAATTAGTCGAGCAGTTGCCCGCCGACGTGATTCAAGCAGCCGATACGGCCATGAACTATGCCCGGATGATGTATTTGTCCCACGCTATCTTCGAGCCCTCCATGTCTGAGCAGGCCGTGGGTCGCTTCCATCTCGAAACCAATTTGCGGTGGGCAATCAAGCGGGAAGAATTTGCCGTCTTTTACCAGCCGATCGTCTCCCTGCGCACAGGAGATCTCGTGGGTTTTGAATCTTTGATTCGCTGGCAGCATCCGGAGATGGGCTGGATTGCCCCGAGCACATTTATTCCCGTGGCCGAAGAAACGGGCTTAATCGGCTTGATTGACTGGTGGGTCTTGGGGGAATCTTGTCGGCATCTGGGGCAATGGCAACGCCAATATCAGCGCCCACTCTTGATGAGTGTCAATGCCTCCGGGGCGCTGCTCTCGCAGTTTGGCTTTCCAGAACGCCTGCGCCAGGTGACGCTAGGCAATCGTCTGCGGCGCGGCAGCCTCAAACTGGAAGTGACCGAGCGGGTGATGATGGAGCAACACGCGGCGGCCACAGGCTTACTGGAGCAGATTAAAAACTTGGGGGTGCAGCTGTCGATCGATGACTTTGGCACGGGCTATTCCTGTTTAGAACGACTCCATCAACTGCCCATTGATGTGCTTAAAATTGATGCCTCGTTTGTGCACCGGATGCTCGATGACCAAGATAGCCTCGAAATTGTCCATACGATCGTGGCGCTGGCCCATAGCCTCTCGATGGATGTTTTGGCGGAAGGGGTCGAGACGGTTGACCAGCTCGAGCAACTGAAGATGCTAGCTTGTGACTATGCCCAGGGCTATCTCTTTGCCGAGCCGATCGCGGCCCCAGCGGTCGAAGAACTGTTGCGCAAAGATTGGCAGCCCACCGTCCTGAAGGAAGGAGAATCGCCGTTAGAGAGGGGGTGAATCTGATAGAATACAGGGCAAATCATCTTTCACCTTACAGAAGTAGCGGTTCTGGCGATCGCCCTACCCTTTCTCTCGCAGCTTAAGAATTTAGAAATTTAAGGAGTATTTCAATGCTAACGCTCAAGATTGCAGTCTATTTAGTGGTTACTTTTTTCGTGGCTTTGTTTGTGTTTGGTTTTCTCTCTAGCGACCCAACCCGGACACCGAGCCGTCGCAACATGGAGTAGAGTTGGCGCTCGCGCCATTGCTCATTTGCGCCATTGATTACCCAGCAACCGAGGGGACAAGTCAAACTTGTCCCCTTTGTTATGGGGTTTTAACGGATCATCGCCGGAGTCCTCGGTATAGAATGACAACGCTGATGTCTGCTACCGATCGCCCTTCTCCATCGTGCGGAGAGTTGCTGCCATTTCCCTGATCTTCTGTTATGTCCCAGCCTGCCGTTCCTCCCCAGCCTGCGATTGCCGAGGTGCAAGCCGCGATCGTCATGCCTGCAACAGAGATCGCTCAGGCCGCGTTGCAGGCTTCCCCCCGCCCTGCGGGTGAATGGTCGAGCTCGACACCGCCACAGGTGGCGACAGCCATTCCCGGGCAGCCCTCGCCCGACTTTTCGACCCTGACGACATTACCAGCGGTCAGCACCGAAGCTACAACATTGGGTCAGGGGTTTGGCGCGACTCAACCGTCCGCGCTGCCTCCACAGTTGGAGCAGCTCTCGGTATGGAGTCGGGATGGTCAACAGCAGCAGTTTGATCTCGGTCGCCGTCCCGGAAGCTCTGAGACAGCAACAGTGAACGAATTGGCTCAAGTCGATGCGGAATTGGACGAGGAGGACGCCACGGCAGTCCCATCCCTTTCCCCCCGCATTCGTCCCCCCATTGCGCCCCGCCCCCAAGACACCTTAGAGATTACGGCCGATCGCCAGGACTACGACAGTCAGCGAAATATTGTCACCGCCACGGGTAATGTGGTCGTGCGCTTTGCCCGGGGGGTCTTCACGGGCGATCGCATCCGGGTCAACCTCAACAACCGCCTCATGGTCGGTGAGGGCAATGTGGCCATGCGACGCGGCGAGCAGGTCTTTCGCGGCGAAACCTTTGAATATCAAATCACCCAAGATCGCGGCACAATGACCCAAGCGCGGGGGCAGATCTATCAGCCCACCACGGGTACGGATCTGCGCATCACGCCCCCCTCGGCGGAAACAGCTCCCAATTTGCCCGAGCGCCCCGTGAGTGATCCCGTCGCTACCCAAGTGCCGATCACGGATGTACAGCCTGCAGGGGGCTTCAATTTTGTCTTGGGCAGTAGCTTTGGGGCAGCAGGCTTTCCCCTATCTCGTCCCGGCGGAGGGGGCAATGTCCAGCGATCGCGTTTTGAGGCCGATCGGGTGGACTTTACGGCGGACGGTTGGCAAGCAACGAATGCCCGGATTACCAATGATCCCTTTTCGCCCCCCGAGCTGGAGATTCAAGCCGAAACCGCCACGTTTACTCGGCTAGGGCCCCTCGTGGATGAGTTGCGTCTGCGGCGATCGCGGCTAGTGTTTGATCAAGGCTTCAAAGTCCCCTTTGTGAATCGCCTCGTCTTTGACCGCCGCCCCCAGCGACCGGGGCTCTTTAACATTGGCTTTGATGATGGGGAACGGGGCGGACTGTTTATTGAGCGGCGCTATACGTTGTTTGCTAACGATAAGGTGCGCTGGACAGTGACGCCCCAATATCTGGTACAGCGGGGCATTTTTGAAGAGGGGCCCCTCGACCCGGCGTCCTTTGGGCTCAAGAGCAATTTGGATGTGTTCTTTGATAACCGGACGAGCCTGGTGGGGAGCGCCTCCCTGCCCGGTTTGGATCTTGACCAGCTTGATGAGAAGCTGCGGGCCAGTGTGCGTCTGCGCCGGGCGATCGGCCCCTTAGCCAAACCCCATATTTTGGCGGGGGAATATAGCTACCGCGATCGCCTCTTCAACGGCTCTTTGGGTTTTCAAACGGTTCAGAGTAGCCTGGGTCTGGTCTTGACTTCGCCCAATTTTGTCTTAGGCGAGAGTGGTGTGAACTTCCGCTACCAGGGCGGGGTACAGGTGATTACCGCAGACACCGACCGGGAAGAACTACTCGAACCGGGTCGAGAAAACGATCGCATCACCCTGACCCGCTATCAAGGCGCGACCGCCCTCGGCCGGGGCTTTCGGCTCTGGAACGGTACAACCCTACCCCCCACGCCCACGGAGGGTCTCCGCTATACCAGCCGTCCGGTGCAACCCTATCTCCAACTCAATACCGGCCTGTCCGGTGTCACCAGCCATTACAGCAACGGCGATCGGCAGCAGTCTTTGGGCGGTAGCGTTGGTTTGCAAGGTCAATTCGGGCATTTCTCCAAGCCAGTCTTTGACTACACCAGCTTCAATGTCACCTATTCCCAGACCGTATTTGATGCTGAGTCTCCCTTCCTGTTTGACCGCGTCGCCGACTCCAAAACCCTCTCCTTTGGCGTGACCCAACAGCTCTACGGGCCCTTCCGTTTTGGTTTTCAGAGTGCCGTCAACCTGGATACGGGCGAAAACATTAGCACCAGCTTTGCCCTCGAATACAGCCGTCGCACCTACAGCATTATGGTGCGCTACTTTCCGGAGCAAAACCTGGGTTCTTTTCTGATTAAAATTGGCGACTTTAACTGGAGCGGGTACGATGGCCCCTTTGGCGGTACGGGGGTTCAGCCCGTGGTTCAAGGGGTCAATAATCCCTTTTAGGGCGGGTTATCCATCAACCCCAGAAGCCTGATGAGACAAGCGATAGAGCGCCCGACCCGAAAAACAAAAAAAGGGGCTGTAAGCTAGACATAGCAATGGTTTGCAATCTAAATGATGACAGCCCCTAATCAGCACAATTATGCCGTCGGATGACTTTCTGCGTCGGCTGGATTTGCGCAACCAGCAATTACAAGGAGCTGACCTGATTGGGGCCGACTTCAAGGGTGCGAATCTCCATGGCGTCAACCTCAGCGGCGCCAACCTGACCCGTGCGACCTTGGACTATGCAGATTTGGGCGAGACCCAGCTCATTAATGCTGATTTGTACCGGGCTTCCCTGCGTCGGGTAGCCCTGAATCTGGCGAATCTCCAGGGTGTGAATCTCCAGCAAGCCGATCTGCGCGAGACAAATTTCTTGGGGGCAGAACTGCTCCAAGCCAATCTCCAGCAGGCGAATCTTCAGCAGGCGAATTTGGTCAGTGCCAACCTCACCCAGGCGAACCTGATCGGGGCTAATCTCAGCGGCGCGGATCTGCGCTCGGCTCAGTTGAGCCAGGCGCAGTTGCAAGGTGCGCTCTATAGCCATCGCACGATCGCCGACCTAGATCTGCAAACGCTGGGGGCCTATTTGCTCGCTCCCAATGGGGTACTCCAGGGCCTGGACTTAAGTGAGACCAACCTGACTGGGGCCCAACTGCGCCATGCAGACTTACGGCGTAGCCGCTTGATGGGGACTTGCTTGGTCGATGTTGACCTCGATCGCGCCAACCTCAGCGGCGTCAACCTCAGTGGTGCAGACCTCAGGGGCGCGAGCCTCAATGGCACGGTATTGACCCAGGCCGTCTACACGCCCCAAACCCAGTTTCCCCCGACCGTTGAGCCCAGCGAATTGGGCGCGTACCTCGTGGCGCCCCAGGTGCGCTGGAGCGATGTCTATTTGCAGCAGTTGGATATTCCCGATGCCAACCTCCGTCAGGCGAACCT
>JBMYQW010000331.1:0-5671 GCA_049601735.1 Spirulinaceae cyanobacterium
GGCGCTGGAGCCGGACGCGGTAGACGAGCAAGATTAAGCTCGGGTTCGGTTATATTTGTTTTTAGTTAATATTCCTTAACGAATGTGAACTCTGCTGCATTCGTTACCTGTATGTTCTGGTGTTGCGATGGCCCGTCGAGCTTGGACTCAGCTCTATCAACCGCTACTGTTCCGTGTAATCCATGCTTCGAGTGGTCTCGCTACGCTCGCCGCGATTCTCACGGCCTACTGGACCTATGAAACCTATGATGGGCGCTGGGGACGCATCGGTTTACCTGACTGGCCTGCGATCGAGGGGATTCACGGCACGTTTGGGTTGTGGTCTTTGCTCCTCCTCCCGATTTTGACGGTTTACTCGGTGCATCGGGGGGCGAGACGTCTGGTGCAACCCGACACCATTGCCAAGCTCGGCCAAATTCCCACGCCGATCGGCTGGTACACCGTCCATCGGATTACGAATACTTTCATGTTGTTGGCCCTCGCGTTCGGGGTTTTCTCCGGCAAGATGATGAGCGAGAAATGGCTACCTGCGGGTGAACTCACCCATGCCTGGTATACCGCGCATCTGCTGTCTTGGGTCATTATGGTGGTCGCCTTTGCGTTCCATCTACTGATGACGGCAAAAGTCGGGGGCGTACCGCTGTTGTTATCGGCATGGCGATGGCATCGTCGCCCGGCCGATCATTTGTCTGTGTGGCGCTCCCACCTCAGAGCATGGCAGCCCCATTGGCGACACCATCTTTGGCAATCCTGGCGATCGCGCTCCCTGCCCCTAAAGGTTGTCGAGGTGATTGTCCTCGGCAGCGTGATCTTGGCTTGGGGCGGGTCGCTGGTGAAAGAATTATCCCGTTGAGACCTTATATAAACCTTGTCCAGTTTGACAAGTGCAGTTTTGAGAATTCTGAAATTTCGCTTCCTTTTTAAATTAATTCAGACTCTGTAGGGGAGGGTTTCAAACCCTCCTGACTCCGGGTTTCAAAATATGACGGGGTATAAGGCGATTTCTGGAAATGAATATACCAACCCAAGCTGAGATGGTGCGTTACGGCTATCGCCTTTAGCGAAGCCATGCCGAAGGCTATACAGCACCCTACGAGGTACATTCTTTTTGGCAAATCTCCTAAGTACTTAAGCCATCACCATGCCGCCATCCACATTGAAGACCTGGCCAGTGATGTATGCCGCCGCCGGATCGGCCGCCAAGAAGCGCACCATCCCGGCGATTTCATCCGCTGCCCCGTAGCGCCCGAGGGGAATGAATTTGAGAATCTCTTCATTGTCGAGCCCATGGGTCATGTCCGTGGCGATAAAGCCCGGTGCGACGGCATTGACCGTAATGCCGCGGGGGGCGAACTCCTTGGCCACGGTCTTGGTGAAGCCAATCACTCCGGCTTTGGCGGCGCTGTAGTTGGCCTGGCCGGGATTACCCATTTGCCCAGCGACAGAGGCGATATTGATAATCCGGCCACTGCGCTGCTTGAGCATGAGTTTGGCTACGGCGCGGGTGCAGAGAAAGACCCCCGTGAGATTGAGGTTAATGACCGCCTGCCAGTCTTCGGGCTTCATGCGCAGGAGCAGGGTGTCTTTGGTGATGCCGGCATTGTTCACCAGCAGATCAATCGAGCCGTAGGTGTCTTTTGTGGTTTTGATCAGGGCATCGACCTGCTCGGCTTGGGAAACGTCGGCCTGTACCGCCTGCGCTGTACCGCCCGCGGCGGTGATTTCGGCAACCACCTCGTCAGCGGCGGTACTGGAGCGAGCATAGTTCACCACCACAGTGGCCCCTTCGCTGGCCAGGTGCAGGGCGATCGCCCTGCCAATCCCCCGTGACGCCCCGGTCACAATGGCAACTTTCCCCTGAAGTTTTTGTAATGATTCGGGCAGGCGTTCCATATCTACTTCTATCTTTAAGATCTTGTCGGTTAAATTTCGTACCCTCTACCTTCTCTGAATTTGGCTCCCAGCGCAATTCACCCGCCCTTCTTCATTCTTCGCAATTATGGCTGTCAAAAAACAATTCACCAGCTTTCAAGATCTGCTCACCAATGTCGATAAGCCCGTCCTGGTTGACTTCTACGCGACCTGGTGCGGCCCCTGCCAGATGATGGCCCCGATTCTGGATCAGGTAAGTCGTCAACTCGGCGATCGCCTCCAGGTGGTCAAGGTGGATACCGATCGCTACCCCCAGATCGCCAGCCAGTACGGGATTCAAGCTCTGCCGACGCTGGTGCTTTTCAAGCAGGGTCAGCCCGTCGAGCGGTACGAAGGACTCATGCAAGCCCCGCAATTGATTGGGCAGTTGCAAACCGTTGTGTGATGGGGATTGATACCCTATAGGGGTGGGCTTATGACGATTAAAAATTTAATCCGGTAATTGCGTAGGGTGGGCATTGCCCACCACAAGCCAGTTTTGGCGATTGCGTATTATTGATTTATTTTCTTAAGTTCCATGAGCCCCCCTAACCCTTGAATATTCTGCTGTAAGAGTTAAAACCACCGTGAGTTGGACGACAAAATTAACGCTGCTAGGGCTGGCCCTGGTTCTGGGTCTGATTGGCTTGGCCTCACCGATTATCTATGGCGTCACTGAACTTTGGTGGTATCAGAGCATTGAGCAGCAGGATGTCTTTTGGACGCTCTTGTGGGCGCGATCGCTCTGCTGGGGGGGCACGTTTGTGGTCTTTGGGGCAGTGCTCTGGGGCAACTATGGGCTGGCGAGTCGGATTACGCGCTACTCTGCCTTTCGCATCAAGGCGTCCACCTACCGAGACTCGCTGCCGATCCAGACGGTGGCGAATATCGCGGCGATCGTGGCCGTGCTCTTTCTCTCCTTGGGGGCCGCTAGCAGCTTCTCCGACCTCTGGATGGTGGTATTGCAGTTTATCCACCGCCAGACGGTTGAGGTTGCCGATCCGATTTACCAGCAGGATGTGGGCTTTTATCTCTTCACGCTGCCGTTTTATCAGCAGATCAAGAACTGGCTGCTGACGCTCCTGTTTAGCAGCTTGCTCGTAACCATTCCCGTCTATGTGCTCAAGGGCAGCATTGACCCTGGGCGGGGCTGGCGCAACCTGATGCTGGGAAACGTTAAAGCCCATGTTTTGCTGCTCCTGGCGGGGGCGAGCTTTCTGGTGGCTTGGGGCTCCTGGCTCGATCGCTACGAAATCTTATATTCCCCTGAGGGTGTGGTGTTCGGCGCGGGCTATACCGATGTCCATAGTCGGCTGCTGGCCTTGGTGGTTTTGAGCATTACCGGGGCGATCGTGGGCATTTCCCTGCTCTTTTCGCTGCGGGGGAACAATACCCTATTCCCGCTCTGGTGTGTGGTTATTTACGGTGCCTTGGGTCTGGTGCTCCAGGGGGTTGTGCCCGCCTTGGAACAGCAGTTGGTCGTCGCCCCCAACGAACTCGCCAAAGAAACGGAATATATTAACTACAGTCTAGAATTTACCCGCCGTGCTTATGGTTTAGACCAAATCACCGACCAGCCCTACCCGGTCGAGAACCAGCTCGATCGCGCCACCCTGGACGCCAACCCGGCCACCGTGGATAACATTCGGCTCTGGGACTACCGCCCGATGTTGAGCACCTATCGCCAGCGTCAGGAAATTCGCCTCTACTACCGTTTTCAGGATGTAGATATCGATCGCTATCCCATTGAGGGGGAACCGCGACAAGTGATGCTCTCCGCCCGTGAACTGGACTATGCCCAAGTGCCCGATCGCGCCAAAACCTGGGTCAACCAGCGCCTCAAATATACTCATGGCTACGGCGTGGTCATGAGTCCGGTCAACCAAGTGACGCCGGAGGGCCAGCCCGATCTCTGGATTCGGGATATTCCGCCCCAGTCCGTTATTGATCTCGAAGTCCAAGAACCCCGCATTTACTATGGCGAAGTCACAAATAACTACATCTTCACGGGCACGAGCACCGATGAATTTGACTATCCGCTCGGGGAAGACAATGCCAGCAATCGCTACAGCGGCCAGGGCGGCGTCGCCATTGGCAATGCCTTTAAACGCTTGCTCTACGCCCTCGATCGCGGCAGTCTCAAGATCCTGATCTCCAACTACTTCACGCCCGAGTCCCGCATTCTCTACCATCGCGAGATCAAAGAGCGCGTTGAGCAGGTTGCGCCCTTCTTGCGCTTGGACCCTGACCCCTACCTAATCTTGAATGACGGCAAGCTGCAATGGATCATTGATGGCTATACGGTGAGCGATCGCTACCCCTATTCCGAACCCACCTCACGGGGCTTCAACTACATTCGCAACTCGGTTAAGGTGCTCGTCGATGCCTATGACGGCACGATGCAGTTCTTCGTCGTGGAGCCGGATGATCCGCTGATCAAGGCGTATCAGGAAGTTTTCCCCTCTCTCTTTATCAACGCCACAGACATTCCCGAAAAAATCCGCTCCCATTTCCGTTACCCCGTGGGATTGTTTCGGACTCAAGCCCAGATGTATCTGGCCTATCACATGACCAACCCAGAAGTCTTTTATAACCAGGAAGACCTCTGGCGCTTTCCGATGCAGCTCTACGAAGACCAAGAAGAGCAGATGCAGCCCTACTACGTGATCATGCGGCTGCCGGACTCCGACCAAGAGGAGTTTCTGCTCATTTTGCCTTTCACCCCCGTCAACAAAGACAACATGGTGGCTTGGATGGCTGCCCGCTGTGATGGCGAGAACTATGGCACTGCGCTCTTGTATGACTTCCCGAAACAGGAGCTGATCTACGGCCCCCAGCAGATTGAAGCCCGCATTGACCAAACTCCCTCCATCTCTCAGCAACTCACGCTCTGGAGCCAAAAGGGCTCGAAAGTCATTCGTGGTGATTTGCTGGTGATCCCGATTGAAAACTCACTGCTCTACGTTGAGCCGATTTATCTGCGGGCGGAGCAAGGCGAACTCCCTGAACTGCAACGGGTGATCGTGGCCTACGACGAGCAAATTGTCATGGCCCAGACGCTGGATGAGGCGCTGAATACGGTCTTTGGGGAAACCAATCAACCCTCTGTCGCCACGCCTGCTGCCGCAGCGTCTGCTGCGACTCCGGCAGCCCCGGCAGCTCCTCAAACTAACTTAGATGCTGTTCCGCCCCAGGTTCAGCAGGCGCTGGAGCTGTATCAACAGTCTCAACGGGCGCTGCAAGAAGGCAACTGGGCCGAATATGGACGCCTGACGGATGAGCTAGAGGAGCTGTTGCTCGAACTCAATGGTCAAGGGCCACCCCCTGCGACGGATGGCACCACAACGGATGAATAAAGGAAACCTCGAAAAATCCATATTTTGAGTCAGATTGCAACGAATCTCCGTGGTTTTGGCTCTCGGAAATCGCTGAGATAGCAATGGATCGAGGTTTTCTAAAGAAACATCACGATTCGTAACAGCATGAGCCAAAAAAATAACTGGCTGCGGAATCCGGCTTTGCGCCCTTGGGGAGGAACTATCCCCTCAGGGTCATCTTCTGAATGAATTAAGCCAAAGGCAGAAAGCAAAAAGCAGATCAAAAATTTCTGAAGTGAAATCGTTGAGATTTTTAAACGGATTTTTTGATTTGTCTCACAGCTCAATTCTGCACGGTTCTATCGACTCCGAAGAGATTTCTCATCATGTTAAATTTATGGAAAGTTTTGACGTCGAGCCCTGCTGGGTCAAGCCCGGTTCTT
>JBMYQW010000332.1:0-5667 GCA_049601735.1 Spirulinaceae cyanobacterium
AGGCGCTCAACGAAATGACCCTCCTGCGTCAGGCCGAGCTAGAAGCGGAGCAAATTCGTCAGGAGGTGCAGCAGGAGAGCGAGCATATGCGGCAGCAGGCGCTGGCCGAAATCGAGCAAATGCGAATGCAGGCGATGCAAGAACTCGAGCAGATGCGCCAGGTGGTGCTGGATGAATGTGATGACATTCAAGATGGGGCCGACGACTATGCGGATGCGATGCTCGGTCGCCTTGAAGGTCAATTGAGCGAGATGCTGCGCATTATTCGGAATGGTCGTCGACAGTTGAGTAGTGAGATGGATACAAACGCCAAGGCCGCTCACAGCTCAAATCACAGCTCAACTCACAATCCCCCCCGCACCTTTGATGCCTCCTAATGTGAAGCGGTGAAGGTGTTCGCCAATCTGCCTGCCGCCGCGATCGGCAGCAACGGAAGAGGTAATCAAGATGTTACAGGCAAGCAATTCCCCCCCCCATTCTCCAGGACACCGGCCTAGCGCAGATAACTCCAGCGCAAATCCCGCTCAAGTGCCGAACGGGAGAGCTAGTGAATCGATCGCCCTCTCAGATTTAATGGCGGTTCTCTCGGATGTCAACTCAGATGTCAGGGAAGATAGCTCACGGGGCAGTGAAAAAGATAGGCCCCATCCTCCCGTCACTCCCGCATCCCAGCCCTCCCCTGCCCTGCTACGCCCTCAGCAAACGCCTTTAACCCTCGCGCCACTCCCTCTCCCGCCTCTACCGCAGTCCCCAGCCGAGCGGCCGGTTGCGCCGCCGCCTCTACCGAGCGATCGCCTCGACCACCTCTCCCTTCCACCGCGTCCCGAGCCCGCCCCCTTAGCCTTAAAGCCGCCCGCAGCCGAGACGGCTGCACCCACAACAGCATCAGCCCCGGCTGCCCTCCCACCCCAGATGTCAGCCCAGACCGACGGTGAGCCGACGTTCGTTGAGCCAGCCTTCGGTGAAAAAACCTTGCCGGAGCAAAACCTGGCTGAACTGACCCGAGATCTTTGGGAACTTCGCATGGTCATGCTCTCTGACTCAGATTTTTATAGCCAACAAATCATGCGCCTCAAGCGACGCCTCTGGACGGTCGTCGGGGTGGCGACGGGGGCAATGGTGCTGGTTACGACAGTACTCGGCTGGTTGGCGCTCAGTCTTCGAGATGCTCAGATGCAACTGGCCCATTATGACGGGGCGATCGCTAACAACAGCCTCCGCCTCGACGAACTCGATCGCACCACCGTGGCCCAACTCACCAGTCAAATGGAACACCTCAATCAGCAAGTGCCCAAGACGCTGGATGAAGACCTCAAAGCTGCGAACCAAGACATTGAAGACCTCAAGGCCCAGCTAGAGGAGTTAGAGACCTCGGTGAATGCCCAGGATCAGGCGCTTTCAGTTTTGGTGGGGGCGATGCAAGGTTTGGTAGGGCGTTGAGGAGACTAGGTTGGGGATTGGGTTATCGATTCAGCCGCTGGCTGGGTTGGGGGCAGGGCAACCCCGTCTCTCGGTTCAAGTTCATCCAACTGGGACGGCAGATCTGTTGCATCTATGCAATCTGCCTGTGCCTGTTCTTGGGGGGCTGTACCCCCACGGCCAACAATAATGACGGCGTGATTCACCTTACCCTCTGGCAGGGCATTAACCCCCCGCCCAACCGCGATGTTTTTCAGGAACTGGTGGCGGAGTTTAATACCCAGCATCCCCAGATCCAGGTGGAATCGCTCTACGTGGGCCAAGCCGATCAGCAACTGCCCAAGATTCTCACGGCGGTCATTGGCGATGCCGCACCTGACCTGCTCTGGTATGTGCCCATGCTGACCGGGCAACTGGTGGAGCTGGGGGCCATTCAACCACTCGATGATTGGCTGCGGCGATCGCCTCCCTTTGCTGATTTGGATCCGACCCTACTCGACACGATGCGCTTAGACGGACGGCTCTGGTCGGTTCCCATGGCCACCAATAATCTGGGGCTGTTTTATCGACCGAGCTTGTTTGAGCAGGCGGGCATTACCGAACTGCCCCAAACCTGGGCCCAGCTGCGCTCGGTGGCGCGGCGGCTAACGCGGGATACCGACTCAGACGGGCAACCGGAACAATCCGGCTTACTGCTCTCGTTGGGCAAGGGGGAATGGACGGTGTTCACCTGGCTACCGTTTTTATACAGCACGGGCGAGGATTTACTCGACGCGGGACGCCCCCAAGTCGTGAATGAGGGGGCGATCGCCGCCTTGCAATTCTGGTCTGAACTGGTGCAAGACGGTTCGGCGCTGCTCTCCCAACCGGAACGAGGCTACGAGCAGGATGATTTTATTGCGGGACGGGTGGCGATGCAGCTCACCGGGCCATGGACGTTGGGTTATTTACCAGAAACGCCTGCGGGAGATGACTTCGCCGTAATGCCGATTCCCGGCCAAGCCCAGCCCGCCACGACGATCGGCGGCGAAAACCTGTTTGTGATGACGGCGGACCCCGCGCGGCAAGTGGCCGTCCAGGAATTTTTAAACTACGTGCTGAGTGAACCGTTTCAAACCCGCTGGTCGCTCGGGACGGGATATCTGCCCGTGAACCTCAAGGCCCGTCAGAGCCCAGCCTATCAAGACTTTATGGCGACGCAACCGGTCTTGCAGACGTTTCTAGAACAGATGGCGGTGGGGCGATCACGCCCGATTATCCCCGGTTATGCCCAGCTCTCCGATGCCGTGGGTCGGGCGATCGAGGCCACCTTGCTCGGCACAGACCCCCAAACCGCCCTCGAACAAGCCCAGGCGCGGTTGGATTGGATTTGGCCCGAGCCCCCGGAACGCTCATCATCCCAAGCATCAGATCCAGATCGCCCCAAGCCGATATTCCTTGCGCCTTCCGATTGAGGTTGATGTTCAAATAATGGGCAATACTGGAATTGAACCAGTGACTTCTTCCGTGTGAAGGAAGCACTCTACCTCTGAGTTAATTGCCCAGCAAGCCTCCATTATCGAGAAGCCCTTTGGGTTCTGTCAAGGTCGAGTGGTAGGGCTTACCATCTTTATGCAGAAATTGCCATTGCCCGACTGACGTTAGCACGGCTTGCAGATCGTCTTGAGGATAGTCCACTTGGTCGCCAGGAGTCCGATCGCCCATCTCCCAATAACCCATCCCCCTTGATTCAGCACCCCAATTTCAAGCCCGTCGGCTCAACGGTGGGTCACTCCAGGTGTCATGCCATTGCTGCAAGCAAGCGGTAAAGGCCCAACTCCAACGCCAGGTGAACCACAGATAGAGGAGGGTCAGACTACTCCAGGGAACTCCGAGTATGTGGCCTGCGGTGAGCGCCGCGATCGCCGTGGTTCCCAGCAAAAACACGGTGGCGCTCGAAAGGGTCACGATCGCCGCCATGAGGGCGATCGCCACCCAGCCCTGCCGCCCGTACCAGCTCAGAAAATCCCCCACGAGCATCAGCAGCAGCGCCCCGATGACGGCGGGCAAGAGCGTTTCAGCAAACCAACTGCCGCCGTAAAAAAAGCCAATCACAGCGCCAGTCAAGCTGCTGCCCAAGCCGTAGGCCAAGCGAGGCGATCGCCCTAGTCCCAGGGACGCCAGTCCGGTGGTCATGAGCACCCCGTGGAGCACCAGCACCAGGATGCCCGTTTTGCCCGCCCAGGGCTGACCCAGCGCCGAAAAGATGAGCTGCCAAACGGCATGGCCCGTGATGCCGATGGCGATTGCCAAGACTAGCACCAACTTGAGCCAGTATCGCCATCGGCTACGCTGAACATCGGGTAAAGTGGCTTGTTTCAAATTTCTTCCTCCCGCTTGATGGTGTATAGCTCATCCCCGGACTATTATCTCGGCTAGGCAAGAGCCTGAATCCAAAACAGTGACGTAAATCGTCAATCCGGATTCTGTAGAGTAGAACGAGACCCATGGAGTGATATCGGGGCGCAGAGTGAGGAGCATGGAGCAATTAGGGCAACATGAGCAAGAGCAATCGATGGGCTTGAGGCAGCGCCCTTGGCTCAGGGGGGTGGTGAGTGGGATGGTGCTGATCGTCACGCTGCTACCGCTGATTGTATACGCAGGCTTTGTGTTGCGGCGATCGCCGCGGACTGCGGTGGAGCGGGAACTTTTTCAGGGGGTTGCCTACGAGCGTCAGGTGCGGAACCAACCACGCCCGCTGATGATTCATATTGTGACGGTGGACCTCACGGTTCCAGGAGTTGAAGTGGTGGTTTCACCGGGGGCAGCATTAGCGCCAGCCGCCCATAACCCGGCCGTTAACGAGACTGCGGCCAATACAACCTCGGGCTTTGTGCAAGCGGCTCAGGTGCAAGTTGCCACCAACGGTAGCTTTTTTTATCCCTTTCGGGAAAAGACGCCCTGGGACTACGCGCCGCGGGTGGGCGATCGCGCCAAGGTGCTGGGCCAGGCGATCGCCGCGGGTGAAATCTATGCCGAGCGGCGAGACCCCTGGCAACCCCTTTGCGTGCTCCCATTGCCAGATTCTGCGTCCCAAAGACTGGTCATTTCGCCCCAGACGACCTGTCCGGTGGGGACGGCGTTCGCGCTCTCCGGCGGCCCGCTACTGCTGGAGCAGGGTCAACCCGCTCGCCGGGAGCCAGTGGGCAGTGAGCACAAGCCCTATGCCCGTCTCGTGGTGGCGATCGACCAGCCCGGAACCCGACTCTGGCTGATTGCCATTGATGGCAAGCAGCCCTTCTACAGCGAGGGCATGACGCTGCCGGAAGTCACGGCGCTGGCACAAGAGCTGGGGGCAGACCGGGCCTTGAACCTGGATGGAGGCGGCTCTACCACCCTGGTGCAAGCCACACCCAACCAACCTCAATTGCTCAATGCGCCCGTTCATGCCAAGATCCCGATGCTGGAGCGCCCGGTGGCGAACCATCTGGGAATTCGGGCGCGATCGCACCCATAGCGCCTGATACCAGATCCAGACCGTAGAACTAAAGAATCCAACGTAGGGGCAGGTTTCAAGTCATCCGTGTGAACTTAAGCGAGAAATCCTTTATCCTCAAGGCTTCCGTGGCGGCCCACACCCGACCCACCCCGGTCATCGCTACGCGAGACCGCCCCTCCCAAGAGGGGATTTGAAATCTCCTCTTGGGAGGAGTACCCGTAGGGGGAGGTGGGGCGTCCCACTGGAACTCCCACCAGGAGCTGAATACAGCCTTAAGTTCACGCCCGTGGTTTCAAGTTGGTGCATACAATCCGTCCGGATTGCGCATGACTTGTAAACAAGGGCCAAGAACAGTCCAGCAGGACGTTCCCTGATCAAGGAATGATCAGGGCTATGATCTCGCGCTTACGGAAAAGTATCACCCAATCGAGCACCCATCTGTTTGCCAGAGTGGGCTAATCCCCCCCACCCCAAAAACCAGATTAGAGGATTAAACTTTGGTGAGAGAAAAATCTAACACCCTAGAGTTTTCCTTACTAAATCGCTCGTCCCTCACTTGAGAGCCTTCCTACGGGAAGAAGAAGGGACGAGATTTTTTTGTCTTGTAAAC
Source organism: Spirulinaceae cyanobacterium (assembly GCA_049601735.1). Classification (GTDB taxonomy): domain Bacteria; phylum Cyanobacteriota; class Cyanobacteriia; order Cyanobacteriales; family Spirulinaceae; genus SIO3F2. Next base: position 5,508 of record JBMYQW010000332.1, read on the forward strand.
CTCGTTCCGCTTGAGAATTGTAGTAGTTTCGAGGATTCCGCGATTGCGATGCCTTTTTCAATCAAAACCAGACGCTGTAGGGGAGGGTTTGAAACCACTGGTGTGAACTTAAGCGTGAAACCCTTTATTCACAAGGCTTCCATAGCGGCCCACACCCGAC
>JBMYQW010000333.1:0-5666 GCA_049601735.1 Spirulinaceae cyanobacterium
TTAGAGATAATATTGCTTCGGATATATTATTAACTCTATTAATCCTGAGTCCAAGTATTTTTAGATTCTCCAGAGAACCAATTGCTGCTGGAATTTCATAAATTTGATTGCGCCCAATGCGAAAAGTTTTTAGATTCTTCAGTGAGCCAATTGTTGCTGGAATTTCATGAATTTGATTGTTCTCTAAATCTAGTACCTCAAGGCTCTTGAGAGAGCCGATCGCCAATGGAATCTTATCAATTTTATTGCTCCTAAGATGAAGTTCTGTGAGACTCTGGAGAGACCTGATTGCCATTGGAAACTCACTAATCCGATTTTCTCCTAAATCCAAAAAACGGAGTTTTTGGAGAGGACTAATTACTGCTGAGAACTTGTCGATTTCATTGCTTTCGAGATCTAAGACTTCGAGATTCTGGAGAGAGCAGATTGTTTCAGAAATAGTACTAATTTTGTTATTGGAGAGGTATAGAAATTGGAGATTCTGGAGAGAACTAATCGCGTCGGGTATCACGCTAATCTTGTTGTGGTCGAGTAAGAGATATTGGAGGTTTTGGAGGGAAGCGATCACGTCAGGAATGAAGCTAATTCCGTTGCTATGTAGAGAGAGGGATTGGAGATTTTGGAGGGAGGCGATCGCGTCAGGGATGATGCTGATTTGGTTTTCGCTGAGGGAGAGGGATTGGAGATTTTGGAGGGAGGCGATCGCGTCGGGGATGATGCTGATTTGGTTAAAGCTGAGATCAAGGGTTCGGAGATTTTGGAGGGAGCTGATCTCTGGCGGTAACTTCGTCAACCCCGCCCTAGTCAAATTCAACTCCGTCCAACCCTCAGTCGCCGCCTGCTCAATCTTGGCCACCACCTCAGCCCGCGTCATTGCCATACTCCTGCTCCGCTCTTACATAAAGACTTGCCCTCAAATCTAGCCCAAAACTCTACGGTCAGCCAGGTCGGAATAGTTGCTGTGTGGGTTGGGGGCAGGGAGACCCATTAAGTGATAAAACCGTCAGTGGTAGCGATATTGCTCCGCAAGGCTCACACCAACGCGGCGATTGTCGAACGCCACCCCAATATTCCTACCTCGCACTCAACCCCAACAGGGTGCGCTACAGCAAGCCAAGATGACCCCCACCACCCAAACCCGCAAAGCCGACCATATCCGGATTTGCCTTGAAGAAGACGTACAGTTTCGCCAACAGACCAGCGGCCTTGAGAACTATCGCTTCAGCCATGCGGCGCTCCCCGAGCTGAACTACTACGAGATTGACCTCGGCACCACATTTCTGGGCAAGCGTCTCCAAGCCCCAATTCTGATTTCTTCCATGACCGGCGGCACAGCCCAAGCCCAGCAAATTAACCAGCGGCTGGCCGTCGCCGCCCAAACCAACGGTCTCGCCATGGGCGTGGGATCTCAGCGGGTGGCGATCGAAAAACCCGAAGTCTGGCCCACCTTCCAAGTCCGCCACCTCGCTCCAGACATTCTGCTCTTGGCCAACCTGGGTGCGGTGCAGCTCAACTACACCTACGGCCTAGAGCAATGCCGCCGCGCGATCGACGGGCTCGAAGCCGATGCCCTGATCTTGCACCTCAACCCCCTGCAAGAATGCATTCAACCGAACGGCGATCGCAACTTTGCCGGTCTACTCGGCAAAATTGCCACCCTCTGCCAGCAACTCCCCGTCCCCGTTATTGCCAAAGAAGTGGGCAACGGCATCTCAGCCCGCATGGCGCAGCAACTGATGGAAGCTGGCGTCGCGGCGATCGATGTGGCTGGCGCTGGGGGAACCTCCTGGTCAAAGGTAGAAGGGCAACGAGCCGAGAGCCCCTTGCAGCGCCGTTTGGGCCAGACCTTTGCGGATTGGGGCATTCCCACCGCCGACTGCATCACCCAAATTCGGGCCATTGCACCGCACATTCCCCTCATTGCTTCGGGGGGTCTGCGCAATGGGCTGGAGGCAGCGAAAGCGATCGCCCTTGGCGCTGATCTGGCGGGGTTTGCCTTTCCCTTTCTCAAGGCTGCCACGACTGCACCCGAAGCCGTGCAAGCCCTCATTGAGGTCTTGCAAGCGGAACTCAAGACCACCTTGTTTTGTACCGGGAGCCCTACCTTAACGGCATTACGCCGCGATAATGTGATCAGCAAGCTGTAATGATCAAGACGCAATGACGGAGGAGACACGATGTTTCTACAATGCCTCGAACCAACTGATGTTGTTTACCAGGGCCATTTTGGTGAATTTTCCCTCACCAAGGGCGATCGCCTCGGCGTGGTGATCTACCGAGCGGGTCTCGGCGTCGCGGCCAGTTGCTGGGCGATCGGCACGGTGCTGCTGCTCCTGTTTGGCCCCCAGACTTGGGTGCTCCAGAGCCTCACGGGGCTCTTCTGGGGCTTTAGTCTGGGCCTCGGCGTGAGTTTGGCCACCATTCACATCTATTTAGTTCCCCTCCACCGGGCGCTGCAAGTCTTGTGGGGGCTGGGTTGTCTGGGTGCAGTTTGGGTCATGTTCCAGACGGGCGAACCGCTCACCTTAGCGGTTTACAACCATTCACTCAATTTGGTTGCCGTGGGTTGGATTTTTGTGGCGCTGACGGGACTCTTATTTAAAGAAGCCTTTTGTTTTAATCGTTTTGAAGCAAAATTCCTTACGGCAATGCTGCCGTTACTCCTTTTGGGTCATTGGTTGAATGTGTTGGCGATTCCAGTTGAACAAGGGTTATTGGGGGCGATCGCCCTGTTGCTGCTTGTATTCGCCGCCCGGAAGTTCTGGCAGGAAGTGCCTCAAGATATTGGCGACAAAAGTGTGTTCATACATTTACATGGGGCACATTAGACTGGGTGAATGAAAAGTGCTCCCAAACAATCCTTGCCAAGGCGGGCGAGACGCCCACGCTACGGGATATTGAGCAGAAACAACCATTTACTATTATGCTTTCGTGTCTGACGCCACCCAACTTGAAGCCCGTCAAATTCTCGATTCACTTGCTTTTACTCCCTTCGAGCAATGTCAACCCCTGAGCCGCACCTTCAAGACGATACCAGCACGAGTAGGGCTATACGCGCTTCGTCATGCGTCTCAAGGATTGCTCTACATCGGCAAAACCAAAAATCTACGTGATAGATTTCGCGGTGGACACAAAGCCTTTTTGTGGAGCTGGCTCGATCGCTACAATCCAGAGGATGTACGAATTGCCTTTGCTATCCTCAACAACTGGCAGAAACCAGGGCTACTATATGAACTAGAAACCTTAATTCTGCAAGCCGCTAATCCCCCTTATAACGTCAAAATTCCTAGAGAGTCATGACTCGAACCCTCACCAGTCAACACCTTTCTTCAGACGCGATCGCTCAACTGGTTAGCCATTTACCGGACTATGTCAAAGTTGCACTCTTGGAGAAATCAACCGTAATGGACTGTCCCCTTGAGGCAACCATAGAAATGGCAATTGCGAATTTTCTAGATGACGAAGCCTTAAGTTTTGAGGACTGTCTGTTAGCGCAACGTTCTCAGTTCACTTCCCCTCTCGATATTTGAGGTTTTTAAGATTAGTGATGAGGAGACACGGGCCGATCAAGCGAATACCAGCTCTACTGGGTATCTTATCGCTCATTTGGGTGCTGCTGATCCCGCTCGTCGGTCTAGCCCAGACGCCAACGCCTGCGCCAGCGATCGCCGATCCACCCGCCGGGACAGTCTTTCTCGATGAGCAGCCCCTGTTTGTCCTGTACGATCGCCATACTTTCCGCTCCCTCGAAACCCGGGCCCAAACTGTCAGCCGCCGGGTGAAGACCTTGGCCCAAACGCCAAGCCTGGCCGTTGACTCCCTCAAGGTGGGTGAGCAGGGCGGCGAGGTGGTGCTCTTTTATAACGCCACCCTGCTCACGCCAATTACCACCGCCGATGCTGAGGCGGTGAACCTGCCGCGGCGCACCCTGGCCGAACGCTACGCCAAGACCATCCGTAGCCAAACCACCGCCTATCGAGAGCGCCATAACCAAGTGGTCTCTCGCCCTCCGCTCCGCCAAATCCCCCAATTTTCACAAGTCTGGCAGACGATTACCACTTTAAGTGAGCGGGGCGGGACGGTGAACTATCCGATCGCGATCGCCTATACGCTTCTCGCTACCGTGATGTTGGTGCTGGCGATCCGGGGGATCAACCAAATTTTCCCCCTGGTCTACCGCTTCATTCGCAAGGCCCAGCGCCAACGCTGGCTTGAGATTCATATCTATCAGATCCGTTTTCTCTCCTCGGTGCAGGTGGGGCGCGGGTTGATGGTGCTGGCGCAACTGGTACGGCTGGCGCTGTTTCTGCTCACCTGCTTGGTGTATGCGATCGTCGTCCTTAACCTCTATCCCCTGACTCAGCAACTCGGTCGTCGCCTCTATGGTTATAGCCAGACAGCCTTGGGGCAGGTGGTCGGGTCAGTTGTTGATTACATTCCCAGTGCCTTGATCGTCACAGTCATTATCTTGTTGACCTCTTACACCCTGCGCATTATCAAGCCAATTTTTAATCAACTCGGCCAAGAAAAGATCAAGCTCAAGGGCTTTTACCCGGAATGGGCCGAGCCCACCTATCGGCTGGTGGAAATTCTGGTGTTTGCGATCGCCGCCGTGCTCTGCTTCCCCTACTTGCCGGGCTTTGGTTCCGATGCCTTCCAGAGTCTTTCTATTTTCTTGGGGGTCTTGGTTTCCCTGGGCTCCACCACGGCGGTCGCTAATGCCGTCTCGGGCGTGATCTTGATCTATACCCGCGCCTTCCGCTTGGGGGATTATATTGCCGTGGGCGAAGCTAAGGGCTCGGTCGAAGAAAAGTCCATCTTAGTGACACGGATTCGCACCCCCAACAATGTGATCGTCACGATCCCCAACGCGATGCTGATTGCCAACAATATCCAGAATTACAGTATTTCTGGGCGCGATACCGCGCAGCCTGTGGTGCTCACGACCACAATCACGCTGGGCTACGATGTGCCCTGGGATCTGATTTACCGCACCTTAATCTCTGCCGCGCAGCAAGTGCCGCTGGTCTTGGCCGAGCCCGCCCCCGAGGTCTGGCAAACGGGTTTGGGTGACTTTTCCGTGAGCTATGAACTCAGGGTCTACACCGATCGCCCCGACCAAGAGCCCCAAATCCACTCGGCGTTGCATCAACAGATGCAGGATGCCTGCAATACCGCCGACATTGAAATCCTCTCGCCCACCTATTCCGCCATTCGGGATGGCAACACCAGCACGATCCCTGAGAATTATCTGCCCGCTGACTACAAAGCCGATGGCTTTAAGCTCAACCCCTTGGGCAATCTTTTTAAAGTAGATCTGCATTGGGGTCAGCAGGGAAAAGGGAAAGGAAAAACAAAACCCTCCCCAAACGGACGGTCGATGGGCTGAATTTTCCGGAGCGTGGGCGGTCAGTGAGCTTGTCGTTGACGCAGCCTCCCGGAGGGATAATCTGCATCTTGTCCACTATTGTTTAGGTATGAATTGGATCGATCTACAAAACGACAGCATGAACTGTCTAGGCAATGCCCACCACAAGCCAGTTTTGGCGATCGCCCCTGGCATTACGCAGAGCGCAATCGCGTTGTTTTTTTGAGTTCCATGCAGTCACTCAGGGGACTCCTTGAAAATAATTATCCCAAGGCAGGCGGGACGCCTGCGCTACGGT
>JBMYQW010000334.1:0-5637 GCA_049601735.1 Spirulinaceae cyanobacterium
CCATCGTCTTTGATTCCCAGCTCAATAACTTGGCCATTATCGTTCTTGAGCTTGATTTTACTGGGAATGTCCTGGGTATCTGTGGCTTGAGCGATCGCTGCACCCACATCTGAAAACGGCGAGGATTTCACTGCCGAATGATCAGCAACAAAAACGGAGTTCTGCTGCGAAGATTCTGTATATTTTGCAAAAGCTGAGGTGGCCAAAATAGCACTAACACAGCAAGCCAATAACGTCCAGAGAATGCGTTTGATCATGGTTTTTTTAGGAATAGAATTTAACTTTTTAATCCACCGCCCCCATAATTGTAAATGCTGCCCAATTACTCGGCGCGGGATATTGCTCCCGCGTTGCTAACATCGCTTGGCGCAGGGCCGTGGCTTTATCTTCCCCTGCATCGAGTTGCCGATAAAAGGCGGCCATCAATCGAGACGTGGGCTGATCGGGAATGGCCCAGAGCGAAACCACCACGCTGGCAGCGCCTGCGCCAATGAACGCCCGCGAGAGACCGATCACGCCTTCGCCGTTGTAGATTTCTCCATTACCCGTGTCGCAGGCGCTCAAAACCGCCAAGTCTGCGTTGAGATCGAGCGGATAGATTTCCCGCACCGAGAAAAAACCATCATGCTCTCGGGAGGGGGCAAAGGCCAGGGAGTTGGCGTAGCTACTGGACTCCAAGAGACCATGGGTGGCAAAGTGCAGGATTTCGGCGGTCTGAATCTGGTTGCGCACTTCGGTTTCGGTGGCGCGATCGCCAATCAAGGGCTCGGTTTCCAGGAGCGCGGCGATCGCCCGCGCTTCGGCGGCAGCCCCCGGCAGCGGTGCAAGCTGGTTCCGGTTGGCGCTCGGGCTCTTGGGAATCTCGGGCATGGTGGGATTACCTACCACGAGCGCCCGGTTACGCGGCGCGTTCCGGCGTTGATTGCGACGGGCTTCGGCCAAAACCTGAATGGAAGGTGCGGTCAGGATCGTATGCCTCTCGATTAGTTCCACGCCATTGGCATCTTGGAGCGCCGGGAAGGGAATGAGCGAGAGGAGATTATCGGGGATGAACGTGACCCGTGCTTCAGGATCAGCGGGGAGATGGGTTTGAATCGGCTCAATCAGTAATTGATGCAATGTTTTTAAGTGAGTTGCAGCGCGATTGTCTTTCGTGCTGGCAATAATCCGGCGGCGGGTGGTGCGAATTAGCTGGTTCAGATCAACATCGTTCAAAGGAACCGTTTCTTGATGAATCTCACCACTGGGTGAAATGACCCAAATAATGAGCGCCTGCAACTCATCCTGGGCGTAGCGAACCCCACTGCCCCAATCCCGCCGCCAATAGCGTGGGTATTGGTAGCTGAGACTGTATTGCACCAGAGTGGTTTTTTCCCGTTTGGCGATCGCTTTGAGGTCTTTGAGCGTCGGGGGTTCGATGACCACTTCAACCGTGCCGTCATCGTTGACCTGGGTGTTGAGGAGTTGGAGAATGCCCTGCGATCGCCCGCTTTCTGACGCGAGTAACGCCGCTTCCAGATTCCCTTGCTCCAGATGGGTTTGTTGCAACAGCTGCTGAAGATCATTAATTGCTGCGTATTGATAGACCAGATATTCATCGCTAATTGACGCAAAAAGGCTCAGGCGTCGCGCCGGGACTTGACTGAGCGCGAGGGCTTGTTCCAGATGCGTCTGGGCGGCGGCGGGTTGACCCGCGTGCAATCGCAGAAACCCCAACCGTGCGTGGCTCTCTGCCAAGGTGATTAGATGGGGGGTCTGTTGCGGATCATCCAACGCTAGCGCCTGTTCGATGACCTGATGGGACTGCTGTTGATAGGCCAATGCCTGGGAAAAATCGTTGCTAAAAAAGAAGAGTTCGCTTAGAGACGCTAAACGATGGGCCACCGAGGAGGGCCGACTCAAACGCAGCGATTCTTGTTGTAGTGCGATCGCCCGCTCATAATTCCCCAAGTCTCGATGAATATCAGCCTGTTGGTCCAGAAAGGTGGTCAGCTCATGGGGATTGTCCGGCGTCTGCTGACGGATCTGGGCAGTCAACTCATCGAGCAAGGCCAAGGCTCGCTCACTTTCGCCCGCCCAATGGAGCTTGTAGGCGAAAACGTGGGTAATGCTGTTGACATCATTATGGGCAGTTGGATCATTCAACTGTCGGGCCAGCGCCAAGGCTTCTTGCCAAACTTCCAGCTCGCGCCGAGGCTCAGGCTCGTAGCTGGGTAACAGGGCGGCCAGGAGGCGCAGGGCATCGATGACGGCTTCGGTGTCTCCCGTTTGGCGATTGAATTCCAGCCATTCTTCCCCAAAGCCCAGCGCCCGCGCCGAGAAGGTTTTGCTGGCGGTGGATTGATAGGCCAAGATTAATTTTTGCAGGACTTGCGGGCGAATCTCGGGTTTGAGGGGGCGGCTCAACTGTCGCTCCAGAAATTCACGGCCAAAGGGATCGCCCAGCTGATGATGGGCATCGGTCAACACGTTGATAAACCAGATTTCCGCCCCCAATTGATTGGCGCGAACGCTCTCCAGTCGATGGCGGGGTTGACGACGCACCAGCCTCAACCCTTCCTCTGCTGCTGTTTTCGCTGCCTCAAACTGCCCGAGGTAGAGCAAGGCATCCGCGTACAGTCGCCAGACATCAATCTCGGGGAAGACCGTGGGATGCTGTCTCGCTGCGGCCAAATCAGCCGCGAAATTCTCCACCAGCTGTTGGCGTTCTTCTTGGCGATAATCCAGCTGACCCTGAAGCGGAGTCAGGTTACCCTGTAGGGTGAGCAGGAGGGCAGCGATCGCCGTAGAACGGAGTAGGAGCTTGGACATTAGTCTAATATCGGAGCGGATACAACCTCAAAACAACGAAAAATACTCCAGCTCCCGCGTACCTTCCTGACAGCTAAACGCGTTGTCCTCATCCAAAATAATCGGCAAGGTTACAAAGGGCGGCTCGATCTTCGGTTCACTCTCACAGAGCGATAACCCCTCAGAACTCCATTCGGACACCTCTTCCTCGGGCTGCACCACCACCGCCGCATAGCCCTTAAGTCCGGAAATTTGCGGATGAGCTTCAATGACGGCGATCGCCGGCTCCTCCTCTGTCCCCACTTGAATCTCCAAGGTATAGTCATACACTCGACCGTGCTGCTCCGGTGGCTCCACAAACAAGCCATCTAAAGTCTCAACAAACGGGTCATTTGAGCGTTGCTCTTGGATCGCTTCGCGGAGATAGACGATCGCCTCTTCCTGCCAAACTTCAATGTCGCGCTCCCGCTCAGAGCGATATGCCCCCGTGAGATCCGCCCCGCTGGCCCCACGTAGGTTCACCCGCGCAAACATTGCTTTGCGGACGATCGCCCCCTCCAGTTGAGCATTACTCAGATCGGCACCGTTCAGCTCGGCATAGGGCAGACAGGCTAGTTGCAAGTTGGCATCTTGAAGATTGGCATTGCGCAAGTTAGCCCCAATCAAGATTGCGCTCTCAAAATTCGCGCCCGTAAGATCAGCCCCTTCAAAATTCGCAAACGAAAGATAATCCTCTTCTTCGTCCACGGAGGCGGGCACAAATTCCCCGAAGGGAAAATCGTCCAAAAAGCCGTTGCAGAACGTAATGTTGACAATGCCCTGGGTAAACCGGGTACCCAGCAGCGAGGTCAACTCATCGGCCGTGCCGCTCAAATGGGCATGGCTAAAGTCCACACCGGTCAAGTCTGCCCCCGCCAGCGACATCCCCGTCAAGTTAGCATGGGAAAGATTCGCGCCCCGGAGCTGTGCCAAATCTAGCCTCACAGCGGTCAGTTTTTGCTCCCGAAGATAGGCATTCGTCAGGTTGGCGCGACTGAGGTTGGCATCGGCTAAATCAGCAGCGTACAAGTGTGCCCCTGCCAAGTTCGCCTCGGTTAAATCGGCATCAATGAGCGTGGCGCTGCCGAGGTTCGCCCCCGCGAGGTTTGCTCCTCTCAGGTTGGCATTGACCAAATTCGCCCCAAACAGATTGGCCCCAGCGAGATCGGCCCCCGAGAGGTCACAACCGGGACATTGGTTGGTCGTGAGTAGCTGCTCTAGGGCAGCGGGGTCAGCAGCCCAAGCGGGGAGGGTGAGGTAGAGCGGCGTCAGGGCGAGGAGCGATTGCCCAAGCCAGGAGGTCATCATCGAAATTTTCGGGGATATTTTCTGGGGCATTGCGGAGTTTGCAGAAGAACACGCCCTTGATCATGCCTTGAATGGGGCTTAGGCACGACAATGTTTCAAAAACGTTAATCCTAGTTCCAATCATTCTCCCTGAAAATCTGATGGGGTGTGCCATTGGCCACCCCATCGTTCACGGCTTCAATTCAGTTCCTGCGGCTAACGCCCAAACGCCGCTTTCACATTAGGTCGGAAGAGATAATACAGAATGACCCCCGCAATGACGATGCTAAACACCGCGCCGCCAGCACCATTAACCAGTTGCACCAAAGCGGAGAGCACACTAATACCCTGCAAGACAACGCAGACAATCCAGGCCCAGCCCTTCAGGTTCCATAGCCCGTAGGCCACGACGAGGTTAGCGAGGCCCAATGCAATGACAAAAATGCCAATCACAAAGGCGGCCGCGCCTACGCCTGCTGCTTCTGCGCTTCCCTGAGCCGCCCCGCCGAGTCCAGCCAGTCCGCCCAGCAAGATCGCAGCAGCGCCGCCTAAAATGGAGAGGAGCCCCCCAATAACGCTTAAAATCGCCAAAATGGTGACTCCAGTTGGTCTACTTCCTGACATCTTTAATTTTCCTCCGAAAGATTCAAGCAAATCCACCAAATACTAGCCTGCTCTTCTGAGGGGGTTCGCCCCCTCGACATAAATGTTCAAACGGAATCACGGTTCAAACGAAGGGGGCCGTTATCCATCAGAATTTCGAAATCTGAGTAGGTTGCACACCATCCGTGTGAACTTAAAGCTGTATTCAGCTCCTGCTACAGCAATGAAATATAAGTTTCATCCAATCATCGCCTTCGTCGCTATCACGCAATAAAACGGATCAGCGCCCCCCATGCCGAGGAGTTGAGCAATGACGGGAACTTGAGACCGCCGAGCAATCACCTCCGGCTCCGTGAACCCCGGAATCGCTCGGAAATAGCGTTGCACCAGCTTCACCCGTCCTAATTCCGTGCCTTCTCGCCAAGCCGCGATCGCCTTTTGCGAAAACATCCGATTCGAGAAACTGACGATCGCCACACCCCCCGGTTTCAGAACCCGATAAATCTCGGCAAAGACGCGATCGGGCTGCTGGAGATATTGCACAGAAACACAATTAAGCACCGCATCAAAGTCATGATCGGGCAAGGGCAGCAGCGGATCTTGGTTGAGGTTTTGGACGAAGTAATGATCCAAGCGCGGGTTCTTTTGCAGTTCCTCAGCGTTCATGCCATGACCTTCAACGTGAGCAAATGTCACGTCTTCCGGTAAGTGCGAAACCCAACTGCTCATCAGGTCGAGAAGGCGGGTTTGGGGCTGGAGCCGCTCGCGGTACAGCTCGGTCAGTTGCGCGAGGAAATTGTCATCCACATGGGTGACGAAGATTTTTCCATCACCAACCTTACCGGTTCTGGCTACAGAGAGGATGGTTTGTACAGCTTTTTCTGCAAAACCTTCAGAAACGATGATTTCCAGCTTGGT
>JBMYQW010000335.1:0-5617 GCA_049601735.1 Spirulinaceae cyanobacterium
ATCGCCTTGAGCAATACCTGAGCCGAGAGCTTACGGGTTTTGTCGATCCGCACCCAGACCAGGCTATTTTTATCGGTTTCAAACTTGAGCCAGGCCCCCCGGTTGGGAATCAGAGAGGCGGAATAGGTGCGCCGACCGTTCTTGTCAATTTCGGCTTTGTAATAGACCCCCGGTGAGCGCACAATTTGGTTGACGATCACCCGCTCCGCACCGTTGATGATGAACGTGCCGCGCTCCGTCATCAGGGGTAGGTCGCCAATAAAAACCTTCTGTTCTTTGATTTCCCCAGTTTCCTTGTTGATCAGCCGCGTCGGGACGTGCATCTGCACCGAGTAGCTGGCATCCCGTCGCTTGGCTTCATCTACATCGTATTTGGGCGCATGGAGTTCGTAGTCATCACCCAGGAAATGGAGTTCGAGCTTGCCCGTGTAATCGGTAATCGGCGAGAAGCTATTGAGTTCTTCGATTAAACCGGCCGCCAGGAACCAGCGGAAGCTCGCCCGTTGAATCTCAATCAAATCGGGGAGCAGACTTTGGTTTAGGTTGGTCATGGGTTTGATGGGGATTAGGTGGCTAGGGAAGGAAGAAGTCAGGGGAAACTCAGACGGCAGTCGGCGCTGCCCCGATCGGCTTTAAGCTAAAAAGACGTCGGGCATTGGCCGTGGTTTGGGCGGCGATCGCCGCGAGCGATGTCTGGCGCAGCGCGGCCACGGTCTCAGCGACGTGATAGACATAACTGGGTTCATTGCGTTTCCCTCGGTAGGGCATCGGCGCGAGAAAGGGACAGTCCGTTTCGATGAGCAGGCGATCGTCCGGCACAACCGCCACAGCGGCTTTGACTTGATGGGCATTTTTGAAGGTGACAATGCCGCTGAAGCTGATGTAAAGACCCAGGTTTACAAATGCTTGGGTTTCTTCCGGGTTGCCTGTCCAGCAATGCATGACGCCGCGCACCCTGCGCCTCGAGGTTTCATTGACGTACTGCAAGAGCTCAACCATGGCGGGGGCAGCATCTCGGCAATGGATGATCACGGGCTTGTCTAGATCTAGGGCGATCCGGATCTGTTGCTCACAAATGTGCTGCTGCTGGGCAATATTCTCCGCCTTGTAAAAGTCCAAACCCAGCTCACCAATGGCAACCACACGGGGATCGGACTGAGCCAATGCGGCAATTTCCGATGCCATTTCGGTTGTCCAGCGATCGCTGTCGAGGGGGTGCAGACCCACCGCAAAGGAGAGTTCGGGAAAGCGATCGGCCAGGGCGCGAATTGCCGGGAACTCTCCGGGATGAACACAAGAATGCACAAGCTGAACAACGCCCATCGCTTGCCAGCGTGAGCGTAATGCTGCCAGATCCGTTTGGAAGGTAGCAAAGTTCAGATGCGTATGCGTATCAATTAATTGCATTCAACCCAGCGTACGATGAGATTACTAAAGACTCCGTCAAGAGTCTCAGGCGTGAGTATGCCACCTATTGCCATCCATTCATGTGCCATCTATTCAGGGTGATGCCACTGCTTTGCGGAATACTCCTCAGATGCAGGCTCGGGTCTCAGGCAGAGGGAACCTCCAAATTCACCGTGCTGCGCCGCCAGTAACGGACAAGGCGAGACTTCTTTCGCGCCCCATTGTTGGCGTGCAACACACCCCGCTTGACCGCTTTGTCAATCTTGCTGTAAGCCTGGGACTGAGCTTGGTTGACTGCGCTCCGCAGCTCTTCGCTCGGTGAGGCAACGTAGGCTTCAACCGTTTCAAAGTACCGCTTCATTAGCGTTCTTACCGCCGATTTATAGGTTCGATTGCGCAGACGGTTGCGCTCGGCAATCTTAATCCGTTTCAGTGCAGATTTGGAGTTGGCCACAGTCGTTTCTGGGATAGGATTTGGGGGATGATGCTCTTCGCCAAGACAGCTCCTTGTTTTCACAAGGCACTGCTCGTGTTCGTAAGGCAGTGAGCGGCGCTCAAAAGTCACACCGCACAGGACATAATAATATAACACCATAACGGACAAAACTTCAATTTGCCGCAGGGAAACAATGGCGCATTGGGCGGGCGTAGCTGTCGGTCAGCCCCGGATTTTTCTGGGGCGATCGCCCCCATTGCCTGGGTGATCCAAGTTAAGCTGGTAATCAGGCGGAATCGTGGTCAGTCAAGCTCCTTGCACATTGTCTCCTTATCCATTGAGGAATGTTCATTGAGCGGCTGGGTTCCTGTCCCACCAAGCCCAATAGTGCTTGGGCTGCCCCGAAGGATTGTAAATCTATGCTGAGAATCGTAACTGAGCTTACTGAAGCCCGCTTAGAGCTAGAGCGGATTAGCGCACGAACGCATGGGGGAGAGACGAGCCGACAAGAAGAGGCGGTACGCGCTGTGGTTCACGATGTTCGGCACCAGGGAGATATAGCCGTTTTACGCTACACAGAACAGTTCGATCGGCTGCGCCTCACGGCCCCGGCGCTGAAAGTGACGGGCTCCGAAATTGATGCCGCCTATCAGCAGGTGTCCAAAGAATTGTTGGATGCGATCGTCCTCGCCCGTCAACAGATTGAAGCCTTCCATCGCCAACGCATTCCCCAGTCCTGGGTGCAGTTTGGTGCCAACGATGTCGTACTGGGTAAACGCTATACTCCCGTAGACCGCGCCGGGCTGTATGTACCGGGGGGACGCGCGGCTTACCCGAGCACCGTTTTGATGAATGCCGTACCTGCAATGGTGGCACAGGTTCCCCGCGTCGTGATGGTGACGCCACCTGGAACTGAGGGCAAAATCAATCCCGTTGTTTTGGTGGCGGCCCAGGAAGCAGGGGTCAATGAAATTTATCGCGTCGGAGGGGCCCAGGCGATCGCTGCCCTAGCTCATGGAACCGAAACGATTCCCAAGGTAGATATCATTACCGGGCCGGGCAACATCTATGTCACCCTCGCCAAGAAAATGGTCTACGGCATTGTCGGCATCGATTCTCTTGCCGGGCCGTCAGAAGTCTTGGTTATTGCGGATGCCCAAGCCGACCCCGTTCATGTGGCGGCAGACCTGCTGGCCCAAGCGGAGCATGACCCCCTCTCCGCCGCCATCTTAATCACGACCGAAATGGAGCTAGCCAAAGTCGTCTGTCAAGCGGTGGATCAGCAACTCGAAAATCATCCGCGACGCTTACTCACGGAAAAGGCGATCGCCCATTATGGCCTCGTTGTGGTGGTGGAAACCCTAGAACTGGCCGCCGAACTCTCGAATCTGTTCGCTCCAGAGCACCTCGAACTCGAAGTCGCTGACCCCTGGGAGTTGAGCAAGCAGATTCGCCATGCGGGGGCAATTTTTCTGGGCAATTCCACACCAGAAGCCGTGGGGGATTATCTCGCGGGGCCGAACCATACCCTACCCACCTCGGGCGCGGCTCGCTATGCCTCCGCCTTGGGCGTTGAGACCTTCCTCAAGCATTCAAGCCTGATCCAATATTCTCCGGCCGCGTTGCAGAAGATGGGTGCAGCGATTCAGACTTTGGCCCAGGCGGAGGGGCTGCATTCCCATGCAGAGTCCGTCCGGTTGCGCCTTGACGAGGGGCTGTAATCCAGTGGCGGGCGAGCGGTGCGGTAAGCCTGCCGCAGGGATATCTGTATCTCGCCTGTCGTGGAACAATTTTTCAAGGCGGACTCTAGAAAATATCTGTGCAGAAAAAACGAAGGGCTGAGGGGCAGGGAGACCCAGGTGTGTAAACTTAAGCGTGAAACCCTTTATTCACAAGGCTTCCATAGCGGCCCACACCCGACCCACCCCGGTCATCGCTACGCGCGACCGCCCCTCCCAAGAGGGGATTTTAAGTCGACCCTTGGGAGGAGTCCCCGGTTCGCACAGCGTTCCGGAGGAATAGGGGGAGGTGGGTCAGCCCACTGGAACTCCCACCAGGAGCTGAATACAGCGTTAAGTTCACACCAGTGACGGGGGCTCTCCCCCTACATGAACAACTCCGGGTTCCAAACTAGACGAGGTTTATATTCTGTATCCTGCCTGCCTTGGGACATTTTTTCAAAGGATACCCTAGGCACTGGCCTCGCTGGTGCTGTCTTGGGGTTTCACTTCACTGGCTACTTCATAGAAACCCGTTTCCGGCGCTCGGGCGAAAAGGTGTTTCATCTCCTGCATCACCGCTTCATGAATCGCCGTCCGGTTGGCTTCCATGTCGGCTGCATCGTCCCAAAAAATCACCGCAATCCCTTGATCCGTGCCGGGCTTTTGTAATAGGTAAGCCCCCTCGAAGCCTTGATTATAGGATGAGACCGCTTTGACAAAGAGCTGTTCCGCTTCGTTAAAACAACCCGGTTTAAATTCCCCGATCGCCACGTAGGCATAGGGATGCTTCAAAAAATCCAAAAATTCCGACATCGTCTTTACCCTGCTGTGGAGGGGCGTTGTTATTGAGCACAGTACAGGCCGCAGCCTGTCACCTCTCTCAGCTTGCCACTTTCTGTCCTCAGCCAGAGGATTGATCACTAAATGTTTGGAATTGTGGCTGGCAGGGTGGAGCACACGGGCTTGAGGGGGAGATTGACCCTGGACGCACACCTGATCAAAACCGATCGCCTGTGCAAATCGACTTGCCTCCCTTGTCTGGGACTGGGCAATTTGAGTATCTTAAACTTCAGGGAGAGAAAAAAAGATTTGCATAGCACTTTCGATAGATGCGAATCATGTGCGAAGTCCTTTTTAATCGTTCGGAGAAGTTTTCTGTAAAACCATGTGCCAAAGCCCGATTCACAAAGGGAATATCCGCAACGTCTAACTTAATGAATTCCAATCTAGTCCTGTACGGAAGCCATTACAACTGTCTTGAAGTTGGGTCTAGATGCCTAGGCTGAAGGTTGGGTCTCCTGACTTTCATGCGCACCTGAATGCCATCAAGATTTTATTCGCGGACAGACTTGTCTGTGAGTCGTTCTAAGGTTGGCGAAATCCTTAAGTGATGAGCAGTGAATTATCCCACTTCGCATCCTGAGTCAGGCACGATCGCCTGGACATATTAGCACCTTTATGGTGGATTTATTTCGCTTCCTTTTGAACCACTTCTGTCGTTGACTTCTAGAAAAAATACTGATACCCATGCTTGCCTACCGTAACTCTCTATTCCCCTTTAGCCTGATGATGGCGATCGCCGCGATCGCTCCCCCCGCTCAGGCATTTCAGCTCTTTTTCGGTGAAGACATTAACCCCAATCCTCAAGATACGAACAGTACCTTTGATGAGATTGTCAATTCACGCGCTGCGGAGCAAGACTTCCTCAACAGTTTGTCTCGCTACGGGACGGAAGATTTTGAAGGCTTGCAAGCGGGAACCATGAGCCCGCTGGAACTAGAATTTGAAGATCTCGGCAAGGCAATGCTCCAAGGGGGTGGGGTCAGATCTGCGGTCAAAACAGTAGATGAGAGCTTGCTCGATGATCCCAATGTCTCGGCCGAGATTAAAGCCGACATTGAGCGTGAAATTCGCTTAGGACGGAACGCTTCTTCGGGTGAGCAATATTTCCTGACCAATGCTGCGCAAGACTTTACGATCAATTTTGAAACACCCGTTAAAGCGTTGGGCTTCTATGGCTATGATCTAGGCGACTTTGAAGCAAAGACTTATC
>JBMYQW010000336.1:0-5607 GCA_049601735.1 Spirulinaceae cyanobacterium
ATTCGCGGCAAACTGGAGGTCTTGCTCGTCGGGCACTGCCCCCGGTTCAAGGCGCAGGAGCACATGGGAGCCGGCAATTTCTTGGCTATGGAACCAGAGGTCGTATTCGTTGGCGGTGCGGAAAGTGAGCTGGTCATTTTGGCGGTTGTTGCGCCCGACCCATAGCTCAAAGCCGGAGGGGGTTTGGTAGCAGCGGGGGTGGCTGAGGGTTTTGGCATCGGGGCGCTGGGGGCGCGTTGTCGGCGTATCCCCTTTGCCATAGCCCTGTTGGCTGAGTTCATCGCGGATTTCTTCGAGCGTCACCCGGTCTTCCGGCTGTTGGTAGCGATCGAGTTGAAGCAGATCCGACTCGACTTGTTCAAGGTAGTCAATTTCGGCTTGGGTGGCGGCCAGGAGGGGGGCGATCGCCGCCCGCGATCGCTTCAGTTTTTGGTGCTGCTTGTAGAGGGCTTGGGCATTTTGCACCGCATTCTTCTCGGGGTTAAGCGGGATGGTGCGGGGCTGGCCGGTGGTGAAGTCCGTGAGACGAATCTCCGTCATGCCCGGTTGCCAGTCCTGGAGATAGGCCATGAGCAGATCGGCTTGTTCACGGGACATATCCGCTTGTTCAGACTGGGCAAGGCGATCGCGGAAACCTTGGGCTTTTTGCCGCAGTTTGCGGAGTTGATTGCGTACCTGTTGGCTAAGTTGATGGTGGAGTTGTTGGAACTGTTGTTGGTTCCATTGCTGGCTGTAGTAGGTCTCTAGGAGTGTTTGTACCGAAGCCCCGATTTCCCCGTCTATGGTTTTCCCGTCCACAGCTTCCCCGTCTATGGCTTCTCCTGTGATCCCTGGCAACACCGTATAGCCAGAGGGCGTGACCATCGGTGCAAAGGAACAGGTCTCTAGGCATTGCAACCATCCCTGCCATTGCTGCCAGAGGCGCTGCCACGCCGCCCCATCCAGCGTATCGGTGGTTTGCTGGGGCGCTAAACCCGCCTGGTGGATCAACTGCCGGGCCACAACCGGGCTCACGCCGCGATAGGTTTTAAACAGTTGCTGGTCGAGGGCTTTGGGCAGCAGAGCAATGCGATCGCGCCAATCTGCAAAGTCTTCATTGGCGCGAGGGATGTAGCCCTGGGGCGGCGGCGGCGGCTGGTAGGGTTGCCCGGTTTCAATCGTGCGGACGGTGGATTGATGGGTGCGCACCTGATGGGCCGTGGTGACAATCTGCTGCCTGGCATCGGTGAGGATCAGGTTGCTGTATTTGCCCATGATCTCTAAATACAAATGCCAGAGAGGGGCTTCACCTGGCCGCCGCGCAAATTGCAGCTCGACCACTCGCTCCCAGGGTTGGGTCAGGGCGATCTGGCTCAGGGCTAACCCCTTGAGCTGATGACGGAGCTGATCACTCAATGTAAAGGTGTCAATGTTACGGGGAGGGGGAGCACTCACGCCAAGCCGGGCGGCCTGGGGATGCCAGCAGGCCATCAGCCAATGCTGTGCTTTGAGGGTGCGCAGGGCTAAAAAGAGAGTGTGGCGATCGCGCTGATACACCTGCTCAACCCGTGCCGGGACACAGGTCAGTTGCAGCTCGGCACAAATGGCAACCAGGGTGGTGTAATCAACAGACTGCATCGCAGACAACAAAACGCCAATCTCTAAGGCCTATAGAATTGTAAAGCCTTTTTTAAATGGATACCATAGGCTGGGGACTTCGTTCGACCCAATGCCAAACACCACTCCTCCTGTTCCACATTATGGATATCAAACTGATCAACATTGGGTTTGGCAATATTGTCTCGGCGAATCGCGTGATTGCGATCGTCAGTCCTGAGTCTGCACCGATTAAACGGATCATCACCGAAGCCCGCGATCGCGGTGTCCTCATCGATGCCACCTACGGCCGCCGCACCCGCGCCGTGATCATCACCGACTCGCAACACGTGGTGCTCTCGGCGATTCAACCGGAAACGGTCGCCAATCGTTTTATGTTCCCCAAAGAGCCCGGTGCAGCGACAGCGTAAGGGCTTCATGCCTACATCTGGATAACATAGACTCAAACTTACAATTAGGGAGCGATCGCGCCTCACCCGCCTATGCCTCTCGACTTTATCAATCATCCTCCCGCCAACGACCAGCCTCCCCAACAGGTGCTCGTGGCGCTTCATGGCTGGGGCGCAAATCAAGCGGATCTCACCATTTTGTCCCAGGCGCTGACGCTGCCGGAGACCCAGTTTATCTTCCCCAATGCCCCCTTTGCCCATCCTCAGGTTCCCGGTGGTCGCGCCTGGTATGCCCTGGAGCGGCAGGATGCAGACGGTCTTGCCCAGAGTCGGCAATTGTTGCGAGAACTGTTGCTGGGTTTAGAGACTCAAACCGCTGTGCCCCTGACGCAAACCATCTTGCTGGGCTTTTCTCAGGGCGGGGCGATGACGCTGGATGTGGGCAATCAATTGCCGCTTAAGGCGCTCTGCTGCTTGAGTGGCTATCCCCATTCGCCGCTGACGGTTACAGCCGAGCCGCCGCCGCCGGTTTTGATGATCCATGGGCGGGAGGATGCGATCGTGCCCCTGAGCGAAGCGCGGCAGGCCAAGCAGGAGCTAGAAGCAGCGGGCAGTCAGGTGGAATATCACGAGTTGGCGATGGGGCATCAAGTGCCACCGGAAGCGATCGCCCTTGTGCAGCAGTTTTTAGCGGCGCTTTAATCCGCTTGCTATCATCCAAGTTACGGCGCTGGTAACTTCTCCCATGACCCAAACCCCCCTCAAAGACCTGCCCAAAACCCCGATTGTCTATCCGGAACCGGACGGAGCCCCCATGGCAGAGAGTGACCCTGCCCGCGATTACCTTGTTTATGGTGTTGAAGCCCTGAAGCAATATTTCCAGACCCGCTCGGATGTTTATGTCTCGGGGAATCTCTGGCTCTCCTACGAGCAGGGGGTTCCCGATGCGGTGGTTTGCCCCGATGTGTTTGTCGTTTTTGGCGTTGAAAATCGCCCGCGCCGCAGCTATCAGGTTTGGCAGGAAAATAACAAAATGTCCGACTGGGTGCTAGAAATAACCTCCGCCAAAACCCGCAACAAAGACGATCAAGATAAACCGATCACCTATGCCCGGATGGGGGTTCCTGAATATTTCCAATACGACCCAACGGGGGACTATCTCAAGCCACCGTTCAAGGGGCGACGGTTGCAAGCGGATGGCAGCTACGCCCTCCTCACGCCCCAAACCCTCTCGGCGGGGCGATCGGCGCTAAAGTCCGAGGTCTTGGGCCTGGAGTTGCATTTGCTGGCGACAGGTCAGTTGCGATTTTTTGATCCGGCGCGGGGGGACTATTTGCGCACGCCGCAGGAAACGGAGCAGGCGCGTCAACGGGAATATGAGCGGGCGGAGCAAGAACGCGAACGGGCGGAACGCGAACAGACACGGGCAGAGCAGGCTGAGGCGGAGTTGCAGGCATTGCGGGGGCGGCTTCGGGCTCAGGGAATCGACCTCTAGTTTTAAAATCTATCGCCAGATTTGGGGGTGACGGTGGATGTTACCCATACGGATATTGCCCAGAACCCGTTTTATGCAAGTGTCGGTGTACCGGAGTTTTGGCGCTTTAATGGGCAGGTGTGGCGGATCTACTGGTTGGATGCGGGGGTTTATCAGGAGGTAGAGCGGAGTCCGACGTTTTCGATGGTTCCGAAGGAGCGGTTATCTGCGTTTTTGGCGGAGGCAAAGGAAGATGAGGTGAAGGCGATAAAGGGGTTGAGAGCTTGGTGGGCAGAACACGATAAACTTGGAGAATAGTTATAGAGCCAAACCAAAGTATGGTTATGTTCCTCATCTCTAAATACTTTCCCAACATAATTCATCTCGGTTACTCAGAAACACAATGGTGCTACCCATCAATCTGGATGATTTGATTCACGCCCGCCAGGTTGAATCAACACGAATTGAATTCAAGAAAAGTTGGTAAAAGCCGATCCAAGATGCTGTTTCCCGAACGATTTGTGCGTTTGCTAATGACTTTTTTAATCTCAATGGTGGGTAAATTATTCTAGGGATTGAAGAAAATCAAGGACACCCTATATTGCCCCCTCACGGATTAGAAAAGTATGATTTGGAGAAGATACAGAAAGAAATTCGGGGTATCGGTAATCGTATCGATCCACAGTATCCGCCATTTACATCGCCCGAAACCTACCAAGGAAAGCCAATATTAGTTATTTGGATTCCAGGGGTTGATCTTCGTCCATACCAAGCACCAAAAAACCTGGATAAGGGTAGTCAAAAGAAATATTATATTCGCCAGGGCAGCGAAACCATCGAAGCTCATGGTGCTCTTTTGACGAAGTTGATGCAAATGACAGCACGTGTTCCTTTTGATGATCGACGAAATTTGACTGCTTCTACTGATTCAATTTCATTGGCTTTAGTGAAGAATTTCTTGTCAGATATAAAAAGTGATCTAGTGGCTCTTGGTGTGACTCATTCTGATCAATACTTACTCGATGCTTTGAAAATCACTGCTCCAGTCAATAGCCATGAAGTTCCCCGCAATGTCGCATTATTGTTTTTTGTCGATGATCCTGAAAAATATTTTCCTGGGGCAAGAATTGAAATTGCACAATTTAGAGATGAGGCTGGTGGGGATTTAATTGAGGAGCAGATTTTTCGGGGGCCGATACAGTCTCAAATTCGCCAGGCTCTTGCCTATCTGAATAGTCTCAGTACCAGTATGGTGCAAAAAATACCGAATCAGGCGATCGCGAATCGCACCGTGGCATTTCCTTATGAAGCGATGGAGGAAGCCTTGGTCAACGCTGTCTATCATCGCAGTTATGACGGGAATCCCGAACCCACGAAAGTATATCTCTATCCAGATCGTTTAGAAATCATCAGCTATCCTGGCCCCGTCGAAGGAATTTATCACCACAATTTTCAACCAGGCGCAAGAATTCCCAAAGTCCCCAGTCGAAATCGTCGTATCGGTGATTTTCTTAAAGATTTGAAATTGGCTGAAGCCCGGGGGACGGGAATTCCCAAAATTCGCCGCAAGATGACCGAAAATGGCTCGCCAGATCCCATTTTTGAGTTTGATGAACGAACTCGAACCTACTTTTGTGTCACCTTACCGGCTCATCCTCAATATGTTGTTATTCATGCACTACGAGAAGCAGCCCATCTCTGGGCAATAGGAGAACGGCAGCGGGCGATCGCCCACCTAGAAGCTGCTAGACAGCGAGTCCCATCTTCGGGTGCATTGATTGCTCAAACCATTGAGTATCGTGCTGCAAGTGAGGATTTAGCATTGGCGGAACAGATTTTTCGTGAAGTTAAGGATGATCTCACTGTGCAAAACCGTCATCTGCCATACAGTGCGATGGCCAAAACTCTATTAGATCAAGGAGAAGTCGAAAAAGCCAAAAATATTCTTGAGAAGTCACCTCAGCCCATCAAAGCAAATGAGTCTCTGGGCTTGGCAATTCTCTATAAGCGGGCAGGTGATTTCCAGTCAGCACATCGACTTTTCAAAGAGAATTATGACTTTGTTGAAAATGAGCCGAAGTTTCTCCATGAGTACGCTCAGGTCAAAAACAAATTGGCCGCCAAAGCTCGAAATAAGAAAGCCAAAAA
>JBMYQW010000337.1:0-5597 GCA_049601735.1 Spirulinaceae cyanobacterium
CATTCAGGGGATCAATCCAATGTGGGCGCATATGGTTGGCGAGATTTGGCTGAGGGTCGTCGTCCCCTTCCTCTCGGGTGCCATTCACGTGTGTGTATGTTGACGTAATAGGAACGTCACAAGCTGTGGCACACGGTACATTAGTCATAGTCATTTCAGACTCCGAGGTATCAGCGTCGGAATTCAAGCTGCCGTCCCAATCTACGACCGCTAAACCCACGACCTCCGAAACCCCGGCTCGGTTTGTGGTGCAACCGCCAATGCCTCAGCCGGAACCCCAATCCAGCCTCTCCCCTGAGCCGGAGTCATCGATCGCTGAAGCTGATGCAAGTATGCCGCTGGCCGAGAATGGCACCGAGCCCAAACCCGCCGCAGGCAATGATGTTGAAGCCAATGGTCAACCGAGCAATGGGAATTCGTCGAAGTTGCAGCAGATTGTCCATGAGTTTGCCGACGACTTTGGTGAGGTGATCCAGTTTCGGGCGCAAGAGTAAAGCATGAGGCTTGAGGCTTGGACAATGGGCGATCGCAGTAGAATCATGACAACGGTATCCCGAAAATCAAGACCCCGAAAATTGATGACACCAGCCGTAACGCTCCCAACAAAACTGCCTGACCATACCGAGTTGCCCGAAACGGATGGCTCCATAGTGAAAAACTTTCAAGAACATCCCCAAAGCATTATCCTCACGGACTCAATTAGCCCAATTCTGCGCAGACTACACCCCGATGGACAATACGCGATCGGTCAAGATAGCGGCATCTATTGGCGGCTGACTGATCCGCCGGAACGGGGCTGTGAAGCGCCGGATTGGTTTTATGTTCCGGGAGTTTCGCCACTGCTAGACGGTCAATATCGTCGTTCCTACGTTCTCTGGCAAGAACATATCCTGCCCTTGGTTGTGCTGGAATTTGCCAGTGGCGATGGGACTGAGGAGCGAGACAGCACTCCCTTGGCTGTAGCCAATGGGACTGAGGGCAGCAAGCCGGGAAAGTTTTGGGTCTACGAACAGGTGATGCGCATTCCCTACTACGGGATTTTTTCGATGAGCTTGGGCACGTTAGAGGTTTATCACTTGCAGGATGGAAGGTATCAGCAATTGAGCCCAAACGAGCGGGGTCATTATGGGATTGCGCCGTTAGGCGTTGAGCTGGGCTTGTGGCAAGGAAATTACCAAAATCAACATCAATTGTGGATGCGGTGGTGGGATCAGGAGGGGAATTTATTGCTCACGGGTGAGGAGCGGGCGGAGATTGCGGAGGAACGGGCTGCTATGGCTCAACAGGAGCGCGATCGCGCCAATCAACAGACAATGATCGCCCAACAGGAGCGCGATCGCGCCACAGAACGCGCTCAACAAGCCGAACGCTCACAACGGGATGCCGTTGCGCGTCTGGCGAGCCTAGGTTTGACGGCTGAACAAATTGCCCAAGCCTTGAGCTTAACGCTGGCGGAAGTGGCGGCGATCCTTAATATTTGAGCTATTTTTGTTCGGCTTGGGCGGCGTAAACGCCTTGGACGTTGTACCAATTCAAAAACACCCTTGCCACTTCTAAGGCGAGTTGGGACTGGCCGCGATCGATGAGCCATTGCAAAAGTGGCGCAAGGGTTCGCTCGTTGAGGCGTCCGCCCAGGGATAAAATGCCCCAGAGCAGGCGATGAATCCAGGTCATTTGGATCATCATCCGTACATCCCAGGTGGGGTGTTTTTGATAGAACAAAACGCCCATCCGCCCCCGCTGAATCTCGCGGTCAATGAGTCCCGGAATTTGCTCTAAGTTAAAAGCTGGATGCCAATGGTAGCCGACTGCTTCGGGACATTTGATCAGCTTTAAGCCCAACTTTTTAAGCCGTACGCCCAGCTCCAGATCTTCCCAACCGTAGAGCTGAAATTCCGTGTCAAATAGCCCCGCTTCCAGGAGCCAATGCTTGGCGATCGCCACATTCCCCGTCGCAAAATAGGCCGCTGAAAAATCCGTGACTTTGTAGGGCTCGGAAGTCGGGTTTTCAAAGTTAGCGGTGTTGATTACCCGGCCGTAGGTAAAGACGCGATTGCGCTTTGCGCTCTGCCCAAGACAATCGCCCCCCGAGCGCAGGGCATTCCCATGGGATTCTAGAAACACATCCGTAACCACCAGATCGCTGTCAATAAACACGATCGTATCGCCCTGAGCTTTGGTCACGCCTAAATTTCGCGCCGCTGCCGGGCCTTGATGGTCTTGCTCATACAGCACCACGTGGGGAAACTGGTCAGCCGATTCTGCCAGCCAAGCCACCGTGCCATCGGTTGAGCCATCATCGACGACGACCACTTCGTAGTGGTTCGTATCCCAGGTCTGCTGCTCCAGCGCCCGCAGGCATTTTTCCAGGATTGGACGGCGGTTGTAGGTGGGGATGACAATGCTGAGGAACATTAATTTTCAACGTTGTTGGGTAAATCCACCGTGCGATCGCACCAACCCGGTGGATTCGCTAATCCAGGCCAAGCCATCCGAGGTGCCCACCCAGGTTTTATGGGCCACACTCGGAGCGAGGGCAGCAATGCTATGGGAGGGCAGATTGACAATTTGACCCAGCACCTCGCCGGTATTGGGCTGCACATTGTAGAGCCCGGCATCCGTCCCCACCCAGACCGTCCCATCGGGGTCAAACTCGATCGCCGTCACATTTTTGCCCCGAAACGTCGTCACCGAGCGTTCAATTTGCTGGGAAAAGGGATTAATCACCAGCAGACCCGTCGGCGTCCCTGCCCAGACCAGACCATCCCAACCCGTCGCCAGGGCCTGCACCATGCCGCCGGGAACCTGAGGAATGCGACCAATAATGTAGGCACTGGCTGTATCGACCCGAACCAATCCCTCCAGCGTCCCCACCCAGAGCTGACCGGCCCCATCTTGGGTCAGGGCGCGGGCACTGGTTCCTGGCAGCTCTTGCAGCGTGGTCATTTGTTGAGCTTGATCGGGATTAATCATTACCAGGCCCTGCTCCGTGCCCACCCACAGGAAACCGCGTCGATCCACCAGGAGCGCATGGACGCGATTGGACGGCGACTGGAAATTATAGCTACTCGATTGCTGGCTCCACGGGTCAACCCACACCAAGCCACTGCTCAAGCCTGCCCAAATGCGGCCCGCGCGATCGACGGCCATCGACTCCACGCGGGGACTCGGCAAGCCCACACGCGCCAGGATTCGCCCGGTGTTGGGGTCAATCCGCGCCAAACCCGACCAAGTCCCGACCCAGAGCCGCCCTTGTTTATCGGGCGCGAGGGCTGTGACGCGCAAGTCTGGTTCCGTGGGCAGGGGCGTGGCTTGTTCTTCGATGCGCTCATTGGGCAGCGGCGGGCGCGGTGGTGGCGGTGCTTGGGGGTTGGCGGTGGTGCCTTGGGTTTCAAGGTCATCGGAGAGCCATTGGGCTGCACCGGGTTCGGCAACGAGGAGCGGGGGGAGGGCGATCGCCACACTCAGGAGCACCAGCGTCAGGGGGCGAGAACAAAACAGCGGCATCATAGGGGCGAGCGGCAAACGGCAAACGGAGGGGATGGGCAGGTTTTCCCAATTGTAAGCGTCCCGATCCCGATTCGGGGGCTCGCTTAAGTACTAGGATTAGGAGTAGTCTCTCAGGCAGCCATCCCCAGAATGTATCAGCGCCAGCGCATCCCAAAACGTTCCACCTCCGGTTCCGCCCTGTCGAAGCAAAAAAAGCCGTTTACTCCTTCCGTTCAGGCCCGATGGGCTGCTTCCTCCTCGCCCAGCCCCGCCGAGCTTGAGGGGCAGGCCTTTGAGCAACAAAAGTTTGAAGCTTTTGGGCTGCAACTTAAACAAGAGAACGGCAGCATCAACCCTGTGGAACAGGAACGGTTGGGGGTCTTGCAGGCGAAGATGGATGAATTCTGGGCCCGACAACGAGTGCAAGCCCAGGCCCAGCCTGATCTGCTAAACATTATGCTGCGCAGAACTCAAGCCGCAGCCCAGGACAATGCACCCGAGCCATCTGCTCCGGTTGAGTCCCAACTGGCGATCGGCCACCCCAATGACCCCTATGAGCAAGAGGCCGATCGCGTTGCGGCTCAAGTGGTGGAGCAAGTTAATGCACCGGAGCGATCGCTCCCCGATCAACCCATCCAGAGCACAACAGTGAGCACCCCTGGTGTGGCGACAAGACATCAAACCCCTAGTGATGCATTCTCAATAGACTCTCAAGCCACCACAATGCATCAACATAATCCGCTACAGATGTATCCAGAAATCCCTCTTTCAGCAACCGCAACAACTCGTTATCCAGTGAATACGCTGATTCAGCGGCAAGTTCTTTCCAAACTCGTTCCTTCTCCTGAATACGAAAACGTAATCCACGATGTCATTATTGGTGGACGCACACCCTCTCCGTTTCCAGGGACAATGGGAGCCCATAGCACAGCTTGGATTGCCCATCTGGATGCAGTCCGGCGGATGTTAGTGAATACTGAATTTTCTGAAGGTTCAAAAAACCTTATCTGGTTGGCTCGGGAAGAATTAAATTCAGAGTCTTCACCACTCCTTGCCCTGAAAGGATTTTTAGATGACCAACACAAGAAAAAGTTGGAAGACTCTGAAGTGATCCTCAAAGATAGTATCAAGGGACTCGAAGAAGAAATAAGTAAAGAAAAACCCGAAGCTCAAGCTATCAAGCAGAAGATACATCAACTTATCAATGACTATTTGACCTATACCAACTACTTGCCAATGTCTACAGTCAAGGGAGGCGATCCCAGTGGTCATGGGGAAGGCGTTGCACGCAGCAACATCAACACCTTTGAATATGTTTATGCTTCCATGCTAGAGGGGAAAGACAATAGGATAAAAGATGAAATACCTAAGCAGCTCTCCGAGGAAATAAAAGCCTTGAGCAAAAAGGGAGTTCAAGGTAAAATCAAGAACTCAGTGAAGAAAAAATTTGATTTCTCGGCAAGCAAAAAAGATGGCAATGAACTCAAGAAGATTTTAACTGAGCAGCTCTGGACACTTTTCGCTGCC
Organism: Spirulinaceae cyanobacterium; assembly: GCA_049601735.1. Lineage (GTDB taxonomy): Bacteria > Cyanobacteriota > Cyanobacteriia > Cyanobacteriales > Spirulinaceae > SIO3F2. Next base: position 5,017 of record JBMYQW010000337.1, read on the forward strand.
GAAACACCAGAAGTGTTTTTTGGTTCGCAAGAAAAAGACAGACAGACTAAAGAAAACCGCCTTTTAATCTGGCAAAAGTCTCTTGAGAATTTTTTGAGAACAATTCAACTAGCCTATCCTCATGCTTATGATTTTACAAAAATGCATACAAAAGAATCTCAAAAGACTGGACTTGAGTATGCATTAAAAGAAGCAAAAACTAAGATAGAAAAGCCAGAAACATTGCTGCCAGGTTATGAAGAGGAAGCCATATTTCGTGACAGCCACGATGAAGTTACTTTATCCGATCTCAAGCAAAGTGGCAGTGGTTTTATGGCAACGATACTACTCAATAATGAAGGTATTGTTGGCGACGTGAACCTTGTTGGTGCGTTAGATATGATTGGTCGCACGAAGAGTCCCTTTTCTGGGACGATGGGAGCCCACACAACCGCTTGGGCGGCCCACCTAGATGCAGTACGCAATATCCTGACAGGAAAAACTGTTTTTGGAGCGATTACGACAATAGAATCAAAAGCCAAAGAAGCGATGAAAGATCCAGGTTTAGATCTCAGCCATCAAATTAGCGAAAAGCATCAGCA
>JBMYQW010000338.1:0-5338 GCA_049601735.1 Spirulinaceae cyanobacterium
CCTACCACCAGCTCGGCAACGTCGCCGAAGCATTGCGGGACTGGGAACAGGCGCGATCGCACTACCAACAGGCACTCGATCTCAATATCGAATTCAATGACCGCTATAGCCAAGCCAGCACCTACCACCAGCTCGGTAGGGTCGCCGAAGTACAGCGGGACTGGGAACAGGCGCGATCGCATTACCAACAGGCACTCGATCTCAAAATCGTATTCAATGACCGCTACAGCCAAGCCGGAACCTACTGTTGTTTGGGTTCAGTTTCGAGAGGTATGGAGGAATATGAACAAGCTAAGGCTCACTACCAAAAATCACTGGAACTGTATGCCGAGTTTAACGATACCTATTCCATCGAAACCTTCATCATTCCTAACTTCACCCGACTCTACCAAACCACCCAAGACGACAGCATTCTCACCACCGTCGCTGAGGCGTTGGGGATGACGGTTGAGCAGGTGCGGGAGCGGTTTGCGCAGGTGAGCGAGGGGTGAGGCAAATGAAACCATCAACTATCGCTGCAATCCGCCAAGCGTTAAAACGCATGGCTCATCGCTCAAGCAGGCTAAAGCCAGCTAACAGCAAGGTTTTCCTCGTATCATGGCGCTGCCATGATACGCACAACCTGCGGCTCTGCCGCCTGTATTGTTCAGCCTCAGCGTTAGAGTAACCAAATGAACTGGAGCCAAAACCCTGCCCTAGCACCGATCGCCTTACGTCTAGAACCGGGAGACGATGTGCGACAGACCCTGGAGGCGATCGCCCAACGGCAAAACATCCAGGCGGGCTTTGTCTGGAGTGCCGTGGGGAGCTTGGCAACCGTGCGGCTGCGGTTTGCCGATGCCGAGACGGCCGCAGAGCTACCGGGTAAACATGAGGTTCTGAATTTGTCAGGAACCCTCAGTGCGGCGGGGGTGCATTTACATTTGCTCGTGGCAGATGCGCAGGGAAACTGTCGCGGCGGGCATCTGGTAGCAGGCTGCACTGTCTACACCACACTAGAGCTGGTCATTGGTCAGCTTGCGGACGTGCGATTTGAGCGGATCATGGATGCGCAGACGGGGTTTCCGGAGCTGGCGATCGTTCCTGTTCAATAGTTGGCGATCGCTAGGATGTGCCATCTATTCAGGCACATGACGGGCAGGCTGCCCGCGCTATCGAGACCATACGCTGCGGCTCCCGCCTCCGCCGCCAACAACGCCATCAGGCTCTCTTCCAGATCACCATCCTGTTGAGCCAAAGTGTTCAGCGCCGCAGTCGCTGGGGCAAACCCCTGGAGCTGCGCTTGGGCGACTTGTTGCTCGGTGCTAGAGAGTTGAGCTGCCATGGCGCTGCCTCAAAAACAAGTATCGTACCAGAGCTAAAGCATCTCGTGCCTGAAACAGCCTTGGTCTGGCCGCATAAAAAACTGCCGCCAGCCCAGAGAGAGTAATGTAATGATGTATGCAAATTGGTGCGATCGCCCCCAACCCTAACCATGACTGCCGTCCAACCCCATTGGGTCTGTCCCGACTTACAAGCCTACTGGGTTCTCCTGCCCCACCCCAAGCACCCCGAGCAGGTGCTCCTGCGCGAAAAAGCCAGCCGCGAAAAAGCCAGCCGCGAAGCCCATGTTTTTAGCGTCCCTGAGGGTCTGGCCCTGCGCCACTTTGTGGGTCAATACCCCATTGCCCAAGTCCAGCGTCGGGTGCAACAGCAATATCCTGAAGTCCCATCAGACTTGGTGCTTCAGATGTTCGATCGCCTCCTGCACCTGAGCATTCTGACCACTGAACCGGAGTCAGCCCATCCCAGCCAATTGAGTTCCAGCCAATCGCGTCCAACGCAAGCGAGTTCCCCCCAACCCCAACTCCAACTCAAAGACAGCGTCGAATGGCGTGAACACCCTGACGGCTATTGGATTTTGCGCAACCGGGACAATGTCACCTTGCAAATCCAAGTGGACCCCCTCGATAAACCCGTCATTGAGCAACTGGATCAAAAACCCCTTCCCCAATTGGCCCAGGAGAATCAACTCACAATGGATGAGGTCAAGATGCTCATCCAAACCCTGGCCGCCACCGGAATGCTCGTGGGCACAGAGCCCGCCCAACCCAAGCGGGGCAAGTTTCACCCGATGCAACTACTCTTTTTCCGCTGGTCGGTGTTTAACCCCGACCCCTGGCTGACCCAGGTCACGCCTGCCCTGCAATGGCTCTGGTCGAAGCGGATGCTCTGGGCCTTGGGCCTGGGCCTGGGCATCACCCTCGCCTTCGGGTTGCACGATCGCAACGAACTGCTGGCCACCGGCCAGACGATGATGGAGAGCTACGGCGCGGGGTTGTGGGTTCCCTTTATTGGCATCACGGCGCTGGTGGTGCTGCTGCACGAGCTGGGCCATGCCTTCACGCTCAAGCATTATGGTGGCGTGGTTCCGGACATGGGCTTTCTGTTTATGGTGTTGATTCCGGCGGCCTATACCAACACGACCGACTCCTACTCCTTGCCCCGTCGTCAGCGGGTGCAGGTGGTGGGGGCGGGGCTGGTGGTGCAGGTGCTGCTGGCGGCGCTGGGGTTTTGGCTCTGGCACGCGGCTCCCGATGGCTCCTGGCTGGGTCAGGCCAGCCTCCTGCTGATGGCGGCCGGGCTCTTTACCGTGGCCATGAACCTCAACCCGATGGCCAAGTTTGATGGCTATTACCTGGCGATCGCCGCCACGGGCATCAATAACCTACGGGGCCGCTCCTTTGGGTTCTATGGTGACCTGTTGCAGGGCAAACCCCTGCCCCCTTCGGCCTTTGAGCGGTGGGTGCTGGCTCTCTATGCCCCCCTGAGCTTGCTCTATCTCTGGTTTGTGTTTGGCTTCTTGTTTTGGCGGATCACGGTCTGGATTTTGACGAATTTGCCGATTACGGCGGCGATTTTGCTTGGGCTTTGGTTGGTGTATTACTATGCCCCTGAGTCGTCTGACTCACCTGCTGTTTAGTCTGTCAAGTCTGAGGTCTCATGACTGGAAACACCCCTAAGCCTCCTCACATTCGTGCGACATCCCCCGCCGAGCGTCCCCGTCGCCCAGACGCGGCGCAACCGCCCCAGAGTCCGCCCCCCCCAAAACCGCCCTTGAACCCGATGCCAAACGATCGCGCCCCCTCCCGCTGGGTGCTCTGGGGGACGGTATTGGCCGGTTTGGTCGTGGTGAGTTTAATTCCCGTGCCCAACTACGTCAGCGGCAAAACAACGATTACTTCCCGCCCCGAGCAGCGCGATCGCCTAGTCATGCCCCGCTCCGGCATTGTGGCAATTGATGTGGTGCAAAACGAGGTGGTTGCACGGGGCGATCGGCTGGCTACGATCACCAGCCCCGATCTAGACCGGGCGATCGCCGAAGCCGAACGGGGACTCCAGCAAGCGCGGGGCGCCTTGTCGCGGGCCCAGGAGAATTTATTCATTGCCGAGACTCGCTGGCAGGCCAGCCAAACGGAAACGGAACTGGCTAGCGATCGCCGTCAAGACCGCCAAGCCGATCTAACAGAATTGGAAACGGGGGAGGGCCTACCGCGTAGCCGCCAAATCCAGCAAGAACAAGCGGGGCTGGGTGCCGAAATTGCCGAGCTAAAGAGTGAGCAGTTTGCCGTCCGACAGGAGCTTGCTGCCCAGCGAGAAGATATGGAAGGGGTTCACCGCCAATGGGCTAATATTCAGGAGCGGATCGAGATCCGCAATAACTTGGTGGAAAAGGGAGCATTCCCTCGGGATGCGGTTGTCGAGTTAGAATATCAGGCTCTCCAGCTTGAGCGAGAGATGCAGAGCATCCGGAACCAACGCGAAATCCGGAGCAACCGTCTCTACCAGCTCCAAAGCCAGATCCGTCAGCGCCAACGTTCGATCGCCGCCCTTGGTGAGCAGACGGAAGAGGTGAAGCGCCAAACCAAACTCGAACTCAAGGATGAAACCCAAGACTATGTATTGACGCGGGAGCGATCGCAGACCAGCCGCCGAGAAGTGGACGCCGCCGCAACCGAAACAAGGTATCAGGCCCGTTTAGTGAAGGAATGGGAAGACGAGCTATTGCGTTTGCGTGACGAGAAAGACAAGCTAGAACTCACCGCGAAAACCAGCGGTACTGTCACCACTGAAGACCTCGATTTGCTCAATGGCAAACGCCTTGAAGCCGGAGAGGTGGTGTTAGAACTGGCTGATTTACAGCAGCTTACCGCCACCGTCCAGGTGCGGCAGGAAGACTACTTCCTCCTCAAAAAAGGGCAACAGGCGAACTTTAAATCCGACCAAGGCGAACAGGAAGATGCGCAAGTTAACGATATGTCACCCACGATTCAAGTGGAAACCCAAGGGGCAGCTCCAATGGCAAGGGTGGAAATTCTGATCGACAACGAGCGTGAATTGCTGTTGCCTGGCGGTGAAGGCTATACCCATATCCGAACGCAGAACCGGCCCATCTACCGCAAAGTGCTCCATGAGTTAGACAAGCTCCTCAACCTCGATCGCTTGATTCCCTTTGCCTAATGGAACTTAAGGGCATATCACACGAAATCCGGATAGCATAGACTCAAAACTTTAGATTAAAAGCCCTCTCCCCAACTTGGGAGAGGGTTGGGTGAGGGCAATCCCATTCCCTCTGCTAACCCATCCTCTACAATAGGGGGCTGTTGAACCCGATTGCACCCATGCCCAATTATCACACCATCCGCGTCCACGATCGCCAGCGCCAAACGGTGCATACTGCCCAAGTGCCGGACGATCAATATATTTTGCACAACCTTGAAGAGCAGGGCATCGAGCTGCCCTTTTCCTGTCGCAATGGGGCTTGTACCACCTGTGCGGTGCGGGTGCAAGGGGGTGAACTGGTGCAGCCCGAGGCGATGGGGCTCTCGCCGGAGGTGCAGGAACGGGGCTATGCGCTGTTGTGTGTGTCTTACGCGCGATCGGATTTAGAGGTAGAAACCCAAGACGAAGATGAGGTGTACGAGTTGCAGTTTGGGCGACATTTTGGTCGCGGTCGCGTTCAGTTTGGTTTGCCCTTGGATGATGATTAATTGCTGACAATATTATTGTCTTGCAACGCAACCTCTCCCATCCGTTGCAAAATTTGCAACACCGAGTAGAGTTCGTTGCCACGGGCGAGTAAGGAAAAAGTGCTGGAGATGTCGTATTGTGGCGTCGCACCCTTCTGTACCTTGGCAAAGGAAAAGAGTTCGCCATTCGTCACCATGCCGTAGACGGGACGTTCTGGATTAGGGTTGGTGAGCAGATAGGCCAGGAGTTGCGGCATGGCTAAACCCAGCGAAAAGCTCGTTTCTTTGGACTCGATCGCAACCACCCAAAACCGTTCCTGTAAAACCAA
>JBMYQW010000338.1:5348-5567 GCA_049601735.1 Spirulinaceae cyanobacterium
CGATAGCGCCGTTCTTCGGTGGGCACATCTAGATAAATAGTCTCTTCCGCTCGGAATTGAAACGGGCGATTGTAAAATCCCGCCAGTTCCAAGAGGGGAGAGAGCACAACCAGTTTAATCGTTTCTTCGCCCAGCCGCCCTTCCGCAAACTGATAAAGAAACCGCTCCCGAATTTGATCCAGACGGTTTTGTGTTTCGGAATTCAAGGGAGGTAAATCC
>JBMYQW010000339.1:0-5556 GCA_049601735.1 Spirulinaceae cyanobacterium
GAGTAACTGCGTAAAGTACGGGTAAAGACAGAAGGATGAATGGAAAGATGCTCTGTAAAAGAGTTTGGGCTTTCTAGATTGTTCTCAGGCTTCGATCGGCTGCTAGACCCGCATTCCGTTGAACATTAAGCCCCATGCAATACCAAGTGGGTGGCAGTCTCGCCGCCAATGCCAGCAGCTATATTCCTCGCCAAGCCGACGGGCATCTCTACCGCGCCCTCAAAGCGGGCGAATTTTGCTATGTGCTCAACGCGAGGCAGATGGGCAAGTCTTCTCTGCTCGTGCAAACGCGCCAGCGCCTCCAGGCCGAAGGCTACCGCTGCGCCACCCTGGATCTCACCAACATCGGTAGTGACCAAATTACGCCGCTGCAATGGTACAAGGGTCTGACCAAAGATCTCTGGCGGGCCTTCAAGCTGATGCGCAAGGTCAAGTTCAAAGCCTGGTGGGACGACCACGCGGATCTGTCGCTGGTGCAGCGGTTGAGCCAGTTTTTGCGGGATGGGGTGCTAGAGCAATTCCCGGATGAGAACTTGGTGATCTTTTTAGATGAAATCGACACGGTGCTGAGTCTGCCCTTTGGCGTCGATGACTTCTTTGCCATGATTCGCTTTTGTCATAACCAGCGGGCGATCGACCCCGCCTACCAGCGCCTCAACTTTGCCATTTTTGGCGTCGCCACACCGGGAGACTTAATCCGCGATCGCCAGCGCACCCCCTTCAATATCGGTACCCCGATCGCCCTCGATGGCTTTAGCCTCGCCGAAGCCCAACCCCTGGCCCAGGGACTCCAGATTGCCAACGCCAACACCGCTGAAGTCCTGCAAGCGATCTTAGGTTGGACGGGCGGACAGCCGTTTTTGACCCAAAAACTCTGCAAGTTGGCCGTGGCGGCGGCAGAGGGAGCAGTGGGTGGCCAGCTCAAGATCCCGCCGGGAAACGAAGCCTATTGGGTCGAACAACTGGTGCGCCAGCAGGTGATCCACAACTGGGAAGTTCAGGATGAGCCGGAGCACCTGCGCACGATTCGCAACCGTCTGCTCAATAATCCGAATACGGCAGGGCGGCTGCTCGGGCTCTACCAGCAGATCTTGCGCGGCCAGCCCCAAACCCGTGACGATAGCCGGGAATGGTTTGAACTGGTGCTCTCGGGTCTGGTCGTTCCGGCGGCAGGGGGCCTGCAACTCAAGAATCGCATCTATGGCGAAGTGTTCAACCTGAATTGGGTGGGTGAACAACTCCAGCGCCTGCGTCCCTATTCCCAGATGTTGCAGGGGTGGCTCACCTCGGGGCAACAGGATGGCTCGCGCTTGCTGCGGGGCCAGGCGCTGGTAGAGGCGCAGGACTGGGCCCAGGGCAAGCGCCTCAGTGATGAGGATTATCAGTTCTTGGCGGCCTCGGTGGAGAGCGATCGCACCCAAGTTCAACAGGCCCTTGAAGCCGAACGAGCCCAAATCATCAAGGCACAGCTGGCTCAAGAGCAACGGGCCAATCGTTTTCGATTACGTTTCATCTGGGCGATCGGCGCGGCATTTATCGTTTCCGTGGGGTTGGGGCTGGCGACCTATTGGCAATATCTCAAGGCCCGCCAGAGCAATGCCGAAGCGTTGATCTCTTCGGCTGAGGGGAATTTTGAATCGGCCCATGAACTAGAGGCGCTGCGGGATGCGTTGCAAGCGAAGGTGACGATCGAGAGCCTGATCCATTCAAAAAAAAAAGGTGAGCTGGCGCAGACCCTGGATCAAACCCTGCGGCGGATGCTCTACACGATCCAAATCGCTAACCAAATTCGACCGGGCGTTGCCGTGAAGGATGTGGTCTGGCATCCGGATGGGACAAAATTTGCCGTCGGTTTAGTGGATGGCACGATCCAAATCTGGAGTACCGATGGCCAGCGCCTCAACACGATCCCCGATGCTCATGAAACGCCAGTGGTGCGACTCGCGTTTAACCCTCGGGGCGATCGCCTCCTTTCGGGGTCACTCGATGGCAGCGTAAAACTCTGGCAGTCTCGAGGGGGTCAGCCGATCCGCACGTTGCAGGATACGTCAGGTGCGCCCGTGCGGGAGGTGCAGTTTAGCCCCGATGGTCAGGTTATTGCCGCTGGATATGGCGATCGCGGCGCTCAACTCTGGCGCGTGACGGGAGAGTCACTGGGGACAATTGCCAAAGCCGCTGCGATCGCCTTCACGCCTGACAGTCAGAGTGTACTGGCAAGCTATCGCGCCGAACCGATTCGCCAATATGACCTGACCGGGACTGAAATCACCACAATCCCCAAACCGAAAGGCCCGATCAGTCGGCTCCAGGTGAGCCCCGATGGTGAGACGATCGCCGCTGGGGTACGCAACGGTACGGTCTGGCTGCTGGATTGGCAGGGAACCGTGCATTATGCCCTCGATGCCCATCAAGCGGGCGTCACCGACCTGGACTTCAGCGCCGATGGGCAATATCTGCTCTCGGTGGCGGCGGATGGTTTGGGCTATTGGTGGGCGATTGCCCCGCCTCAGCAGATCATTGACGCCACGGCTCGCCCCAATGACGACAATGAAGGGCTGACCTTGCATCCAGTTACGGCCCTGCGGGGGCATCAAGCGACGGTGCTCGGCGGTAGCATTCATCCCCAGGAACCCCTGCTGCTGACCGCCGCCGACGATGGCACAATGTTGCAATGGCAGCGCCGCAACCCCTTACAGCAGCGCCTGATGGGTCACACCACCAACGTGGTGGATCTCGCCTGGCATCCCGCTACCGCCGAACTGCTCTCGATCGCCCCCAACCGAGAACTGCGCCATTGGCGCTGGCAACCGGGTCAGCGCCAGCGCCCCACGCCGACTCGGGCCATTCGCACCGCTCCCGTGGAGCAGTCCCCCTTGCAGCGGGTGCTCGTGAGCCCGAGGCGGCAGCAAATTCTAGTCGCCAATGGCGGTGGGGCGGTGCTCTACTGGCAACACGAGAGTCAAACATCGAGTCAAACACCGGGTCTGCTCCAGATCCCCGGCGGCTTTGTGCATGACCTGGCGATTAGCCAGGATGATCAAATTCTCTTCACCGCCTCGGGGGATGGCCAAGTTCGCCAATGGCAGCGGCGGGGGGCGAGCTGGCAAGACCAACCCGTCCAGACGTTTCGCGCCCATACGGTTCCCGTAAATCGGCTGGTGCGGCATCCCGAGGGGACACAATTGGCAACGGGTTCGCGCGATCGCACCATCAAGATTTGGCAAACCGATGGGACGTTGCACCAAACCCTAGAAGGCCATGAGGCCAGCGTCGGCGCTTTGGCGTACAGCCCCGATGGGCGATCGCTCGTTTCGGGTGGAGATGACAACCAGTTAATTCTGTGGGATGTCGAGACGGGAGCGATACGCCATCGCTTGACTGATCCCGCTCTCACGACGGCTCACCAGGGGGCAATTACCAAGGTGATGTTTGACCCGGCGCGGGAGTTGCTGATTTCAGCAGCCCTCGATGGCACGATTAAGCTCTGGAGCTTGGAGGGCGAGCTGTTGCGCACGTTGACCGGCCATGAGGCAGGGGTGCGATCGCTGCTGTTGACCCCGGATGGGCGATCGCTGATTTCCGGCGGCGATGATTTTGCCATCATGGTCTGGGATCTTGATGCGATTCTGATGCTCGATCCCTGGGCCTATGCTTGCGACTGGATTGCGGATTATTTGCACCAGCGATTGAATGTCGAGCCAGAGCAGGGGAGCGATCGGGCGATTCAGTCGTTTTGTGAGCGGAAACAGGCTGTAGCAGTTTCTGATACGGAGCAGCCCTAGCGGAAGGGTCGGGCGTAGAATTGTGATCGATGTTGGGTTGTGCCCCAAACCATAATGCAAGTATCAAAAAATCCTCCAGCCCGTCTCCATCTTGCGCCCCAACTCAAATGCCCTTTGTCGTTGTGGAACCCGTTGGACTACCTCCGACTGCTCTACTGGATTGGTTATTTCCCCCAGGCGTTTCGCTGGTATATCGAAACATTTAGTCAGTCGGATGAGACGCAAAAATCAATGTCTTTGCGTAAGCGGTTTGTGAGCGTATGGGGCGATCGCCTCCAACGGAGACTCTGGCTTCAGATCAGCTTGATGACCGTGGTGGTGAATGGGGGTATCTTATCTGGTGCAATTCAGTTCGGGGCTGATCTGCCGGATTGGTTTATGATCCTGATGCCAATTTGGATTGCCGTAGCATTGCCACTGGGGCTTATTATTGCATTTCCGAGATTTCTGGTCGGATCTTTTGAATTCACTTCATGCTTAACCCTTTTGGTGGTGTTAACAGAGGGTATTCCCGACCACGTCAGCGAAGCCCTTTGGGAGAGTTTACCCCTTTCAGTTTTTTTTGGGGCATCAATTGGCTTGTTCAGTGGCCTCTTGCTCAGTATTACGGCAACAACGAGTTCTAGATTTCAAACGACAATCCCGGTCGATTTTCTTGACCACCAATTTCAGTCTTTGTTCATCAAGTTTTATGTGGGAATTCCGGGCGGTATTCTGAGTGCGATCGTCAGTTTTTGTACGGTTAAACTCGACCCCTGGCTGGCCTGGCGACCGGATGCCTGGCTGTTAGGCAAGGTGTTTCGATCGCAAACTTTGCAGCAGAGTCAAATTATTTCTCACGTCTCCGTCTTTCCAGAAGAATCCCTAACCACCACACTCGAACGCCGCTTACAAACGGATTGGCTCACGGGTCTGCAAGATTGCCATGAAGTGCTGCGTTACAGCTTGCAGTTTATTCCCGTGCTGACGGCGATCGATCGCACCCTTATCACTGGCCCCGATGCCCATTTATTGTGGCGCATGGCACAGCTCACCGAGCAGCCCCTGGGTTGGCAACTGACTGGGTATACGGCAACGGGCCTAGCCGCTGCGCTGGAGCCTAGACCCAAGTTTCTCTCCTTGCCTCGCATCCCCAAACTGACCGATAAAGCGGTGCTCAATATCACCCCCGAAACCTGCCGATGGGATACCCCCATCCGGGCGGCAGCATCTGGCTTTTGGCTGTTGCATGAACAACAGCCTGCTGCGGCGCTCAAAGCCTTTTGGGAGCTGAGAACCCTCAGCTATGGCCAAGAACTTTACGCCCTCTGCCTGGTGCTGGAGCTTTGCCAGAAAACCCCCGACTTGAGCGCCCTCCTCTCCCTCAAGCTGCCCCGCTGCCCCGAGCCTGACCCTACCAAGCGGCTGCGGGCCATGAGCTGGCGGGCGATCGCTTACTTTGACCATGCCATTCACGAAATTCGGCTAGCCCATGAGAGCGGTGGCGCTTATTCCCTTGCTGATGCCAACCATCAGGCCCGGCTGGCATTCCAGCAAGTTATTGAACTGGAGCCAAAGTTGCCTGTTGCCGAACGCAAACTGATCACGCAAGCCGCTAAAACGTGGCTGAAAAATCTGGTGCAAGCGGTGGAACTGTAAGTAGAGAATCGCTGTCATACAGACACCTTTACAGAAAAGTAAATCAAAACGCCAAAGAACGCACGATTCAAGAGCATATATTACGCATTATGTGAGTCGATCGCACAAATAGCGCAAATTCGTAGGGGCAATCCCC
>JBMYQW010000340.1:0-5531 GCA_049601735.1 Spirulinaceae cyanobacterium
GGCTTCATACGCCATTACCAAAGACTCCAGCGCCTCAATCCCCTGACTCACCGCCTCTTGGTAAGTATCACCATGAGTCCGCCACTGCTGCCCCGGAAAATCCGGAAACCCAACCAGGAAACAACTATCCTCATCCGACCATTGAATCACCATCTGATATTTCAAATCACTCATCATTGTCGTTGCTCCACCTCTCGAATTGCCCTTATGGCCTTTTGCGAAAGCATGAGGATTAAGCCTCTCCCTTTCCAAGGGGGATTGAGGGGGATTTACGCACCCCATACTTATGAAAACCGCCATATCCCTCTTTTGTCATATTGGGGTCAAACCCGCATTCTCTCGTTGGCTGTAACAGCGAGGATTCATTCAAAAATCCCGTAGTGACAAAAGCGGGATAGGGTGTACCCGGTGTTTTTGAGCGGCGGTATTGCATCGATATTGACTACTGCCTAACACAGCCTAAAACTCTCATTTTCTAAAAGGACGCTTGTTACGAGAGCGTAAGTACAACTTGATCCTATTCAGTATAGATAGGAGTAATGTTTGATGTGGATAACTTCTCGAACCACATACAGTAGCTTCTGCAGCGGTGGGGGCAGTCATAGGGACAAACAAATCTCTATAAAACTCTGATAAGAGGATTATACAGGAAATTTCTGCATGACACACTCCACGGGAATACTATACGGATGAAATCTTAATAAAATCTGCACAGAGATGACTTGGATGGGAAAAATACATATGATTAATAGGCTATCCGTTTAAAGAATTAACATGATTATTGTATATGGAATTAAAGAAAAACTAAATCCAATTAAAGTGCGACTATCTAATGTAATTCATGATTGTATGCAGAACGTTCTTGGAATGCCAAAAAATAAAAGAGCGCATCGATTTATACCACTCGAAAAAGAAGACTTCTATTATCCAGATGACAGAAGTGACGCGTATACTGTGATTGAAATAAATATAATGTCAGGTCGAAAAATCGAAACACAAAAAGAGCTAATCAAAAGTCTTTTTCGGGAAATTGAAGCGAATCTTTCGATCGCACCAATTGACGTTGAAATAACCATTAAGGAACAAGCTCCTTATCAATGGGGTTTTAGGGGGATTTCTGGTGATGAAGCAACAGATCTTAAATACCAAGTCAACGTATAAAAATCGGCTGTATTGGACTTTGTGCTTCGCTGGCGCTGCGCAAAATTCCAGTGCGATCGCCGCTCTTGCATCTTGACTGCTAATGCAGTATCTACCAATGCCCAACTGAGCGTAATGATGAAGGGTATAGAGATAGCGTAGAAATCGCCCCCTTTGACTGAGCAAGGCCCTACAATTTCAGGCTCACCTCCTGTCCCAACGCCCGCCGCTCCAACGCCGTCAACTCACGCCACTCACCCGGTTCCAGACCGTAGAGGCTCAATGACGCGATCGCCACCCTGACCAGCCTTAGCGTCGGATGTCCCACCGCCGCTGTCATCCGTCGCACCTGGCGATTTTTGCCCTCGGTTAGCGTTAGCTCCAGCCAGGCCGTGGGTACGGTTTTCCGGAAGCGAATCGGGGGATCTCGTGGTGGCAACTCGGGTTCTGTTTTGAGTAATTGGACTTGCGCCGGACGGGTGCGATAATCCCGAACTTGTACCCCCTCGCTCAGGCGCGCGATCGCCCCCGCTGCCGGAACCCGCTCCACCTGCGCCCAATAGGTGCGGGGATGCCCATACCGCGGACTGCTGAGGCGATTTTGCAACATACCATTATTGGTCAAGAGCAATAACCCTTCACTGTCCCGATCGAGGCGACCCACTGCATAGACCTCCGGCACGGCAATATAGTCCTTGAGTGTGGGCCGGTTCTCGGCATCGGTGAACTGGGTCAAGACGCCGTAGGGCTTGTGGAAGAGCAGATAGCGATGCTTCATGGTTCCGGTTTGACAACGCTCCAGCCTTCGGTCGTTGCTACGATCGCCCCCTCAGGAATCTGCAACGCATTCAACGCCCCCTCATCCAAGAGCAAATAATGTCCCTCATCCCGAAATTGAGCCAGCTCCTGTGGGTTGCTAATTGGGAAGACGTAGCGATCGCTATAAAAATCCAAACTGGGGCGATTATCGGGATAGGCGGTGAAGACGGTTTTTCCGACTGGGGTATGGGCTTCAATCATCGCCGCCACATTCTCCACTGGGAAATGTTCATTCAGCTCCCAAATCCAGACGGGCGAGAGCATCAGCAGCAGCAAGCAACTGTAGATGCCCACCAGTAATGTGTGCATAAAGCGGGGCTCCCGGCGCGAGAGTTGCCAGGTTACGCCGGCCAACGTCACCGCCAGCACCAATGCCATCAAGATCAGGGTTGGGTGTGGCTCATGGGTGACGAAATAGACGATGCCCCCGAGGGCAGCGATCGCCACCACCCCAAACAACCAACGCAGATGATACGCATAGCCGTGCACTCGCTCTGAGAGTTCACTTAACTGCCAGCCCACCGCCAGCGCCATGAAGGGGTAGAGCGGCATCACATACCAAGGCAGTTTTGTGCCCATGGCTGAGATGAGTCCGAGAAAGAGGATTGTCGCGGTCAGGATCAACACACCACGGGAAGTCCGTCGCCCCTGCCACGCCAGCCAGAGCCCACCCGGCCAGAAGAGCAGCCAGGGGAAGCTGTATTTAACAATCTCCAGCAGGTAATACCAGGGCGGCCCGGCGTTGCCTTCCACCGCTGTCGAAAGGCGGGCGACGTTTTGCAGACCCAAATGAACTTGCAGAAAAACCTCGCCGTATTGCTGCCACTGCGTCCAATACCAGGTCAACACCAGGCCCGACCCTAGCAACACCCCCAGCCAGGTGAAAGGGTTGCGCAGCACCGGCCATTGGCGATCGCCCAGGATATAAACCCCAACAATCCCCCAGAGCGCAAACACCAAAACACCCTTAGTGAGCGTAATCCCCGCCAAACAAAAACCCATTCCCAAGGCCCAAACGGGGAACTTGCGGGACTTAAACAAACACAGCAGCAGCAGAATCAACAGACTATTGATGATCCCGTCCAGCATCAGTAGCCGACCGTGGCGCACGATGGGCAGCAAGGTGAGATAAACCCCTGCCGTGAGCACCGCGTCGCGGCGATGAGGAGTGAGTTCACGCGTCAGGGCATAGAGCAGTGGTACACCCAGAGCTGTGGATAGTGCCATCGGCAGGCGTAAAGCAAACTCGTGCATCTGGCCAAAGAGCCCGCTGCCGAGAGCCACAAGCCAATAGACCAGGGGGGGTTTCATGAAATACGGCTCCCCAAAGCGGGTGGGATACCACCAGTTCTCGGCGCGAAGCATCTCGCGGCTGATCAGCGCGTAGGTGCCTTCGTCCCAGTCTCGTAGGGGTAAATTTCCTAGACCTACCGTCCAGAGGGCGATCGCCGCCACGGTCAAAATCAGCAGCCAGCGGTGGTCAGGGTGGAGGGCACGAAAGGGAGACGAAAGGTTGCGCACAGGTGAAACCAAACGAACAAAATTTTCATTAACCTACCATTTGTTCCAGTGCAGTCAACTCATAACTTAACCTGCATTATTTATAACCCTTACCCAAAATCGCTGGACGCTAGATTTAATCAGATGGCGGGCAAGATGCCCGCGCTACGGGCTGGAATAATGAAAACCCGTAGCGCAGCCGTCTCGGCTGCCCGCTGAATAATCCAGATTAAGACGCAAACAGGCGACAAT
The DNA here is from genome assembly GCA_049601735.1 of Spirulinaceae cyanobacterium. GTDB lineage: Bacteria > Cyanobacteriota > Cyanobacteriia > Cyanobacteriales > Spirulinaceae > SIO3F2. Next base: position 3,712 of record JBMYQW010000340.1, read on the forward strand.
GGAAAGGTTGCAATCTGGAGACCTTAAAGACCAATGACTGAGCAGCTTCCTGTGCTCTCTTCCACCTTTTTCTTAACGCTGCTGATGTTTGTGGGCTTGTTCTTCTTCATTCGCGCCTCGGTAAAAGCTCGCATTGAGGAGATGGAACTGAAGAGCGATCGCGCCCTCAATGACCTCTACAGCGGGTTAATCGACTATTTTGAAGGGCGGGCCTACCAGACGATCGCCCAAGATCCCGACGCCAACCAAATCACGTTTGAAGGGTTCGTGCGCCCCAGTGTCTTCCTAGCGGTGTTTCTCTCGTTCCTGGCCGCCTGCGGCTGTTTTTGTCTGGGGCTGATTCTCGCTTACCTGCTCCCGGCTGTCGGCTTCTGGAGCTTACTGGTATTGCTGTTTGCTCCCATTTCCGGGATTTTCTATTGGCGCAAGGCCGGGCGACTGGAACAGGTGCAGGTGAAGATCACCGCTCAGGAAGCGCAACAGAATCTAGTTTGGGTGCAGGGGCATCGAGATGAGCTGGCGCAACTCAAGCAGAGTTTTGGGGCGATCGCTGCCGCTTAAGTCGTCGATTGTTTCAAGGGACAACATTCTACTGGCTGGGTAAATCCCGCAATCTCAAGTCTGCGACTACCGCGCGCACTTTGGGGGCCAGCGATCGCACCCCTGGCGTGAGCGCCAACCCGTTCAACAGGCAACAGGTCAGGGCTAGGGTCAGGAGAACAAACGTTACAGGTGTCACTACACCAATCACAAACCAACTAGAGACATGGAGGCAGAGGATCAGCGCGAAGACGGCGGCGATCGCCGTGCTGGTTTGCAACTGCCGCAAGGGGCGCTGAAGATAGCAGCCAATCAGGGTAGCGATCGTCCAGCCCAGATTAAGGGGAACCAAAACTGAACAGATGGCCACACAGTTGGCCCGTGAAAACTCACCCAGCCCATTCAAGATCATCATCGACAGCTTACCCCTGGTTCATAACGTTAAGGTTTCTGAAGCGATTCTACTGAGAATCCGGTGGTTTCTAACGGAATATTGAGAATCGTTGCACTCTTGTAGATTCTGTATCATCGGGCTTGCTCTCCACGACCCAGTTTCTCAGGATGGAGATATAGCTAACGGCAGAAGGAGAAGGCAGAAAGCAGAATCGAAAGCGACTCTGTATCAGCGTTTGAATTTCTGTGACTGTCCTCAACACTCCGCCTACTGCTATAGATCCTCGTAGAGAAAATTATTGACCGATGACTCCGACTCCCACCGCTGTAACCGCCCTCGTTGACCTGCCGCTCTTCCCCTACCTCGATGCAATGGGGTCGATTCCTGAGGCGCTGGACGGCAAGATCGGGGTCTATGCTATTTTTGACGAGCAGCAAACTCTGCAATTGGTCGCCTTCTCGCGCAATGTTTTCCAGAGCCTGAAGCAGCATCTGGTGCGCTGCCCCGATCGCTGCCACTGGCTCAAGGTCAAAACCGTCGATCGCCCCAGCCGCACGGTGCTCAACGAGCTGCAAACGGCCTGGATTGCGGAAAATGGGAGTACTCCACCGGGCAATGGCCCTGACGCGGCGCTTTGGCAGGAGGCGATCGACATTAAACCCCACATGACCGCCGAGGAGCAGACGACCTACACCAACAGCACCGAATTCGACCAAGCCAAACTGCTCAAGCGGGTTGCGCGTCGTGTGGGGGATCAGATTCTAGCGCAGCTAGAAACGCGGGGCGTCACGATGGAAATTCGCTTCAATCCGAAACAAAAAGAAGTCGGTTTGTTGGATCTCAAGTGATCCAACAACCAAGACGCAGACCCCCAGAATCCTCCGGG
>JBMYQW010000341.1:0-5509 GCA_049601735.1 Spirulinaceae cyanobacterium
GCGCCCCTATCGTCGCTCGACTCCCCACGCGACAACGCCCCACCCCCCCACCCCGCCGCGCAAGCCGCCGACCCGCCAATGGATCTGTGGCGCAGTCCTCCGTAGCCACCAAGACGCCATCAACGCGATCGCCCTGAGCCCCGATGGTCGTACGCTCGTTACGGGCAGTGACGACGAAACCGTAAGGCTTTGGCAGTTGAGCACGGGACGACAATTTCGGGTCTTAACCGGCCATGGCGATCGCATCCATTGCGTGGCCATTAGCCCCGATGGACGTTGGCTGGCCAGTGGTAGCGGCGATCGCACGATTAAGCTCTGGAATTTGCAGACGGGCCAGCCCGTGCGCACCCTCGGCAATTGGCTCGGGGGGCATCGCCAAGCGGTGTTGAGCCTGAGTTTTCATCCCGATCGCAAACGCCTGATCAGTGGCGGCGCAGACGAGACCCTGCGACTCTGGAAGCTGGCTACAGGGAAGGAACTCCGTTGCATCTCGGGCTACAGTAGCGCCGTGACTGGGGTCGCCTTTAGCCCCAACGGCAAGCTCCTCGTTACCAGCAGCGCCGATAAACTCCTGAAAATCCGCCAAGTGATGAATGGTCGCCTGATCCAGGCGATTCGAGAACGCTATCAGATCCAGGCGCTGGCCTTTAGCCCCGACGGTCAACTGCTGGCCACGGGGGGCAGCGATCGCCGCATTCGGCTCTGGCAGGTTGCCAAGGGTAAAGTTCTCAAAACCTACGGCGAGCATGAAGATCCGGTGACGGCTCTGGCCTATAGCTCGCGGGGCGATCGGCTCTTGACGGGCAGCGAAAATGGCACTCTCAAACTCTGGGATCTCGGTCGGGGGCAGGAATTGGCGCATCTGGAGGGTCACGGCGATCGCATCTCGGGGGTAGCGATTAGCCCGAATGGTCAACTGCTCATTAGTGCCAGCTTCGACCAGACGATTCGGCTCTGGTGGCAGGTGTGATGCTACAGATCGTTGGGGTCTAGTCCTGCTGCCCGCATTCGTGCGATCGCCCGTTCGAGCTTCGTTTGGGCTGTGTCTCGTTCGAGAGTAGCTTGATCCCGTTGTGCCTGAGCTTGATTGCGTTCAATGGCAGTTTGATCGCGTTCAACTCGGGCCAAGTCACGCTCTTTGGCTAATTCAGTTAATGTCTTGAAGGGTTCCCCATTGGGATAAAACACCGCTAGTCCATCTGCAAACATCTCAAAGCGAATGCCCAGCAGGGGTGAAACCCAGGGTAAATTCAGGCGCAGCACTGGCGTGGGAACATCCTGTGGTGTCTCGCGTACCAGACCCCAAAACTCATATGAATTAGGGTCATAAAAATACATTTCCAGAACACCGTGCTGGGTGTAAAAGACTTGTTTGTTAAACATCTCGCCCATAGTGTTGCCGGGTGAAATAATTTCAAACACCACCTGAGGGGCAATGCCCGCTTCATCCCATTGCTTGTAGCTGCCTCGATGGCCAGCGGGACGCCCCAAAACAACCATGGCATCTGGCGCTTGGCGAGGAGGCTGTTCACCTGGCTCAACTTGAGAGGGATACCAGAGCAAATCTCCGGCGACAAAAGCAGTTTGGTCTTCAAGCAACCGCTTTAAATTCTCGACCAAACGGACGATCCATTCGTACTGTTTTGTATTTTCCGCCATCGGCTGGCCATCGGAGTCAGGATAGAGGGTTTGAGTGCGGATAGGGGTTTGAACCATCGGTTTGAGGAGCGGCTAAAGCAGTGTTTATAGACCGTCAATATCAAGTTGGTCTTGGCTTAAAACGCATTGGGGAGCGGCGGCAAATTGGGAGGTGGTTCGTCTGTTTCTGCCGGTGCGCCTTCGAGATCTCCTGAGCCGGGAGATGCGGGGGCGATCGGCTCGGACGGGATCGGCGGAGCGCCTTCATCTCCTAGGGGATCTTGGGGATTGGCGGGATTAAGCGGATCAGGGAACGGCTGGGGCGTGAGCGGATCAGTTTGACCGGGCAAGCCATTATTCGGTAATGTGCCCGGTAAAGCAGGATTGAGCGGATCACTGAGGTCACCCGGCAGGGCATTCGGGTCGGTGAGTCCTTTGGGTAGCGTGGCCAAAGCGACGCGATCGCCCCCCGCCTCGCGCAAAATATCCAAGACCTGAATCACCTGGTCGTAGCGAACCTCCTGGGAAGCGTAGAGCACCATCACCCCATTGGGGCGGGTAATAAAATAGTTCTCAACGGCGGCAGACAACTGCTCCAAACTCCCCACGGGGCTTTGCTCGACATAGATCTGACCAAAGGTATCCAGACTGACGATCAGCATATCCTGCATCTGGGCCGAACCCGAACTCGCCTTGGGCAGGTTGAGCGTAATTGCCTGCTGACGCGAAACGCCTACCGCCGCCAAGATAAAAAAGGTCAGGATGCAGAAAATAACATCAATGAGGGGAATAATTTCAATCCGCACCTCCTCTTGCTTAAAGCCATCCTGCCAGAGCCTGAGGGGCGCACTCGGCAGGGGAGCCTTACGACGTTTGCGCGGTGGACGGGGCGTTGCAGTCATGGTTTCTCGGGTGGGAATTTTTTAGCGGGTTGATACGTCCGATGGGTCTGCCCCAAATGAATGGGTGGATTCAACCGAAAAGGCTCGGTCGGGAAGGGGGGCAGACCCCCTCTTACGATGTGCCGTCGGCATTTGCCATTCCGATTTAAGCTCAAATATCTAAGACCGGCTTCGGCTCAGGACGTTGTTCTGCTTCCGTGGTTTGTTCTAGCCAACGCTGACGGTAGAGCACCTCTAGGTCACTACCGGCCTTGCGAAAAATGCGGATCTGACCGGATAAAAAGGCTTGAAACAGACGATAAAAAGCCAAGCTGATAATTGCAATCACCAGACCCGCCGCAGTCGAAATCAGTGACTCGCCAATCCCCAGGGTGACGCCCGCGGTAGAAGAGGTTCCCAGGTCACTAATACTAATCGACCCCAGGGAGCTAATCAGCCCCAGCACTGTGCCTAGCAGTCCGAGCAGGGGAGAGAGGGCGATAACCGCTTCTAAAATCTTGTCGCCCCGGCGCATTAGAGCTAATTCATCGTCGGCGGCGGCTTCTAAAGCGAGGTGAAAGACATCCGGCTCGGGTTCGGCCAGGGTCAGGGGCGCAAACAGGAAGCGTCCCATGGGATGATCGCGGTAGTCGCGGGCCACATCCACCGCTGCGGCCCAGTTGCGGTAGGCGGCATCCATCACGCTCATTAGGATTTGCCGCTCTTGGATCAGCACCCGCGACCAAAACCAGAGCCGATCAAAAATAGAGCCCAATGCCAAGATAGACAGGAACAGGAGGGGCCAAATGGCAAAACCACCCTTATCGATAATGTCTTCAATACTCACAGATGCTCACGCTCCTTCAACAGCTTGTCATGACCCTGGGGAATGACACGAAAAAAGAATTCCATCTATTCTAGACGCTTGCGGACGCTCAAGCATCTGCAACAGCGATATTTCACGACGATGGGGCAGGTTTATTCGTGGGCGAAGACAGGCGCAAGACAAACTACACTTCAGCCGATCCTCAACTCAAACAATCATTTTCTGGTTCATCGATTCCTCATCGCACCAATGCTTGCCCTGCCCGTAACCGTCCCTGGAACTTGAAAACGGTCCATTTCTCAACGGAATAAATGGGGTTTCAGCCGTTGGACAGCCGACAGTTTTGCCATCAAATCGCCCAAACGCCCAAAACCTGTCAAACGTTTGGGTGGTTACCTTGACCTAAGCCATAGTAGCCGATCAACTTGTAGACCCGTTGGGTTGCTGTGAACTCAGACTCTACAATCTGCCGTATCACGCAAGCCTAGTTATGGGTAGAACCTTGGTGGCTGTAGTCCAGATCGCCATGGGCGTCAAGCTGCACCACCGTAAAACACTGAGTCTTGACCCTACTCTCTGTGATTTTTCTGGGTCTGGTTGTGTCGTCTCTCATGCGGTCAAGCCACTGAGGTGACTTGATATTGTGCCTGAATCAAATCAATTTATATTCTACCTATAGCTTAATGAAAGTATTTCTCATTTGTGCTATATTGATAACAGTTTATGTTGTGGCTATGATTCGCTGTGCAAAAAAATAGCTGTTGTATTGGGGTGCAAGTCAAAGAGAAAAATCATTTTTATGTCTCCATAGGAGTAAATTTTATTTGTGATAAAGATACCGTTAATGAGGCTGAATTCATATTTAAAGTCTATTCGACGGAATTTTCAATTGTCCTCTCGCTTCCCTATGCGATTCGCATTGGTATTGGGTGTTATTTTGTCTATTAGTGCAGCTTGGGGGATTGAGCGAGTTGAGCGATCGCGCCAAAAAGAACAATTTGAAAACAAGGCGAATAGTTTGAGCAATTTCTTACAACAGGATTTTGACCGGGCGGCAGACTCAACTCATGCATTAGCAGGGTTTTTTACTTTCACTGAGGAAGTTACCCCGGAGCGATTCACTCAATTTTCGCAGCGAATTCTCCATGATTCTCCGGGTCTGCTCTCTGTTGGATTTGCTGAATCAGTTTCTCATTCTGAACGCTCTCAACTTGAGGCTAAACTCAAAGAGCATGATGCGCTTTATCCCTTTATTTGGGAAGATGATTATCATCGTGCCCCTCTGTCCGAAGATTATATTGTCACAACCTATGTTGAGCCCTTTGAACAACGTCAAGCATTGCTAGGGTACAACCATTCCAGCGATTGGCAAAGACACAGTGTGATTGAGCGAGCCAGTCAGATCGATATGATGATGACGACGAATCATGTCCAGCTCCCTCAGCCTGGATATCCGGTTGATGCAGGCTTTATTGTCTATCAGCCGCTCTACCAAAGCGATCGCCCAGATCTACAAAAATTTATTGGTGTGGTTTATAGCACCTTCCAAGTTGAAGATGCGATCACCACTGTTGTCCAAGACTTAGATTGGCAAAATGTCAGTTTCTATATCTATGACTTAGATCTAGATCGCCTTGATTCAGCCTTAGTTAAGGAGCTAGACTCTCTTGAGCAACGCCTGGTTATTGCGTACAACGGCCAAACTCAAGCAATATTGCCTGACCCAACCTCTAATGCGAATTCTCGACTTCAGCATTGTCCCTACAGTCGAGATTGGACAGCCTGTCTTCGTACGTTGAACCTTCAAGGGCGGGAATGGTCTGTGCTCATTCTACCGCCCCAAAACGTCTATCTGCCTGGCTCAGTGTGGATGGTTCTCTCCATTGGTCTTTTGTTGACGTTGACGCTGACCCTGTATTTAGGAATGGCTAACCGACAGGCTAGACATACGGAAGAACTGGTACAAGCTATCAAAGAGGCTCGTAGTGACCCGTTAACGGGCCTAGCCAATCGGCGTGAATTTGAACATCGACTTCAGCAAATAATCGTCCAGCCTCAGGCTCATATTCATACGCTTTGTTATATGGATCTTGATCGATTCAAGATTGTAAATGATGTATGTGGTCATGCAGCGGGTGATCATCTCCTCTGTGAGGTGGGTCGT
>JBMYQW010000342.1:0-5507 GCA_049601735.1 Spirulinaceae cyanobacterium
TGGGCCGCCATGGAAGCCTTGTGAATAAAGGGTTTCACGCTTAAGTTCACACGGCAGGTTTGAAACCTGCCCCTACAGGGATTCTTGGGGGTCACGAGGCGGATTTGATATGAATCCCCTTGAAAAATTGGCTAGACAGCAAAACTGGCTCGCCACCGACCGTTGGAGACGAGCCCAAAAAAGCTCTAATACGTTAGTTGTTGTTAACGACCACCGGCGCCGCTCGAATCATCCGGAGAGCCGTTATTGTCCGGCTCAAACTCCTCCAAGATGGGCGTGAGGTCGGCAGGCGCGAGGTCGACAGATTGGGGCTGAGTCGGCTCTCCATTCTGGAGCGCCATCGGTTGGGCGATCGCCCGTACCGAAGCCAAACCCACAATGCCCAGCGCAATCACGGAGGCTAAGGGGATGACGAGCAGAATAGGAAGGCGGAAGGCATCAAACATGGGACTTCTGATTTCACCAATCAGGATAGGGACAAGAGGGCGTATCTGCTTATTTACAGCGCAACACCCCATCTCACCGGATAAAAACACAACGATCTGGTCTTTGCAGGTCAGAACCTAGGACGTGAGATCAGCTCATTGAGAGCTGCCATTTGTCAAGGTTATGCCCTTCAATTTTAGAACATGGACTCGGAAACACGGTGAAATGTGTCTAAAATCACAGAAACTTGTGATTTATCCCCTTTAGAACCGCATCAGACTGAGCTAAAACGGCTCTGCCAGCTCAAGAATTTCGAGTTTAATGTTCTCCTGAACTCCTATTTGCCCGGTTATTGCAAATGCGGTAACCCGAAAATTAAGCCTGGGCGCTAGGGGTGATAGTCCGGTCAGGCGCAGCAGGAGCGTTACGGTCATCGTTGTGCCCCAGCCCGGCTCAGATGCGCAAGCGATCGCAGTCGCTGCAAAACGTGCCGTTTCAGGCTAAGGTTGGCAGCGATCGCGCTTACGCCAGAGGCTGAGAACAAATTTCGGGATGAATTTTTTGGGCATCTTAATCATCGGTGGACTCGGCGCGGGGCTGCTCTCGGGACTACTCGGCATCGGTGGCGGTACGGTAATGGTTCCGCTACTCGTAGCCGTTGGCTACAGCTACAACCAGGCGGTGGCGACCAGCAGTCTGGCGATCGTGATCACGGCGCTCTCGGGCACGCTGCAAAACTGGCGCATGGGCTTTTTCCGTCCGCGAGCGATCTTGCTCTTGGCGCTACCGGCGATCGCCACCGCGCAATGGGGCGCTTACCTGGTGGGTCAGCTCCCCGACTTTATTAAGGAAACGGCCTTTGGTCTCCTGCTAATTTTGACTATCTTTCTGGTGCGCCTCAAGCAATATTTAGCCCAGCGCAGCTTGACCGCTCCCGTCGGGGCTCAGGCAGCAGGGACGGATTCAACCTCATCCCCACCACCCCATACCCAACCACCATCAGCCCAACCATTAACCGCCGAAACCCTAACGGCAACGGCTCAGACTAAACCCTCTTCCCTCAACAGGCTCACAGCCCGACTCGGTACTGGAGCGGCGGCGGGTTTGCTGGCGGGCTTATTTGGTGTCGGCGGCGGCGTGATTATGGTTCCCCTCCAGATGTTGCTGCTCCAGGAACCGATCAAAACCGCGATTCGCACCAGCTTGGGCGTGATTGTACTGACTTCCATTTCCGCTTGCCTGGGTCATGCCCAGCAGGGCAACGTGGTGGCGATCGCGGGCTTGACGCTCGGAGCAGGGGGGCTCGTGGGCGCTCAGATTAGCACCCGATTTCTGCCCAAACTGCCCGATCGCCTTGTTAACCTCAGCTTCCGGGGGCTACTTCTGGTCTTGGCGCTCTATTTCTTTTGGCGAGCCGTTCAGAGTTATCGCGCTTTTTAAACTAGAGAGTGATATGCACAGTTAAACTTCGTCTAGTCTGAAACCCAGCTTTTAAGGTGGGTTGAGATAACGGATTGCGAAAATATTGAGTTATCCAAAACTCACGTGGTTAACGGCTCTGGAGCGCGTCTCGATACGCGATCGCCGCCTCCGTCTGATTGCGATATCCCATAAACTGACTCAGCAGCGCAATGTCTAGCTTCGGAAACAGTAGACTACAATCGCATTCTTGATAACTGTCGCCTTGCTGATAATAGAGTCGCAAGCGATCATCTTGCCAAAACCAAACTTCGGGAACCTTCAGCCCCGCATAGACCCCGAGTTTATCAATACCACCACTGGTCAGGGCAATCTCAATCACCAAATCAGGAATTCCTTCGAGTTCCCCCAAACAGTAGCATTCATCTGGTTCCGCCCCGCGCCGCACCGCCTCATCTCGAAATGTTGTGTTGCCATAGCCATTCAGGTTGAGGCGCTTTTCCATAGCATAGGTTTCCAGCAAACGGGCAATGAGCTTCTTGAGGCCTTCATGCTCGGGTGAAGTGGTCATCAGTAGCTCTAGGGTTCCTTCTAGATAATGCATCCGGGGAAACCTGTTCCGAAAGGCATCCGCAAGCTGGGTGTATTCTGCCCAGGCAACATCGTGCAACAGAATGCGCTGCTCGGTTGCAGGTTGGTGGGTTCGGGGATCAAGAACCAGCATGATCAACGGCGGTGAGGGGACGCTTCTACGATAGAAGATTGAGCCAATCTAGGGCAGATTATCCATTTGATAGAGATAGCCCTTAACTCGCCACCGTCGCAAACCGCTCGGCCCAAGACTGCTCTGGGGCATCGGGGGTCGCGATCGCCTCCACAATCTGGTTTTGGGCGGCATCCTGCTCCAGAGCGGCGATCGCAATTGCGGCCACCTTCGTGCGCGGAATCCGCCCCTCAAACAGGGTGTCTGCCTTTTGCAGCAGGATGCGATCGTCGTTGTCTTCCGAGAGCAGACCGCCGGGTCGCACGATCGTGTAGGTTAAGCCACTCGCTTGCAGATACTTCTCCGCTTGCTGCTTCCAATAGAGCACCAGCCAAAAAAGATTAAGGGGATGGAAAAACTGCGATACACAGAGGGATGAAATCAGCACCAAGCGATCGACCCCTTGGGCTTTGGCGCGATCGACCAGCAGCTTGGTTCCTTCATAATCCACTTTGTAGGGGCCGGTAAAGTCGAGGGAGGGCGTTGCGCCCGTGGCACAAAAGAGCACCTCACAGCCGCTGAGGGCCGCCTCCCAGGTGGCGGGGGCGAGGACATCGCCCACGACTAGCTCAACGCCCTCGGGTAAGAGGGTTTGGGCCTTGGTGCGATCGCGCACCAGGGCGACAACCTCAACTCCCTTGGCGTGGAGTTGCTGAACAATGTGCGCTCCGGTTTGGCCGGTTGCTCCGGCAACGAATGCTTTCATGACGCTTTACTCTTCAGAGGCTCGTTGTAATTCTAAGCCCGCGACCTCGGCGTATCGCTCCATAAATTGCAAGAAGCGATTCCATTCGTCGGTATTTTGAAAGATCATCGTCGCTTCGAGGACGCGAGCCTTGCCATCGTAGAACTTGACCTTGACATCACGGGTCGAAAGTTCGCCCTCGTCATCAATCAAGTACATCCCCGTAACCTCAGCGGTGCTATCAGCGGCGAGAATTTGCGGATCTTCAAAGGTGAAGGTAGCGGTGCCACTGTTGCCGCTCACGGCACGAGTCACGCGAATATCGGGCACGGTTTCTTCGGTGAGGCCACGGGAAAATTGGATTTTAGCTGTCATGCGCTCAGTTTTCTTAATCTTTTGCAACAATTATACGCGATCGCCTTCCCCTCATTATTTGATTTGAGGATTGGGGGTCGGGGATAGACCCACACCCCACACCCCACAACACCCCACACCCACATCCTCAACCCATTCCCCAAATTTCCGCTATAACCAGAAGCATACTTAGCTGCCATGCCCCCTATGGCTTTCGTCCTGCTTGATTTTGATGGCGACCTCCAGACCGGACTCTACATCACCCTAGAAATCCGCCTCGAAATCCGTGCGGATGGGGCGCAGGGAACAACGATCGCCCGCACCAAGGGGCGGCTCCCGGCGGCGGCACAGCTCATAACGCAATACCAGCAATGGCGATCGTGCTACGGGTTGCTCTGGGGAACCTATCGCCTGGGAGAACCGGACAACGCAGTCTTTCAGGGCTCTCCCGATGAGCTGCTGGCCCAACTTTTTGTGGCTGGAGACACCCTGGTTGCCAGCCTGAATCAATGGTTACGTCATGAAGACTTTCGCCGCGTCCGCGAGAAGCTGCTGGAAAAACTCCAGCCCAACCAGGAGATCGGCTTCATTCTCCAGACGGCTAACCCCTGGCTACGGCGGTTGCCCTGGCATTGCTGGGATTTTTTTGAACGCTACCCCAAGGCAGAATTAGCCCTGAGTGCTCCGAGTTATGAGGCGGTGGTGACGGCTGTGAGTCCGCGTAAGCAGGTGCGGGTCTTAGCAGTTTTGGGTCACAGTGCCGGAATTGATGTAGAGAGCGATCGCCGCCTGCTAGCCCAACTGCCCCAGGCTGAGGTGCAAGTCTTGGTCGAACCGAGCCGTCAAGACCTCCACACCGCCCTCTGGGATGCCCAGGGCTGGGATATTTTGTGTTTTTCGGGCCATAGCAATAGTCAACCTAGGGGCGATGGCCTTGGGCAGTCCGCGGAGCGTAATCGCGGCTATCTGCGGCTTAATGCCGAGGAAACGGTGCATCTCGGAGACATAGCCCATGCCCTGAAAAAAGCCGTCAAACAGGGGCTGAAGATTGCCATTTTCAACTCCTGTGATGGCCTGGGACTGGCCCACCAGATTGAGCCCCTGGCCATCCCCAACACCATCATCCTGCGGGAACCCGTGCCCGATGTGGTGGCCCAGGCCTTCCTCACCGGGTTCTTGCAGAGCTTTTGTCAGGGGTTGCCCCTGCCGCTGGCCGTGCGAGAGGCCCGCGAACGGCTCCAGGCAATCGAAACCGACTATCCCTGTGCCAGTTGGTTGCCGGTGCTGTTTCAGAACCCGAGTCAGCAGCAGTTTTCTCCCAGCCTCTATTGGCAGGATCTTTACCAACTGCCCGAGGTGTTAGCCCCTTGCCCCTATCGGGGGCTTGCGCCCTTTACCCCGGCGGATGCAGCGGTATTTTGCGGCCGGGAGGAAACGATCGAGAAGCTGGCCTATGCCGTCTATACCAAGCCCTGGGTGGCGCTCTTGGGGGCGTCGGGGAGCGGCAAATCTTCCTTGGTTTTGGCGGGGCTCGTCCCCCATTTGGCCCAGGAAGCGATCGCCCTCATTTTTCGGCCTACCGCCCAGCCCCTGGCCCAACTGGTTACCGCCTTAATGCCGCAGTTACACCAGACCGATTGGACGGCCGAGACCCTCCAGCAGGCGTTGCTGGCGGGCACCACGACGCTCGGACAAATCCTGGCTACCATTCGTCGTCAACATCCCCAACCCCGGCTCCTGCTGGTGGTAGACCAATTTGAAGAACTCTATACCCTCTGTGGCGATCGCACCCAACAGCGGTCCTTTCTCCAACTGCTCCTGAGTCTGCTTCCCGAGGAAACCAGCGACTTGCCCACCGCT
>JBMYQW010000343.1:0-5500 GCA_049601735.1 Spirulinaceae cyanobacterium
GTACAAGACGCAAAAATGTGGCTGCCACAAACAGAGTCGGGACGAGGTGGGCTGCTGCGGCATCGCTGAGGATACCCAAAACGCCTCGTTCTTTGAGGCGTAGGGGTGGAGCAGAGTAGAGGGTAGGGAGGAGATAGTTAGTCCCCAGCAGGAGCAGAGGAATGCTGCCGAAGTGGGCTAGGAGAGGGGCAGCAAATCCGGTACAAACAAAAAGGAGGCTGAAAACAACACGTTGCCAGGGTTGAAGTTTGGCAGCAGCATTGGGCTTATTGGCTTGGCGATCGCCCTCAATATCATAAATGTCATTGAGGAGGTAGCCGTAGGCAGCAACGGAAGCAATAGAAAGGAAGGCAATGAGAGTCGAGACTGTAGCAAGGCCGGGTGGAAGTTGCAGGATGAGGGTCTGTGCACAGGCAATACCGAGGAGGGGGGCAATTTTATAGAGCCACCATTCTTGAGAACGACTTAATTTGAGGAGATTGAATTTCGCTCGTCTTGGCGTATCTTTTGCACCCTCTTGCTCAATCACCATGCTGGTATTTTTTGAGGGTTCAACTGTCGGAGATGGATTTGCTGTTGGTTGGAGATGAGCTGGTTTTGAAGTTATTTCGGGTTTTCTATGACGGGCAACAATCGCCTTACTCTCACTGGCTGTTGAGGCAGAATAGTCGACAACCTCAACGTGCTGGAAATATTTCTCAAACAGAGACATGAGGTGCGCCAGTTGCGGCGCAATCATATTCTCATGTCGCTTCCCGGTTTGCTCATCAATCCATGTCCAAATCACCGCTTCAAACTGAATTGAACCGCCGTATCCCCCCAATTCATCATCATTCGTGTAGGTATAGGGGAGCTTGAGCTTGCCCACACCAATGAGTTCGGGTTCGCATACAGGTAAGAAGCACACACCGCGATCGGATGTCCAGTCGGCAAAATTAGCGACTAGCTGCTCAAGTTCTGCCAGCGATTCAACGTAACCATAGGCCCACCACATACTGGAAACCAAATCCCACTGTCCTTGCCATTGGGGACGCTGATCTCGGTAATCTCCTTCAAGGAGCGGAATGTTGGGATTAGCCTGCCGAGCCACCGCCAACATCGCGGGAGAAATATCTAAACCTGTTCGTTCAATTTCTGGAAAACAGCTTAAAAAGTAACCTGTGCCACAGGCAACATCGAGCCAGGTGGGATTGTTGCCTATTTCACTGAGGAGTTGGGCAATGGTGTCCCGTTCAAACTCAGTATTGATTCTTGAGCGATCGTTAAGCAAGAATTTTTGATCATAATTTTGAGCGTAGCCCTTGTCATAAATCTGATGTATTTGACTTTCTTCCATATCGATCAAGCTGGCTTCAGCGAGCTAGAGAGTATGTATAGCAGTTTCCAGATTGGTGCGGTCTGTTAATCCCCCTACCCTGCAAGCAGCCGCAAAGCGTCTACGGAAAGGGGGAGGCTCGCTTCTCATGTTTTTGCAAAAGACTATATTCAGTCTTTTTTTCTGTCAAGAGTCATATTTTAAACTGTGACAAGGTACTCCAATCTATTCGCCGTTAAAATCTAGCCCTGCCGCTCGCATTTGGGCGATCGCTGCATCAAGTTGGGCTCGGAGTTTGTCATGCTCTCCTTGGAGTTGATCCATCTCGACTTGGGACTTAGCATATTTAGCCTGAACTTGAGCCTCCCCCAAGGCAAATGCTTCAGGGTCTTTGAATGGCTGACCGTCGGGGTAACATATCTCCAAGCCATCCTCAAACATCTCAAACCGAATCCCCAGCAATGGCGAAATCCAAGGTAAGTTAAGGCGCATCACTGGCTCTGGTGCATCTGCCGCGCGCTCTCGAACCAGCCCCCAAAACTCGTAGGACTCAGGGTCATAGAAGTACATCTCCAGCACACCATGCTCAGTGTAAAACATTTGCTTGGCAAACATTTCGCCTGTAGTGTTGCTCGGAGAAAGGATCTCAAAAACCACTTGGGGAGCGATCCCTGCTTCTTCCCACTGTCGATAGCTGCCTCGTTTTCCTGGAAGACGCCCTAGCGCAACCATCGCGTCTGGCGCCTGACTCGGTGGCGTTTCCCCTGACTCGACTTGAACTGGATACCAGAGCAAATCTCCGGCAACAAAAGCAGTTTGCTCCCTCAAGAGATGCTTCAGATTCGTCACGAGACGGGTGATCCACTGGTATTGCTCAGTGTTCTCGGCCATGGGTTTGCCATCTGAGTCGGGGTAGAGGGTCTGCTGGGGTTTGAGGGGGGTTTGAACCATGGTTTGGATCTCCGTGGCTGAGGGAGATTAACTTTAAACAAAAATGAGCAGAAGCCTTGCTATGGCAGGGACAGTGCTGGTTAGTCCATTTCAGAAAGCCAAAATCCCTTTCTGGTGGGCAATGGCCACCCTACTGCTTCCATATTGATCAAGTTGGCTCCAGTGAGTCTGAGAGAATAACGCCGAGTGAGCTTAACGCCTAACTCAATTCAACCTCCTCAAGATTGACATTCTTGATCGATTTTGTCTGGGCGAGCCACCCCCGCCACATCCCCACAAGAGTATCCCTCAAATAGTAACAGGCTCGCCCCGGAGAGCAACGACCCTTGAGTAAAAGACGTAAAATTTCACGTCCACAGCGTTGACTGAGTAAACAACTCAATCGCCACCAAAAGAACCAGTCCGGAACGCCATCCCTGCGGTGCTTCCGGGCAAAGTAGGTCGTGTTTTTGCCCAGGGCGTACCAACAGGTCAGGTAGTCGCGCTCCTGCCGATTGTGGCTCGGTTGCACATAATGCTCCACCACATAATCACAGTGATGCACTCGATAGCCCGCCTTCAGCAGTCGCAGACAGAGATCTGTTTCTTCTAGAAAATATTCATAAAACTCATCAAAGCCGCCCACTGCCAGCACCGCCGCCCGCCAATAGGAGACATTGGCTCCCATCACACCGGGAAACCAGCCCGGTTGTTGCAGATACCACTGCTGTTGCGATCGCGAGAGGACAGGATGCGTACGGCTCCAATGGTCTTGCACCCCCCAGGCAAATTGCAGGGTCAACCGCTCCGGTTGGCTACAGTCTGCGACCGCCCCCGCCACCACAGCATATCGCTGGTCTTGATGGGCCAAACGATGGGTCATGATCCAGGGGATCGAGGGAATAACATCATCATCGAGGTAAAGCACAATCTTGTGCGTCGCTGCTTGTAGACCGAGATTGCGAGCCACACTCACATTCGCGCGATCGGTGGTCAGGCGCTGATCGATCTCAGTCCGATATGTGTCGAGCACCTGAGCCGTCTCATCCTGACACGGTCCCATGACCACAACAAGTTCTTGAAACGCCGAGCGGCATTGCACCACAGCGCGGAGCACCAAATGTAAAAAATGGGCTCGGTTCAAGGTGCAGATCACAATGGAGAGCGATGGTAAATCTGTTGGGCCTGTCAACATCTGCCGAAAGGAGTCCGGTCATAAAGTAGCCTCTGTATCGTAATCTTGTGCATATCACTCATTTACTCTCCCTCACCCTTGACCTTTCAATCCCATATTCAAGCCCAATTTGACCCCTCAACCACCCAATTAGCGGTGCTGGTTAGCAATGAATTTGAAGGTTTAACCCGCAATGGCGGCATTGGCACGTATTTCACGACCTTGAGTTATCAACTCGCGGCGAATGGTTGGCGCGTGATACTGCTGCTCACCCAAACGCACAAATCATATCGCGGTGTGAGTCCTTGGTCACAGATCGCCCAGGTGTTTTCAACCCGTGAAGCTGCCCAAGTGCTGCGGTTATCAGCCCAGCAGCAGGCATTGCTGAAAACGGCTCAGGCTTCAGAGTTAGGACGCAGCTTTGAGCGGGAAAGTCGTCGGGTGCTCTATTTTGTCGAGGCATTCAGTGCTGTTTATCCGCAGGCACAACTCTATGTAGAATGTCCAGAAATTTGGGGCTTTGGCTATCATACGATCGCCGCCAAGCATTCGGGCCGATTGAATTCCAAGGTTTTGGTTGCCGTAATGACTCATGGCAGCTTTGAATGGCTGGCCGAAATCAATCAACAACATTGCTTGATTGATTTTAAGGACGCCCAATGGCAATGGCTGGCGCAACACTATGAGCAATGGTGTTGCGATCATGCTGATCTCACGTTTTCGCCATCATTATTTTTGATTGATAAAATGGCGCAGTGTGGCTGGCAAACGGAGCAGATTAAACATTTACCCTACTTCCTGCCGTTGCTTGCGCCAAGCCCTCCGGAATCAGCGATACCCATCAGCGGAGAACGGCGACCCGTGGTGTTTTTTGGTCGCTTGGAAGAGCGGAAGGGTCTGCGCTTGTTTGTGGCGGCGTTGCAAGGACTTTCGGAAACATTACGCACCTCAATTGAGATTTTATTTTTTGGCAAAGTCGGCGGGGTTTCATCCCGTGGTGGCTTAGAAATGAGTAGCTGGGACTATGTTGAGCGTGAACTCTCGGGTGTGGTGCGCTATCAGCTGCACAGTGATCTGTTCAGCCAGGAGGCGATCGCGGCGATCGCCTCCCTCCCCAACCCGATCGTCTGCCTTACCAGCCGCGCTGAGAATTTCCCCTATGCTGCCCTAGAAATGGGTCAGTTACCCGTGCATCTGGTCGTGGCAGATACAGGCGGCTTTCGGGAAACATTAGGTCTGCTGGAGCGGACAGACGGAGTCCATTGGTTTAGAGCGGATTCGATCGCAGCGTTGCGAGATACCTTGATCACGTCGATCTCGAACCTTGATCCGCCAACGCTGCCTAGCCGCGATCGTCTCCTGGAAGTCAACCAAACGCTGCTCCATCAGCGCCTAGACCTTATGAGTGAAGCCCAAAGCCAAACTGCAATCCCCCCTGCTGATCAACCCTCGGTGGCGGTGCTGATCGTCTCTGAAGCAAACTCAACAAAGCTTAAAACCACCTTGAGCCAGCTCGCCAGCCAAACCCATACAGCATCGGAAGTCTGGGTGGCAACTTCGGCAGAAGCGATCGCCACGCTCGAAGAAAAATTTCCGCAATGCCACTACTTTCCACTTCCCCTCTACCAGACCCTGGGCGAGACTTACAATCAGTTGGTGAGCAAAACCACAGCTGATTATCTGCTCTGTTTGAGTCCCGGACTCTCCCTCCAGCCCCACTGTATTAAGACCTTGATCAAGGCGACTAGAGCTGGCGAGGCAGAGATTGTCGTCTCGCCTTTAATGGTTTTGTACGCTGACAAAATTCATCATATCCTCACCATTGAGAGCTCACTCTTACAGCTCTTACAACAAGATTATCCCTACGATCTGCCTATATTGATTCGTCGCTCTTGGCTCACCCAATTCCCCTATGACGAAACTCGAGGATTAGCAGCAATTAATTGGTCAAGTTTTGCGGCGGCGATCGCCACCCAGCGCTCCATTGTTTATTACCCCTATCCGTTGTTGGCGATCGCCACCGATGCCCCCATAATTCCCCCCCCGCAATGGCCCAAAGAACGGTTTCATCTGAGGCAATA
>JBMYQW010000344.1:0-5476 GCA_049601735.1 Spirulinaceae cyanobacterium
TTTGATACATCTGATAGTACAGTATCATCTCACCCATTTAGATTCTCTGCGACTAGTAACGGAAGTCATGGTGGTGGATCAGAATACACAAATGGTGTAGCAGCAATCACAGGTGCAGCAACAACCATTAAACTTCAGTTACAGCCCCAGGAAGTTGCTGCTGTTGAGCAGGTTGC
Organism: Spirulinaceae cyanobacterium; assembly: GCA_049601735.1. Lineage (GTDB taxonomy): Bacteria > Cyanobacteriota > Cyanobacteriia > Cyanobacteriales > Spirulinaceae > SIO3F2. The sequence goes on from JBMYQW010000344.1 coordinate 177, forward strand.
TCGGTCTAGAGGTCTGGATGCAGAGGCTTTGATTCGTGAGTGGGTACTAGAAAAAGTTCAGGCCGAATAGTCCAATGCTCCAAGCGTCCCTTCTCGAATCTGCACCCGAACAAACCCAAACCGTTTGATACAAGTTTCAGGCTCATTCTTGACTCGCCCGTTTGATCGCCTCTGCTTCGAGCGTCTTAATGTCTTTGACCTTGGCAAAGTAGGTCAAAACCGTATGCCAGAACCCTGATCCGCCGCTGGCCAGCAGACCCAAACCCAGAATATTCCAGTTATTGGACGCAATATTCATTTCCGGCGGCAGGTAATCTTGCGCCAGGAACGCCGTCGCGATACCGGAGCCAACCGCCAAGAGCTGTAAGACGGCCCGACGCCGGGCCTCTTTTTTCGGGTCAGTTTGCTTGACATTCAGAATCGGCACGAAGCCTTGGATGATTTCCACTAGGCGCTCTGAGGCAATACTGAGCGCCGTAATGATGCCAACGATCGCAGTCGGATCATTCATCGTGTATGACCCCGTTAGGCTAATGCCAACAACTCATGCACATTTTTTGCCGTCTCAAAAAAGTGCGCTACATGATCTTCTGGGGTTCCCGGCAACACACCATGGCCGAGGTTAAAAATATGTCCCTTGCCGCCGCCCTTGCGCACCGTATCCAGGATGCGATCGCGAATAAAGTCCTTCGAGCCAAAGAGTGCCCCAGGGTCCATGTTGCCTTGCACTTTCATGTCCCAACCGAGGCGATCGCGGGCGTCCTTGAGATCCATCGTCCAGTCCACACTGACGATATCGACGCCGGATGCACCCATACGCTCTAACACGCCCGCACTGCCGCTGATATACAGGATTAACGGCGTATCCGGGTGCTGGGCCTTCACCTGACGCACCACTTGTTGCTGGTAGGGCAGGGCAAAGGTTTCATAATCCTGGGGGCTCAACTCGCCCGCCCAGGAGTCAAACATTTGGACGATCTGCGCGCCGCAGTCGATTTGATAGTTCACGTAAGTGGCGATCGCATCGGCGATCTGACTCAGGAACTGGTGCAAGATCTGGGGCTCCGAGAAAGCCATTTTCTTGATCACGGCGTAGTTCTTTGAGCTTTTACCCTCCACAGCGTAGGCCGCCAGCGTCCAGGGCGCACCGACAAAGCCCAAGACTGTTGAGGCATTGCCCACTTCCTGCCGTAACGTGTTCAGAATCGTCTTGATGAAGGGCAACGATTCTTCCGGGTGAAACGGCGTCATGGCATCGACCTGAGCCTGAGTGCGGATCGGGTCAGGGATGACGGGGCCTTGCTTCTCCACAATGTCGAAGGGAATGCCCATGCCCGGTAAGGGCGTCAGGATATCTGAGAACATGATCACGCCATCGGGTTGGAAGGCTCGCCAGGGTTGCAGGGAAATTTCGATCGCCAGCTCCGGGTTCTCCGATCGCTCCCGAAAGCTGGGGTATTTATCCCGCAACTGCCGATACACCTTCATGTAACGTCCGGCTTGGCGCATCATCCAAACGGGCGGACGGTCAACGATTTCTCCTTGTGCCACACGCAACAAATAGGGCAACTGCTCAGACCCGGTCATGGGCTCACTCCGTAACTTCAAATAATGTCAATCTTCCCAAGGCATTAGCTAGCCTATCATCTTGTTTGTTCCCTCTTGGTGCATTCGGTTAGGAGAGATTATTTTGGTTACGATACGTTGCGCAAACGTTACATTTAGAAATATTGAGGCGATCGTCTTCGATAAAGACGGCACATTGGAAAATTCCTGGGACGAACTGCGGACCTTGGCGATCAATTGCGCCCGACGCATCGATGCTCAGGTTCCCGGCATTGGTGATCCGCTGCTGATGGCGTTTGGCGTGTTAGAGAATCAACTCGATCCCCAGGGCTTGATGGCCGTGGGCAGCCGCCAAGAGAACCTGATCGCGGCAGCGGCTTACATTGCCGAGACGGGCCGCCCCTGGCCCGAATGCCTCAAAATTGCCCGCGCTGCCTTTGACCAAGCCAGTGATACGCCGCAACGGGACGAAAGTGCCAGCCCGGTCTTTCCTGGCGCGATCGCGGTTCTCCAGCAGCTCCACGCAGCGGGTCTTAAGCTCGCCATTCTTTCGGCCGCTACGGATGCAGAGGTGAAAAACTTTGTCGCCGCGCATCAGTTACAAGATCAAGTTGCTGTCGCGCTGGGGTTGACCGACGACGGACTCTTCAAGCCCGATCCGGCACTGTTCCAGAAAGTCTGCAATCAATTGCAGATTGCTCCAGATCGCGTCCTCATGGTGGGGGATTCGGGTCATGACTGGCAGATGGCTCGTGGGGCGGGGGCAGCGGGGGTGATCGGCATTCGCTGGGGTAATGCGTCCCTGGTGCCTGCAAAAGCTGTGGATGCGGCGATCGCTGACTTGCAAGAACTCCAGGTTGTTACGGCTCAGTAAGAGCGTTTACAGTTAAGAAACAAACCGTTGTGGCGCTCAAGATTACTCCTTGAAATAATAATTACCCAAAGGGCAGGCGGGACGCCTGCGCTACGGTTAATCCTCTGAAATATCCGTAGCGCGGGCATCTTGTCCGCCACTCAAAAAGCATACTCTAAACAAATCAAACGGTAATACTGCGATTGCACTCTGCGCACTGCCAAACGCAGTCGCCCAAAGTTTTGGCAACAGACCTCTGGGTGATCCATTGACTAGGAACGGTCAACAAAAATCATGGTTCAAACCCCCATTGCCCCCCAAACGCTCTACCCCGACTCCGACGGCAAACCCATGGCGGACAACACCTTGCAATACCAATGGATTGTCCGGCTGGTTGAAAACCTCAAACATTTGCTCAAAGACCAAACCGCCTTTGTTGCGGGGGATTTACTCTGGTATCCGGTTCAGGTCAAATCCATTCCCGGTCAACCCCCCCCGAAAGTGCCCCGTCAAGCACCGGATGCGATGGTGGTGCTGGGTCGTCCTGATGGTTATCGCGGCAGCTACAAACAATGGCAAGAAAACAATATTGCCCCCCAAGTCGTCTTTGAGATTATCTCCCCGAGCAATACTGGGGCGGAAATGATCTCAAAGCAATGTTTCTACGCCCGACATGGTGTTTTGGAGATGTATTGCTACAATCCGGAATCATTTGAGTTTTGGGGCTTTGCGCGATCGCACCCCCAAGCGGCAATAACCACGGTGGTCAACAGCACAGCCCTGCCCTGGACTTCTCCCTGTCTCCAGATTCGCTTTGCGTGGGGTGCAGCGGGCTTAGAGGTCTTTTATCCGGATGGAGCACCCTTTAAAACGTTTGCAGAACTAACGAAACAACTGTCTGAGGCGCAAACCGAGCGCGATCAAGCACAAATTGAACGAGATCAGGCGCAAATCGAACGAGATCAGGCGCGACTAGCGCAAGAACAGACCCAAGCCAAACTAGATGCGGCGATCGCCCAGCTTAAAGCAGCGGGTCTTGATGCCCCTGATCTGTAAGCGGCATCCAGCCAAGAGATAGCCAACGCCAAAGCCCCTTAAAATTTAGATTAAGCCGCATCGCAGCCCCAAAATTTTTCACGCTACCCTACCGCTTTTGATCCGTGCCTATGACTCGCTTCTATGAATTGTTCCTGCAAGGCGGGCCGGTCATGTATCCCCTGCTTATTCTCTCGGTCTTTACGATCGCCTACGGTCTAGAACGGGCTTGGTTTTGGCTGCGCTTGGTCAGCCAAGAGCATCGCATTGTCAATGATGTGCTCGATGCGGCCCGCTACAACCTTGAGAAAGCTGCCGAAATCGCTGAACTCGCCCGGTATCTGCCGATCGGCCGCTTTTTACTCGCCCCTTTACAGCTCAACCAACCCTCGCCGGAAACCTTCCGTTTGGCTATGGAAGCGGCGGGCGATCGAGAGTTTGTGGAGATGCGCCGGGGGGATAAGTTCCTGGAAACAGTGGTGGCAGTCGCTCCTTTGCTAGGGCTGCTCGGCACGGTTACGGGTCTGATTACCACCTTCAATAACCTGGATATTGGCGGCGGTGGCACAGCGGAAGCCTCGAAAGCCGCCGCCGGGATCGGTGAAGCTCTAGTGACCACTGCCGCCGGAATGATCGTGGCGATTATCGCGCTCCTGGTCTTACGAGTGATGGTGACACTCCAAGCCCAGCAGATGGATTTTTTCTCCCAGGTGGGCAGTGAATTGGAGTTGATCTATCGCCAAGTTTGGTATGAACCCCGCCATCTTCCTCCCGCTCAACCCCCTGCTGCCCTGCCGACGATGCAGTCGCCGCTGCCCCCGGAACAACGAATCACGCGATCGCCCCGTTAATTCATTCACGCTTCACCCATCCGATGCGCCTACGACACCGCCAAGAATCCGGTATTCCCGACGTCAACCTCGTCCCGATGATGGACGTTTTGATGTCGGTGTTAACCTTTTTTGTGATCGCCACGATCACGATGACCGGACAAAATATTACCGGCGTCGAGTTGCCAACCAGTGCGGACGGTCAGGGCACTCAAGCCACAATGGATGAGACGGAGACATTGATCGTGGGACTGACCCAGGAGCAGACCCTTTCGATCGATGATCAAGCCATTTCTCAAGCAGAAATGATGCGCCAACTGGAGGACTTTTTGCAAGCGCATCCAGATGGCATGATTATCCTCAGTGCTCACCGCAGCTTGGACTATGAACAAATTGAAGATCTGCTTAAAACCATGGGTTCGGTGGGCGGCGATCGCGTGTCTTTAGCGATTCAAAAAAACTAGACGATGGATCGTTTAAATGCGGTTTAGAAACCACCAAACAAGCGCCAAAATACCCAAGATTGACCTCATTCCGATGTTGACGGTAATGATGGGTGTGTTGGGTTTTTTCGTGGTCATGTCCACCTTGCTGGCTACGCCTCCCGACCGGGTTGAAGTGACGGTTCCAGATGGAGAAGCCCAGCAGGACGCCACAGGTGCTCCGGACAACGCCGCTCTGGTTGTCCGCCTTCAGGGTGAGACCCAGGCGCTGATAGAGGGGGAAGCCTTGAATCAGGCGCAGGTCTTGAGCAAGGTTGCCGAATTTATCCGGACCAACGAGCAAGACCCCGTGATGCTGGTTGCAGCGCCGCAAGTGCCCTACGATATCGTGGTGCAATGGTTGACGGCGATGCGCCAGACCGGCGGAGAGCGGGTTGCCCTGGGGATTGATTATGGCGGCGACGGTGTTGCTCCTTGAGTTGCCCAAACTCAGGTCTGATACTGAATCCGGATTGTATAAACACAGAAAGCGAAGGCTGATCCTGGTGGCGGGCAAGATGCCCGCGCTACGGG
>JBMYQW010000345.1:0-5469 GCA_049601735.1 Spirulinaceae cyanobacterium
GGCGGCAGGAGGGCGAGGGCAATCATCAACTCGGGTTTTGAGCCCGCTTCGAGCCCAAACTGGTGGGGGCGACCAAACTCAACCAATGCTTCTACCAGATGGCGGCTTTGGTTGCATTTGATCGGGTAGACGCCGCGATAGCTGCCGTTGTAACCATAACGAGCGATCGCCCGCGCAAAGCAGGCGTTGAGCCGTTCGATGCGATCGCCCAAAATATCTGAAAAGCGAATCAGTAAAGGTAACTGTAAGTTGCGCTGTTGCAGGGCCTGCACCAGCTCGTAAAGATCCAACGAGCCGCCGCGCTCACCGAGGGGGGAGACCATAACATGACCTGCTGTGTTAATGCCAAAATACGGTTCGCCCCAGCCTGCCAGGTTGTAAAGGGTTTCGTTGGCTGCGATCGACTCGTTCATGAACATCTACCAAGGACTACCCACCATCGTAAAGCCACTCCAATAGTAGGGGTGACGATAGGTTTCACTGCCCAAGAGGCTCAACTGAGCTTGGCGCAGGGCTTCGGCTTTGATCGGGATCTGGGGGTCAGCGAGATAACCGTAAAACCCATCCATAAGCGCCAACGTGCCGCGATCGGAGACCTGCCAGAGGCTGGCCACCGCTGACTTGACGCCCGTACCAACGGCCAGCCCCGCAAAGCCCAGTTCAACTTCGAGATCGCCGATCGCCGTTTCGCAGGCACTCAGCACGAGCAGTTCCACCGCTGGGTCGTTGTACCAGCCCAGGCTGCGAAAGTCTGGCGTCCCCACTTTATGGGCCCAAAACTGAATATAGGTGGGGTCGAACTGGGCATGGGTCGCCAGATGAATAATCTCGAAGGGCTGCTGGCGCTGGCTGCGGAGGGTTTCAAACCGGAAGGCTTCGTTGCGATAGAGCTGGGCGTTGGGGTAATGGCGAGCGATCGCATCCAGTTCTGCGGGCACGGCGGGCAGGCTCTGGGCATCGACAAAGCTGGTGAACTCATCAATGCCCATGGCCAGGGGCGTTGCCTGAGCCAGGGGCTGGTAACGGCTATCGGTGAGGCTAACGCTGGGAATGAGCGCGAGGCTGTAGTCTTGAATTAAAAATCGCTGGCCGTCGTGGAGGGCGGAGAGGGGTACAGTGCGCAGTCCCGGACTCATGGCGAAGACTAAGGTATCAATGTTGTATTGTTCGAGGTCGGCGGCGATCGGCCGAATTAGCCAGTCGTAGAGCTGTTGACCGGCCACGAGGTGGCGATCGTCGCGGGTTTCGCGCAGGCTCCGGTTGAGGTGACTGAGTTGGCGTTCGATGAGTTCGTATTCTGCCCCGAGGACTTGTTTACGGATAATGTCATCAGATTGAGGCGTGATCAGCAGTAGTTCGAGCCAGTCAGCACCGGGGTGGCTCAGGGCATAAATAATGACGGGACGGGTTCCGGTTTGGGCTTCGATGGTTGTGAGCATCTGCCGAATGCTGGCGAGGGAAACGGCTTCAACGTCTTCATCAAATTCTGTTTGAAAGTGGGTTTCGTATTCAATTTCAAACTGTTCGTCAATGTAGCTGATATCCGCCGAGGGAAGGTCATCGAGGGGAATGACGATCGGGTTTTCTTCTCCTGGAATGGCTAACAGCATTTCACCCTTCTCTTTATTAATAGCAACTTCTGCATCGAGGCGATCGGCAATCAATTTGATAAACAATTGCTCGGGGGTTTCGTTATAAAACGTGAGCAGCGGTGGATTCGAGCCCGCTGGGGGCAAAATGAGTTGCGGTGCATCAACAGAAAGAATCTGAATTGCGCCTTGAATATAGCTGTTGAGAAATTCCCGAGTGGGAAAAATACTCTGCTCCAGGGAAAAATTCCCGGTCATCAGTCGTGTGGCAGAACCGTTGAGTCCCCCATCCCCGACAATGAAGGGAATCAGCCCGCCACCGCCATGGCGAATTGTGATCGGGCCGCCGCTACTGCTGCCTGCGGTGGAAATGCTGGCTGGCGCACCGCCAAAGCCGCTCGTCCCCGAGCCAATGATGCGAATCAAGCTCTCAGAGTCGAGTTCAACTTGGCCGCCAGCGCCACCGATGCCTTCGGCGAAGACTTTACCGATCGTCATTTCGCGGCGCGATCGCACCACGACATTGCCTCCACTACCATTCCGACCCGTGGTATCAATCAGCCCTTCACTCCCCCCGGTCGTGGTGTTAATGCGGCCTTGATAACTCTCGATGTAAACATTGCCGCCATTGCCATTTGTGCCAAATGTAAGCACATTCCGCAGCTGAATATCATTAGTGGCCGTAATCGTGATGTTGCCACCTGTTGCGCCAGCGGTGGAAACTGAGGTATCGATTTTTAGTCCATTGACGCCCCCGCCAGCATTAATCCTAAGGTCAACTCCGCCCAAATCCAAGTCACTGAGAACATTGACATTATTACCAGACAATAAAAGTTCAGAATCACTGCCTTGAAAGCGAATTGAGGTGTCGAAGTTTAAATCCCCTGTCTCAAAAAAGTTGATATCACTGTCTTGGGATAAAATATCATTGCTCTGCATATCAGCAGCTTGATTGTCTTGAACAACAGTGTTAAATAAAACTGTTTCACCTGTACCAACTGTGAAGCCACCCCCTTTATTGTTAGCTATATTACCCGAGATCGTCGAATTGAAAGCAACAACATTCTCCTGAAGAGATAAGCCTCCGCCATCCACTTGAGTTTGATTATTGCTAACCGTTGAATTGTTGAGTATGGCAATACCACCCGCGATCCCACCGCCTTGAGTAACTGATGAATTATTAGAAATAGTTGAGTTTTGCGCAATGACAGTATTTCCGGTGGCAATACCACCACCCTCACCTGAAGTGGAGTTTCCGGAAACAGTTGCATTAATCAATCTCGAATAACCAGAACTGGAAATACCGCCCCCATTATTTGCGCTGGAGTTGTTGATGATAGTCGAGTTGTTGATAATCGCATTCCCATCACTAGATACTCCACCACCTTTACCGCCACTGGTATTGTTAGAGACGAGTGAATTTTCTAAAGTAATACCACTTCGACCATGCACTCCACCCCCTTCGCCTGTCGCAGAGTTATTCGTGATGATAGAGTCTTTGATCTTCACCATTCCATTTTGTCCATAAATACCGCCGCCCAAAATACCGGATGAATTTCCTGTAATGGTGGTGTTGGCGATGGTGAGTTTGTCATTTCCTAAAAAGCGAATTGCGCCACCTAAACCCGTTGAAGAGGCATTTTGCAGAGTGATGTTTTGGATTGTTGCTGTATTCGCTCCAACTTGGAAATTAAAGATACGATCGCCACCGCCACCATCCAAAATCAAATCATTTTGCCCTGGGCCATCTAAGGTTAAATTATCCACCGTCCAATCGATCGCCGCACCGATATTAATCGTACCCGTGACAGCAAAATTAATGTCATCCCCCGCCGCCACTGGAGTTGCCCAAAAACTGCCCGGCCCACCTGTGCCCGTTAAAGCATCTCGTAACGATCCTGCTCCCGTATCATTCAAATTCTGAACCGTTCGCGTTGCCAGCTTGCCATCCCAACCCGTTAGCGTTGCAGGCGTAAACGGATTCCCGGACTCGATCGCACCCGTTTGATGCTCCAAATTCCAATCGCCCCCGAATCGGTTACTCCCCGTCACATTGTCTGAAGCCGCCACATCCGCCCCGGTCATCTCTGCAAGACTAGCGACCAGCGCCTCCCCCGTCGCCCCCAACGCCGTGAAGCAACTGTAAAGCAAGATGTCTGCCGTCTCCGTCAGCGCCGCCCCCCACTGCTGCAACTGCGCTTGATAGTCCGCTACATTCCCCGCCGTGATCCATTGGTTGCCCAGCCAGAAATTCCCTTGGTTGCCTTCAGCCACGATCGCCACCGAATCCAGTTCGCCCACCGATTCACTGATAACCGATAACTGTTCACTGACCACTGAGATCCCCTTCTCGTCCTTGCCAATAACTTGGCTCACCGTGCCCGCCGCCGCCCCGTACAGCAACTGTTCTGGATGATCGGCGCGGGCATCAATAAACACCGCAGCATTAGGGTTCTCGCCCGACTCGCTAAAACGTGTAACGCGGGTGGCCCCCTCCACTTGAGCTGAATCCCTCGGCGTCACCTGACCCGCCGCGTAGAAGTCCACTTGCGCCGCCTGCACAGAGCCCGCAATGTCTACATTGCCGAGGGGCGTTGCAATCATCTTCGCCTCCAGTCCAGAGGGGGCAGTTGCCAGCAAATCTGGCAAATCCAGCGGTGAGATGGCTTCCGTGAGCACCGTATCCGAGACCTCCAAACTCAACAGATTCCCCGGCGCAGCCAAGCGCACATTGCGGCTGCCCGGAATCGCGGCAATATTGACCGCTCCCCCCGGTGCGGCAATTTCGCCTAGATTGACAACCGTTCCCCCGCTCAAATGCACCGACTTCCCCTTCTGAACGTTGAGCACCCCGGCATTCACCAGGCTCCCCGGCTGCGCCTGCAAAAACCCGAAATGGGTCGGGCCGCCCAAAAGCCCGCTGTAGCTATTCACCCCGGCAGCATTAAAACAACCCCCCGTAAAACAGATCTGATCAGCGGTCGTGGCAAAAAAGTCTCCGCCCACATTGAGCTGGGCATTCGCCCCAAAGACGATTCCCGCCGGGTTCATCAGGTAGAGGTTCGGGTTGGCCTGAATCAAACCGTCGATGATCGAAGCATTGCCCCCCGTCACCCGCCCGAAGATATTGACGACGCCCGGATTGCTCAGGAAATTGGCGATTTCACCGCTGCTCAGGCCAAAGTCCTGAAACGAATGAAACAGGTTCGCCCCAGCTTCTGTGCCCCCCTGGATGTGATAGGTCTGACCGTCGATCGTGACGATCGTGCCCGTGCCATCGGGGGCAGCAGTGATGCTCTGGGCGAGCGCGGGCGCGGCGGCTAGTCCGTACAGCAAGGGGAGGTTGGTTAGGAGGGGTTTCCACATGGCGGGAGGGAGAAGGATGAAGGACGAATTTCGAAGGCAGAAGGGTGAATTTTGAAGGCAGAAGAGAGTGTTATTCATCCTTCATCCTTCAAATAGGATTACTCTTGCAAACGTTGCAACTCCTGGGCATCACGAATCGCCCGTTGCAAAGACTCGACTTCCGTCGCATTCCCTAAGTTTTGATAGAGCGCCACCGCTTGCTGCCAACTTGCGATCGCACCGTCGTAGTCCAACAGGGCTTTCTGGCTGTAGCCCAGCTCCGTGAGGGCGATCGCTTGGGTTTCGAGATCATCCCCGGCTCGGGCCAGCGCCTGCTGGTAATAGAGTTGGGCTTCGCGGGGCAGTCGCAACTCATAGAAGTAGAGCGTTCCCAAACGGAGGGCCAGGGGAGCATTGGGCTCACCTTGCAAGGCGGCTTCCAGCAGAATCATCCCCTCGACAAACAGACCGTGACGTAGATATAGATCAGCGAGCAGACGCTGTCGCTGCACGGGGTTGGCGGTGCTTTCGGTGA
>JBMYQW010000346.1:0-5467 GCA_049601735.1 Spirulinaceae cyanobacterium
ACGCTCTATCGCCGTAGGACGCCGCCGACGCAGGTTTTCCCCGCCACCGGACGAGATCGCCCCTTCCGCTTCATTGATATTGAAATCCCGGAAACCGCCCCGCCGGGCCAACCGATCCCCGTCACCTACGAATGGGCCGGGCCCTGGGCGCAGTTACAACCGGGTCTAGTGCTCTTGAAATGGGTGAATCGGCAAGACGAAAACCAATTTTGGCTCCATGACCATGGAGTAGGCTTCGGCAATCTGCAATCGAGCTCGGCCGAGCCTGATGATGCCTTTCGAGTGGTGGAAACGACGGCGATGCTACCGCCCGAGGACTTACCCATCGGCACATATCAGCTCGAAGCGGCGTACTTGAACCGGGAGACGGGCGAGGAGCAAATGCTAGAGATTCCGGAGATTAGCATCGTGATTGACTCAGCCGCTGAGGTGCTCCCTGCGCCCGAACCGGACTACGTCAGCCAGCTCTACCACCTGGCCCAGAGCCTGCCCCAAGGCCGCCCCGGACTCGATCCAATCTTTGCCCAGATTGGCCGGATCAACCAATACGACGCAGTACAAGACTATCTCCAACAGGCGGAGGCATCCCTCGCCCTGCGCCAGGAACAAGATCCTGAAAACCTCTCGCACCTCTACGCTCTGGCGCTGACCCATGCCCTCCAGGAAGATGCCCCGAATACCCTCGCGGCAATGGAGAAAATTCGGGACATTGCCCCCGAGAACCCCTATCACCATGCCTATGTCGCTTTTGTGAACCTCTATCTCGGGCGATCGGGAGCAGCAAGGGCAGCGATCGCCCCAGCCTTGAAAGCAGAACCCGAAAACCCCGATTTTCAGGTGCTGGATGGTGTGGGCGCTCTGTTCCAGGGCAATCTGATCCGAGCGTTTCGGGTGGGGCGACAGGTTGCGCCATTGCTGTGAGTGAGGGGGAAAAGATCAGGGGAGGGGGCAAGGGTAATATCGGCTCAACCCCCTCTGCTGTGTGGGCAGTCGATATCCCAAAATCACGACGCTCTGGTCATCACCCTAGACGCTGTAGGGGAGGGTTTCAAACCCTCCCCTATGCCATTGGATAAATCAAATCAAGCAAGGTTGCTGATCTACTTCCGCAAGAAGCGGGCAGAAACATAGCGACCCGGCGCGATCTGGGCCCAACCATTGCTCATGGCAGCGACATTTACGGGAGTACCATTGGGGAGGCTAGTGGCAATACCGTATTGTGTTCCCGGGCCGGTGCGGACGTTGAGCCCTTTACTGCTGTTGGTGGCGATCGTATAGCGACCTACCGTACTGCCGCCTGTGGCAACTGGGGCAGCGGCAGCGGGTGCAGTACCGCCATTGCGTAACGCCGCCATCGTGCGGGGGCCAGCAACACCATCTACGGCGAGACCCGCATTCTGTTGAAACGAACGCACAGCCGTCAAGGTCTGTTGACCGAACTTGCCACGACCTGAGCCGTTTGCACCATAGCGAATGCTATAGCCCCGGTTACGCAGTAGGGTTTGCAACTCCGCGACCGCCGGGCCGCTCGAATTCAACCGCAGGGAGCCTTGGGGTGTGCTGCCGCCAACGCCATTGCTACTGGTACTACTGGTATTCGTCGATTTGCCCTGTAGAGCACCCATGGTGTTGGGCCCGACGACACCATCGACAGCTAGCTTGGCTTTGCTCTGAAAGCCACGCACGGCTTTATCCGTTTGGGGGCCAAACTTGCCACGACCGCTGCCATCCGCACCATAACGAATCGAGAAGCCCTGATTCCGGAGGAGCGTTTGCACCTGTGCCACATCATCACCGCGCATCCCCTGCCGGAGATTACGGGCCATGGCTGTCTCAGCGGTGGTGGAGAGCACGGTGAGCATCAGTCCAGCGGAGAGCGCCCCCAAGAGCAGCGCCTGGGACATATTTTTGTAATGGCTACCGTTGAGAAGGTTGAGCTGGGCAAATTCGTATTCAATGCCGTGGTGGGCCTCATGGGCAGCATAACTGTGGGTATAGGCTAGAGCATCCATCACATCTAAATGGGTAAAGGGATTCACTGTATTTGTTGTACTGCCATCGTAGGCCAAAGCTGTGGGAATAGGGCAATGGGCCTTGACAAACTTGAGCAATTGCAGCATTTCAGCAGCGATCGCCGCCAGCCCTCAGTGCAGTCCCGTCGATCGCGTTTAGACACCTGCACCTTAGCTGCCTGACATTGATGCAGCCCTGAATTGATGTAGCCCTGATTTGGCGGGCCTGCCCAATCTACGGGAGAGGGTCTTCATCCCAGGCAATGGGATGTACGGACAGCTTGACCGATAGCGAACACACAAGATTGCAATCTAGATGATGGGCTGCGTTTGTCGTGCATGATCAATAACGGATGACAGATTCGACCCAGACTCCCATGATTCAACCCAACCTCCCCCAACCCCCACAATTTGAGCGCATCAAAGACGAACGCCTGCATCGTCAGCAGCAACTGGCGGCGGCCCTACGCCTCTTTGCCGACTATGGTTTTGATGAAGGCGTAGCGGGGCATATTACTGCCCGTGATCCGGAATATCCTGATCAGTTCTGGGTGAACCCGTTTGGGATGTACTTTGGGCATATTCGGGTCTCGGATCTGATTCTGGTCAACCATAAAGGGGAGGTGGTGCAGGGCGACCGCCCTGTGAATGCGGCGGCCTTTGCGATCCATTCCCAAGTTCACCAGGCGCGGCCCGATATTGTGGCGGCGGCCCATTCCCATTCCATCCACGGCAAGGCCTGGTCTTGTCTGGGGCGACTGCTCGACCCCCTAACCCAAGATGCCTGTTCGTTTTACGAAGATCATGTGGTTTTTGAAGATTATACGGGCGTGGTGCTCGATACGAGTGAGGGGGAACGGATTGCCGAGGCGTTGGGCGATCGCAAGGCGGCAATTCTCCGCAACCATGGCCTGCTCACGGTGGGGCAAACGGTGGAAGCGGCTGCCTGGTGGTTTATTGCCATGGAGCGATCCTGTCAGGCGCAACTCCTGGCCGAAGCGGCCGGAACACCGATTCAAATTCGCCCAGAAGTTGCCCGGCTGACCCAGAGTCAAGTGGGGACCCCTTACATGGGCTGGTTTAGTTTTCAATCTGAATACGAGCGGATTGTGCGCTTGCAACCGGATTTGTTGAATTGATTTTTACTACAATGACGGCATGATTGTCCTAGTCTAGAAATACCGATGGTTGCCCAACCTCCCTCGCTCCCAACCCTCCCGCAAAACCTCCCGCAAAACCGCCCCAAAGTCACGTGGGAAGCCCTACCGGATGACTATGTCTTACCCGATGACCCTGTGGAAAATATTCAACAGCCCTGGCTTGCCGCTGCGCTGACTGAGGCATTGGATGCAGCGAATCGCCTTGAACCCCAGATGCTCGTGGGGTCAAACTTTGCCTTGGTCGCTACGCTCAATAGCAAGATCGTCGTTAAAGCGCCAGACTGGTTCTATGTGCCCCGCGTCCATCCGGTTGCCGAGGGGGTGGTGCGGCGCAGCTATACGCAACGTTTAGAGGGCGATCCGGTGGGGACAGTCATGGAGTTTCTCTCCGATACCGACAATAACGAACTTTCGTTGCGGGCTACGCCTCCCTACGGCAAGCTCTACTTTTATGAACAAATTCTGCAAGTCCCCACCTACGTTATCTACGACCCCTATACCCAAGAGCTGACGGTACGGCGTTGGCAGCATGGACGATATGTTGTTCAACCGTCCGATCCGACCGGACGCTATTGGTTGCCCGAGCTTCAACTGAGTCTGGGGCTCTGGCACGGCGAACGTCAGGGCCAGACGCAATATTGGTTGCGCTGGTGGGATGCTCAAGGTGAACTGCTGCTCTGGAATAGTGAGCGAGCTGCCCAAGCGCAGCAACGGGCCGAGCAGGAGGCACTATGGGCCCAACAAGCGGATCTCCGTACGCAACAAGCAATCCAGCGGGCCGAGCAGGAGGCACAGCGGGCTGAACAGGAGGCACAGCGGGCTGAACAGGAGGCACAGCGGGCTGAACAAGAGGCACAGCGGGCCGAGCAGGAGGCACAGCGGGCTGAACAAGAGCGCCAAAAGGCGGCTCGCTTGGCCGCTAAACTGCGGGAGTTGGGTATTGACCCGGATGCATGAGGGTTTGGAACCCTGTTGGGGTCGGGCGGGTCGTTAAGATGGAAGCGAATAAAACTTTTTAGCGAGGTTGATGATGCAACGGATCGGCTGGGGATTAGTAACAGGATTGATGGTGAGTACGGTGGGTTTGACTGTGGGCGTGGGGCAATCTTCTCCAATCGCGCTCGCCCAGGCCGCCCCAGATGAAGGCTCCGCTGCAATAGATGAAGACCCCGCCGTAATAGATGAAACCTTAACTACGCTGGAATCTGGGTTGCAATACGTTGAGTTGGAAGTGGGGGCGGGGGCGATCGCCCAACCGGGCTACATCGTCTTGGTGCATTACACGGGAACTCTCGAAGATGGCACGAAGTTTGATAGTTCCTTCGATCGCAACTGGCCCTTCGGCTTTCCCCTCGGGGCGGGTCGCGTGATTCCGGGCTGGGAGCAGGGCGTTGCGGGGATGCGCGTAGGCGGGAAGCGTCAGCTGATTATTCCGCCGGAGTTGGCCTATGGTGATGCTGAAACGGGCCCGATTCCTGCTAATTCAACTTTGATCTTTGAGGTTGAGTTGCTAGGCGTCACGCAGCCCCGTCCAGAGCGTTAATTTTCTCTGCCGATCGAGGAATGATGAAGGCGATCGATCTCAATCAGTCTTACACCTTCAGCAAGTTTTTTGAGCTTAAAATTCCGGCGAAGGATTTATGTCGGGCGTTTGGCTACTCTTTTGAGCGCAAACGCCTGAACTTACCTGCCTATGCTGAAAAGATCGATCGCGTCCGTCAAACCCAAGCCCGAATTGAAGAAATCTTGCCCCACGCAGGTCTGGGCAGCGAGGCGGCGCGGCGAGAATTGCTGATTGCGCCATTGCTCTTTGACTTGGTTCATTACACCCGGGCCGAAGTCAATATTGAATACACACTCAAGGTTAACGACCAATTGCAAGGAACCCTGGACTACTTGCTCGAAGCACCCCAGCGCGTTTTGGTGGTTGAAGCTAAGAAAGAAGACCTCGACTTGGGTATGACTCAACTGTGTGCGGAGCTGATTGCGCTAGATCAATGGGAGACGGACATTCAGCAGGACTATTGGCTCGGTGGTGTCACCACGGGTAAAATCTGGGAATTTGCCAAGCTCGATCGCCAGCACCGCCACCTAGAGCAGGGCCTAGAAAGCTATCGCGTTCCGGAAGATCTCGAACCCTTAATGCGTATCTTGATTCAAGCGTTGGTCGGCGCTTGACTTTTCACTGAGAGCCCTATGTCCCTGTCTCTAGAATCGGCAATTGCCACCTTTGGTCGCACCGTCAGCCAAAAACTTACCAGCCCAATCGCCACCGGCCAGCCGGAAGACCAACTC
>JBMYQW010000347.1:0-5445 GCA_049601735.1 Spirulinaceae cyanobacterium
ATGAAGCGGCGATCGCCCGTCTCCTTGACCAAAAACTGGCCCCGCATCACCTCGACACAAGGGTGATTAGCGAAGGGCAAACCCTGCACATTTTCTGCCGCCCCCTGCCCGACCATCCCGCCGCCCCCCTGATTCCCCCCACCCAAGCGACGCTCCAGACCGTGGGTGAATGTCTGGGTGAACTCTTGCCCCAGGGAATCACGGCCGCTGCGCTCTATGGCATCCGCGCCCAAGACTTTCCCCAGACGCCACCGAGCGCCACCGAACTCGCCCAACTGCAATCCCAACCGGCCTGGGTGAATTGGCTCCCCCTGACCCAGCCTGCCGAGGCAGAGGTGTTGACCACTCATGAGCTGGCCCGCCGCCAGCACGTACCCGCCCTGACCTTTTTGCTCCAACGCTGCCTTAACCCAGATATCGAGGGCTTTTTGGCCACGGGCGGCATTCGTGTCAAGCTCTGTTTTCGCAGTTCGCTGCTCCATGTGATGACCGAAGCAGTGGTCTGTCCCCGCCAGACCTTGGTGGTTCCCAAGCTCGAAACCTATTTGGCGCATCTCAACATTCCCGGCGTCACGGGAATGCGGATCTATGGCCGACGGGCGGGTCAGTCCTCGCCGTTGTGGAGCTACGGCGCAAATTGTGAAGCGAGTGCCACGGATGCCGGGGTGACAACAGCAGCCATCCCCACCGTGGAACTGGTCGTCCCGAGCCTGCCGACTCAGACCGTGGCGGCTCCCCGGTGGCCGAAGTTTCGGGCGCTCCTCCAACGGGCCTTTTGTCTGACCAGTATTTTTTTGCCCCATCCCGACTCCGCTTGGCAACCCTCGGCACCGGCCCGCTGGCATCGTCAAGTGGGTTGGCGGGCGGCGATCGTCTGGAGCCTGGTGGGCCTCGTTGGGGCGGGGGCAATGGACTGGCAGTTAAGCCGTTACTTGGCGACCCATGTGCCCGATGTCGCCACAACCCCCCTGTCCCTAGAGACTGAACTAGACGAACCCGCATCATCGGGGTCGGGGGCTGGTGCAGCTATTTTGGCAGCCGCCCGAACGCCCAACCCTACCTTTAATAATCGTCTCCTGGACGAGAAGCTGGCGCTCTACCAAGCCCAAATTCAGCAGACGGGTGTGGTTCCCGACGTTTTGATCGTAGGCAGTTCTCGGGCGCTGCGTGGTATTGATCCCCAACTGCTGCAAGCCGAGCTGGCGGCGCACCAACTGGATGGGCAAAAGGTGCAAGTGTTTAATTTTGGCGTCAACGGTGCCACAGCCCAAGTGGTAGAACTGATGCTGCGACGCATCTTGACGCCGGAGCAACTGCCCCAGCTCATTCTCTGGGCGGATGGCGCTCGGGCTTTCAATAGCGGTCGCCCCGATCGCACCTATGAAGCGATCCAAGACTCCGCTGCCTATGCCCAGCTTGAAGCGGGCACGTTTCATCAAACCACCCCAGCCAACCGTGAACCGCTGCTGCGGGATGACCCTGCCCCCCTGAGCTTCAGCCAACTCCACCAGGGCATTCAGCGGCAATATCAAGGGCTCAATCAGGCTACATCCCAAGCCCTCCAGCGGCTCTCCTTTAGCTATGACGATCGCACCCGTCTGCACGATTGGCTGCGATCGCACCTTGGCACGGCCACCCTGCCTAAGATGCGGCTCGAACTCTCACCCGATGCCGAAGCCCTGGAACTGAGCCCCCAGGAGGCGATTACCGCCGAGGGCTTCTTGCCCCTAGAGCGTCAATTTGACCCAGACATCTACTACCTCGATCATCCCCTCGTCTCGGGTGACTACGATACGGACTATACCGACTTTACGCTTCGGGGTCAGCAACTGCGGGCGACCTATCGCTTGCTCGATTACCTGGCGCTCCAGTCTGTGCCGCTCGTACTGATTAACCTACCCTTGACCGATGACTACCTGGACGAAACACGCCAGGCCCACGAAGAAACCTTCACCCAGAAACTGACGGCGATCGCCGCCGAGTCTGAGCTGATCTTTCGAGATTGGGGTCAAGCCTGGCCCGACAACCATGAAGCCTTTTCTGATCCCAGCCATCTCAATCGCTATGGCGCGGCGATCGTCACCCGAGACCTCGCCACTGATCCCACCCTGCCCTGGCAAACCCTGTTAACTGAGTGATCTGTCTTCGCCCATGCCGCTTTAACCCTTAGGCCTTTGCCCACCCGACCCGGCTGCTGAACTGTTACAAATAACCCCGCTCTCATCTATGTATGTCCCCACCCCGAATACGCTGACACCGCGATCGCAGCTGTCCGCGACGCTCCAAATCCATACCCTGGCCAACGGAACCACCGTCATTGCCGATCGCACCGCCGTTCCCGCCGTAAGCCTCAATGCTTGGTTCCGTGTCGGCTCGGCCTGGGAGGCCGATGCGATCAATGGCATGGCTCACTTTTTGGAGCATATGATCTTCAAGGGCACGGCGCGTCTGCCGGAAGGGGCCTTTGAGCAGCAAGTGGAGAGCCGGGGTGGCACAGTCAATGCGGCAACAGCCCAGGAATATACGCATTTTTATCTCACCACCGCGCCCCAAGATTTCGCCCAGCTTGCCCCCCTCCAACTCGACTTGGTCTTGAACCCGAGCCTGGCCGCCTCAGCCCTGGAGCGAGAGCGGAATGTGGTGCTCGAAGAAATTCGCCGCTCTGACGACAATCCCAATCGGCGCAGCTATCAACAGGCTCTCGACCTCTGCTTCCCCAATCTGCCCTATCGCCGCCCAGTGCTCGGCCCAATGGCGGTGATCGAGCAGCTTGCCCCCAGTCAAATGCAAGCCTTTCACCAAACTTGGTATCGCCCGGAAAACCTCACCATTAGCGTCGTGGGGGATCTACCGATCGAGACGCTACTCGCCACGGTGACGGCGGCATTAGACCAGGCCGAGCAACACCGCATCGCTCCACGCCCCGACCCCCAGCCCGAGCCCTTGGCAACCCTGACGCCGGAGCCGAGCTTCACGGCGATCGTGCGTCGAGACATCACCGAAGCCCGTCTTCAGCAGGCTCGCCTAGTGATGCTCTGGCGCGTACCAGGACTCCGCGCCCAGCCCGAGACCTATGCGTTAGATGTGCTCGCGGCAATTCTGGGTCAGGGGCGACTCTCGCGGCTCTTTCAGGAGCTGCGGGAGCAGCGCCAACTGGTTTACGGCATCGGCGTGAGTAATTCAACCCAGCAGATTCAGGGCACATTTTACGTCTCGGCGCAACTTCCAGCTGAACATCTGGCAACGGTTGAGCCGATCATTCAAGACCATATCCGACGGGTGCAAGCGGAGCCCGTCACAGCCGACGAACTGGCTCGCATTCGCACGCAGGTCGCTAATCGGTTTGTCTTTGCTAACGAACGCCCGAGCGATCGCACCAATCTCTATGGCTATTACTATTCCCAACTCGGTTCCCTGACGGCGGCTTTTGACTACCCGGAGCGCATTCGGGCTGTCACTGTCGCAGAGGTGCAGAGTGCGGCGCAGCGTTATCTGAATCCGGAAGCCTATGGGGTTTTGACCGTGCGACCGGAGGGGTAAACCATGAACACCAAAACCCAAACCAAAATTATCCACCAGGGTGACTATAGGGCAGAAATCCAAATCACCCTGACCTATACCGATCATGACTGGTCACCATACCTTGATGGCGCCGCAGCCCAAAAACTCGATCGCCTGCACCAAGCCCTCCAAAACCAAGACCTCCAAACCGCAGCCCAATTGGGTCGTGCTTATCATTTAACCCCCGTGACGGTGTGAACCTTGAGAGCGAACTGTCAAGACCAAACTCGCTGCAACGGGAGGGTAAACCTCGGCAAAATCGACTCCCCTGACAGCGTGATCGGATCGTCTAGAACCTCAACCGTTTGACCCGGACGATAGACTTCCACCCGCTTGTTTTTCGGGTCAATCAACCAACCCAGTTGTGTGCCATTCTCGATATATTCCGTCAGCTTGGCTCGGAGGTCTTTGAGCGTGTCGGTTTTGGAGCGCAGTTCAACGGCAAAATCAGGGCACAACGGGATAAAGCCGTCCTGCTGCTCAGGCGTGAGAGCATCCCACCGCTCTTGACGTACCCAAGCTGCATCTGGCGAGCGGTTCGCGCCATTGGGCAATTCAAAACCCGTGGAAGAGTCAAACGGCTTACCGTCGCCCCCCTCTTCTTCGATCCATCTGACCAGAAAGTAAATGATTTTGCTGTTGCGATATCCGGTTTCGCCGCCAGTGGGGGGTGCCACAATCAGTTCTCCAGTTGCTGTTCTTTCTAGTTGAAGCTCACGGTTAGCAGCAGCAAGCGTAGCGAACTGCTCGGGTGTGATCTGGAGCGCAAGGTGCTCAGGGAGTTGGAGCAAGAGCGGTTGTGTTTGAAGTGGGGCTTGTACCATGATCAACTTCATGGGGTGTGATGATGTGCTGTGCAATACCATGGGCGATCGCACCTCTATTCTACAAAAGCGTCTTCGGTGGGTTAGAGAGAATGCTGCCGGATGGGTTCTTTACGGTAGAAAGGGTCATTCCTCACGCCAGCTTGCCCCGAAGTCGCCCCCGCTTTTTGCCCTTACGTTTTTTACCCGATGCGGTGAGCTGTTCGCGCTCCTGTTGGTCCAAAATTTCTTGGCGTTTAGCTTCCTCTTTGCGATCGAGAATCGGCATTTTCAAGATCACACCGACAAAGAGCCAATAGTAGACCGCCACCGGGTCTGTATCGAGGGGATACCAGTAGGGGAAGAAGCTGATGATCAGGATAAAGACCCAGAGACTGCCGCCGATATTGCGAATGCTGGGGTTTTGAAGCGATCGCGTAATCCAGAATGTGACCCAAGAAATATTGGTCGTAAATGCAATGAAGGCAATCATGCCCGGATAGCCCATCTCGTAGAGCAGCTTGGGATGAAAGGTCTCCACCAGCGCCGTCCGCCCAAAAATGCGGGTCGAGTTCGTGGCCTTGCCCAGGCCCCGTCCCAAGAAGCCCCGCTGTTCATTCATCGCCCATTTAAACTGGTTGACAATAAACTCCTGAGGGGGTGAGGCTTCAACCCGGCTGGTAAAGCTCTCAACCCGTTCTTGGATCAACTCCGGATTCGTCGCCATGACCCCGCCAAGCAACACCAAGAGCCCCAGACCAATCGGCAAAAAGCGTTTGAGGTTGCCTAGCTGCCCGGTCAACACCAGCAAAATCACTGTCACCACGGGTACCAGCGCCAAGGCAATCCGCTGCCCAGAAATGACCGCATTGACAAACACCATGGCCATTCCCACCAAGCCACCCAAGCGCCACCAGAGCGACAGATCGCAAAAGGCAGTGGTAAAGGTAATGGCGCTATTGGAGATCAAAAACCACGACCAATGCCAGGGGGAGGCGAACGTTCCCGGCAGGCGGATAAAGTTTTGGGCAGGGCTATAGCCGAGGGCGCCGCCCACTAAGCATTTGGCATCGATGCTGGC
>JBMYQW010000348.1:0-5432 GCA_049601735.1 Spirulinaceae cyanobacterium
AGGAGAGAAGTTTAAATTAATTTCGTGTTTAATTCGAGAGGCTTTTAATGAATTACCCAAAGTTTCTCAAAATGCCTTTCATATTGTTTACTGCTCAAGATTTGGCGAAGGAATGATATCTAGATTTGAGCTATACAGTCTTGAATGGAATAGTAGAGATGGCTGGATAAGTTCACAGCTTCAGATTCCTAAACAATCAGATTTGATTTTAAGCCTCGGCTCTGGACAAAAGGTTGTTCAAGAAAGTCACCTTTGCTGGCAGAAAACTGAGGTGAAAGGTACTAGTCGCTCTGTATTTAGTGCATTTTGTGATTCCTTGAAAGCAGATTTAGATCCATACACTGGAGGAGCGCCTCAACTGGTCGGGCTCTATCGAAAAGAAGATGCCAGAAACTTTGGTGTTATTTACAAAGATCAAAGATACTTGTTGGGACTGCCTGTTGATGAGGCGCATTTTAACGCTGTTGAATGGAGAAACTGCTTGTTTGAAAGATGTGATCCTATTACTAAAAAACGGCTACCCGAAGCTCAACCACAACCACGCCCTAAATCCCTGAGAACAAACCTGATTTAACTCTGTAAATTGGGAAGCCTAACTTCACCATTAGTAGTTGTAGGGTGGGCATTGCCCACCACAACCCAATAACGACTCACCCACACCATCCATAATATCGGAAAAATCCAGAGAAGTAGGGTGCGTATAGCCTTTCAGGCATGGCTACGCTAGAGGCGGCTACAATCTCAAAATAATAGAGCAATCTACAATCCGCCGTAACGCACCGCAGGATTGCCATGGAAATGGTGAAATTATTGTGGAAGTTTTGGGTATGGTCGATGGGTTTGGTGCGTTACGCAGGAAGTGAGATTGAATCTTTTTCGAGGTATTTTTTACCTGCTGACGCACCCTACGGGAGCGGCGATCGCGCTTTCTGGCATCTAGCAGCACTCCCCTACTCAAGAGTTTGCGTCTGAAGCATCAAACTGAACCCGCTGGTAAAGTTGAGCAAAGTTCAGCTCGAAGGGGAGGGATTCGAGGCGCAGTTGAGCGGCTTCGCCAACAGTCTCACTGAAAATCCAACGGTTGCGCTCGCCTCTGACATATTGCTTAACGCAAAAGTTGTACTGGTCGATCATCACGTATTCCTGGAGGGTCGGAATGGTGCGATAGGCGTCAAACTTGTCAGTTTGGTCGTATTGCTGGGTTGATTTTGAGAGGACTTCCACCAACAAACAAGGGTTTTCGATGGTATCTTGACGGCCTTGATGGTAAACCGGTTCACCTGCAATAACCATTACATCAGGATAAGTGTAGAGGTTCTTGGCGGGAATATAGAGCTTGACATCGCCAATGAAGCAGTCGTAAGTTTGTCCGGCAATTTCTGCTGGAAAAGCACGACAGAACGCTAGGGCAAGGCGATTGTGGTTGGTTGTTCCGCCCGTCATCGGCACAATTTCACCATCACGATATTCACTCCGTTCGGCGGCAGTGGTTTCGCTCTCGAGGTAGTCTGCAGCACTGTGAAGTAGGGTTGGCGTGGGGGTGGACATGGTGAGCGTATGTCTTCTAGGGGCAAGTTAGCATGGGTTGAGAACAAAGAGGGGCGACTTTTCTTAATGAACACCCCAACTGTATTAATCGCAAGATCGGGTGAATCATTCAGGTTAAAACTCAATCCCCGGCTGGGCCTTGATTCCCTGCTCCTTAAACGGATGCTTGATCAAGGTCATCTCCGTTACCAGATCCGCCGCCTCAATCAGCTCCAGAGGCGCACCGCGCCCGGTGAGGATCACATGGGAATCAGCGGGTTTTTCTGCCAAGCCAGCCAGGACAGTCTCGGGGGTGAGATAGCCGAGCTTCAGGGCAATATTTACTTCATCAAGCAGCACCAGACGATAACCCGGATCGCGAATGAATTCCACTGCCGTCTCCCAAGCGGCGGCGGCCATCTGGATATCGCGCTGGCGATCTTGAGTCTCCCAGGTGAAGCCCTCCCCCATGGCGCGAAAGACCAATTGCTCCCCAAACCGCTCTAGGACGGCTTTCTCGGCTGGTTCCCACGCCCCTTTGATGAACTGCACGATCGCCACCTTGTAGCCCTGGCCGAGCGATCGCAACACCATCCCCAAGGCCGCAGTCGTTTTGCCTTTGCCGTTGCCCGTATGGACAAGGATCAAGCCCTTTTCCCGGCTTGCTGCCGCCACCCGCTCCGCCTGGACGGCCTGGCGGCGTTGCATCTTTTGTTGGTATTGCTCAGGAGAAAGATTGGCGTCGGTCATGGTTTTAAAAGGGTTGGAAATGCCGATGTTTATCTTACTCGACCCCCATCCCAACCCGACAGCCAACACTTACAGCCCATTGCCGATCAAGATAAATGGGGCCCAATAATACGGACTGCTGAATCCTGGCGCGGTGGCGGTTGCATTGCCATTGCGAGGAACGATCGCAACAGCAACACCACTCTCGCCCATCCGCGCTTCAAATTCTGCTACTTCTTCTTGGTAGAGCAAGCTCAGTTGGGCTTGCCGCAGGGCTTCGGTTTTCGAGACGCCCGTCGCCAGCAAGGCATAGAACCGCTGCATCAGCAGGCTGGTGCTCTGGTCATTCACCAGCCAGAGGGAGGCGAGCACAGTTTCGGCGCGACCTGTTTCCAGAAAGTAGGAGCTGAGTCCGGCGATTTCGGTGCCATCGCCCGCTTGGCCGCCGAGGGCGGTTTGGCAGGCAGAGAGCACCACTAGGTGCAGGTTGCGCAAGCGGCGCTCCATGGCTTCAATGTCGGGAATGTTCAAGGAGTCACCATCACCCAGCACGATGTAGGATGCTTCGGCACGACCGGGGACGAAGGCGGCATGGGTGGCGAGGTGCAGGATCTGGTGTTGGCTGACGTTGCGCTTGAGGCTATCGAGGGTGAATTGTTCGTTGAGCAGCACTTGACCGGGATAGACGCCGGGGTCATCGCCTTGGGTGACAATGGCGTCGAGTTCGTCTTTGACGGCGGGCAAGGGATTGAAACCAGCTACAGCGTCGGTGAGCCCCATGCCGAGGACTTGGGGCTCGGGGTCGAGACGGCTGCGGGTGTCGGTGAGGGCGGGGGTGAGGACGGTGGAAATTTGGTAGTTCTCCAGGAGGTATTGTTCGCCGTCAAAGAGGGCGGCCATGGGGATGTAGCGGGTGACGCGATCGTTGACAAAGACCAAATGCTCAATCTCGTTGGCGTCCAGCTCGCTCTCTAGGGGTTTGATGATCCAGTCGTAGAGTTTTTGGCTAGTGCTTTGCAGGCGACCCACGTTGCGGCTGTCGATTTGGAGTTGGCGACCGAGGCGGTGGACGGTTTGGGCGAGTTCGGCTTGGCTGACGGGGACTTCGATGCTGCCAATCACGCCGCCTGCGGCGGCCCAGACGAGCCAGAGTTTGTCTTCGAGGACGAAGGGATAAATCAGAACGGTGTTTTGGCCGGCTTGGTTGTAGGCAAGGAGGAGATCTTCGGCTTCGCTGCTGAGATTGTCGAGGTTTTGGAAGAGGTCGTCGTTGGCGCGGTTGGCGCGGATAGTGGCAATAAACCCAGCAACTTGCTCATCGTATTGGGCTTTGAGGCCTTCGAGTTGGTCGTAAAGTTGGTCGAGATCGGCGCAATTACTGTCTTCGCAGTCGAGGATCTCGGTGCCGAGGGCGATCAGGCTGTTGTGGTCGTCGAGGACGGCTTGTTCGGGGTCGGTGTAGGCGATTTCGCCGTCGCTGGTGAAGCTGGCGCGGGTGTTGGTGAAGTCGCGCAGTTCTTGGAGTTTGAGCAAGTCGAGGACTTGTTGGGCTTCGGGGATGCGGGCTTGGTCGAGGAGGAGTTCGGCGAGGAAGCGGTAGTCGTCTTCGATGGTGGTGATGTAGCTTTGGCGGAGTTCGGCGTCGAGTTGGCGGTTGTCGGTGCGGATGGTTTCACGGGTGCGGACGGATTCTTTGAGGAAGATGATGGCGACTTCGGGTTGGTTTTGAGCGGCGAAGAGGCGACCGATGTTGGTGAGGGTTTTGGCTGTGCCTGTGTTATCACCAATATTGTACCGAATTCCTAATGCTTTTTGAAAAGCAGCAAATGCTTCATTATATTTCCCCAATAACAGATAACTCTCCCCAATACCATTGAGAGAGTCTGCCTCTCCAAAACGATCACCAACTCTCATGTAAATTTCTAGAGATTCTTCATAGAAATCTATCGATTTTAGATGGCTACCCAGTTGACGATAAGCTCCGCCTAACCCATTGAGAGAGTTGGCTTCACTATTAGAATCTTCAATATTCTTTTGAAGGACAAGAGATTGTTCATAAAGTTCAATCGCCCTCCGATTCTCTTGCATAAAGTAATATGTATCCGCTAAATTCAAAATGGTTTGAGCTTGACCATCAATATCGTCACTTTCTTGGTAGATTGAGAAGGCTTCTCGAAAAAAATCGATCGACTCTTGATAACTTCCCAGAGATCGACGTATAATACCCAGATTGCCGAGTACTTGAGCCTGACTTCTTGTCTCTTCTATATTTTTGTAGATGTCCAAGGAGTGGCGCAAAAACTCACTAGCCACTTGATAATTTCCTTGCCTCCAATGGGTGATTCCAATATTGTTCAGAGAATTTGCTTCTCCATGCTCGTTTTCGATTTCTCTGTAGATAGACAATGCAAGTTCACAATATTCCAACGCACTCAAAAAATCACTTATTGAGCTGTCCACAAGGCAAAGATCATTAAGAGAGTTTGCCTCTCCATTCTCATTGCCAATCTCCCGGTAAATCCTCAAGGAAGTATTTAGAGATGAATGGGCTAAAGAGTATTCACCAAGTGCCAAGTAGCTAGTTCCTATACTATTTAAAGTATTGGCTTCCCCAGTCAAATCATTGGTTTTCTGGTAGATACTAAGTGCCTCTTCCCAGACTCGAATGGCTCCTCTATGGTCATTATTTCGATAGTACGAGTATCCTTGCCGAAATAGTTTTGTCGCTTCTGTTTGTTGTTCCGAGTCCGATTCAGTGCCTGGGCTTGAATCTGGTTCTGTACTACTGTCAGATGGAGCAGAGTATGGTTCACCGATTGCTCCTCCACCAGATGCGATCATAAAGAAAGAAACTCTATATCTATTTATATGATTTGAAAATAGAGATTTTTCGACTTGCTCTTCCTTCTCTGAGAATGTCTGAGCGATTACCCCACTCGGCAAACCTGCAACCATCAAACCTAAAATTAAACCACCCCAAACTCGTTGTGACCAACTCATGAGTTTAAACCTCCAGTCATCTCATTTCAATTAATTTAACCCAAAGTTGCAGATCCAAGACCGTTTATTCAGGTATTGGACGCAGAAAGCTAAATTTCGCATTTTGTACAAGTGACGGGTGAGCGGAGCCGTTTGCGGAGCGTCCCCAGAGGAGAAATCCCATCCGGTTCAATCGC
>JBMYQW010000349.1:0-5424 GCA_049601735.1 Spirulinaceae cyanobacterium
CCTTCTACCCCAGCGGGGTTTGGGGCAACCACGGGGGGATTGCCCCTACGGTATCCTGAAAACGACCGATCTCAACTTGGATGAGGTTTAACCATCCGCCGAAAAGCTAATCTGCTCAGACTCATAACTCGGCGGCTCAACATGAATCATGACCCGCACCGGGCTAAACCTTGCACTCAGTCGAGCTTCGACCTGTTCCGTAACCTCATGGGCAGTGGCCACATCTTGGGCTTGAACAACCAGATGCATTTCAATAAACACCTGTCGCCCGAGGAGTCCCCGCGAGGCAATATCGTGGCAGTTCACCACGCCGGGTACAGCCATAACAATTTGGTGAATAGCTTCGGGGGCGATCGCCATCTCATCCACCAACCAGGGCAAGTTGGTTTTGAGCACCTGCCAGGCACTGCGGAAGACCAGCAAGGCGACCGGGAGCGCCAGCGCCACATCGAGCCAGAGCAGTTGGGGCAATTGCCAGCGATCGCTCTGCCAGAGACCAAAAACGCCCAGCAAAACCAGCCCCGTCACCCACACATCACTCATGGTATGCCGCGCATCGGCGATGAGGAGCTGGCTGTGCAGACGGTAGCCGACCCGACGTTCATAGATCGCTACGCCAATATTGATGCCCAGCACCAGTACCAGCATCCCGAGTTCCGGCGCCGTTACCGAAATGGGGCTCACGCCCTGCATCAGCCGCTCCACAGCCGTCTGGAGAATTTCAAAGCAGGTAATTCCCAAGAAAGCCGCGATGCCAAAAACCCCCAGGGCCTCAAATTTCTGATGACCGTAAGGATGCTCACGATCAGGGTGGGGGTCGGCCCAACGGTTGGCGACGAGACCGAGAATATTGTTGGCACTGTCGGTGACGCTATGGAGGGCATCGGCTTGCAGACTGAGGGAGCCGGTCCAGACGCCGAGCGTGGCTTTAATCAGCGTAACGACGAGGTTTAAACCCAGGGTGAGACCCAGAACGCGTTGAACCTGCTGGCGTTGATCTTCCACTTCAGCACCTTCCGTGAACCTGCACTGCATCGATCTATGCTACGGCAATCTTATTGACAATGGGAGCGTTCCAGGGCGGAGCATTGTGACCGCCCCGCAGCCTGAAAAAACTTAACATTGAACGCAACCATGATTCCTATCGATAAAATCGATAGATAAGCGGGCACAAATGCATAACCATACTCAAAAGTGCCTCGAGGCATCATGCGCAGCATCAACCTCTCCAAGGTTAAGATCTCCCAACTCCGTGCCCTGGTCGTCGTCGCCGAGCAACGCAACTTTAGTGCTGCGGCCTTAGAACTTGAACTCTCGCAATCGACCATTAGCCATGCGATCGCCGCCCTCGAAGAGCAATTGGGCGTACAACTGCTCAAGCGGGGACGCCAAGGTGCAAAACTGACACCCGTGGGCGATCGCGTCGTGCATCATGCCCGTGAGATTTTGCAGCACCTGGAGCAGATTAGTCATGAGGCCAACCGCGATCGCGGACTCAAGGCGGGCGTCGTGCGCATTGCGGCCTTTCGGAGTGTGGCGACCCATTTGCTGCCAGGGGCAATTTCCCGTCTCCATGACCTCTACCCGCAAATTCAGGTGCAAATTACTGAATTTGATGAGGGCTACGATGTGGAGCGAGCCTTGCTCTCCCACCAAGCCGATATCAGTGTTGCCGAACTGCCAGCAGGTGAAGAATTTGAAACCTGGCCCCTCCTCTGTGATGACTATGTCGTGTTACTGCCGCCGGGGCTCGGCCCCCAGCCTGCACAGCTCACCTGGGAGCAGTTGGCGCAATATCCCCTGATTGTCCCGTCCATCAGTATTTGCGCCGATCGCATCCACCATTGTCTGGTGAATGCAGAAATCCCGGTCAATATTGCCTACGAAATTCGTGAAGACTCCACCATGATCGGCATGGTGCTCCAGGGTCTGGGGGCAACCATTCTGCCCCGGATGGCGGCGGAGCCGATCCCCGATCGCCTCCAAGTCTGTCAGTTACCCTGTACCCTTAATCGGACGCTGAGTGCCGCAATTTTACGTAATGTACTCCATCCCCCTGCGGTTTATGCGTTTCTGGATGCGCTACGGGGTGTGGGGTCGTTTGGGGGGGCGATCGCCGTTTGAACCGATTGCTGTTTGAAACTATCCCATGACGCGTCTTCTCCTCTGGTATCGTCGCGATCTACGCTGGCACGACCATGAACCGCTGGCGCAGGCGATCGCTCGCAACGCCGAGATTCTACCGCTCTACTGTTTTGACCCCCGCGAGTTTAGTCAAACCCCGTTTGGCTTTCCGAAAACGGGGGCCTTTCGCGCTCAGTTTCTGCGGGAAGCGGTTACCGATCTGCGCCAGCAATGGCAACGACGGGGCAGCAATTTAGTCCTACGTTGGGGCAAACCCGAAGCGGTGATTCCAGAACTGGCCGATCGCTACCGGGTGGATGCCGTCTATGCGCACGGAGAAGTGACCGCCGAGGAAACCCGCGTCGAAGGAAAGCTGCGTCAAGCCTTGGGCACAATTCCCCTGGAACTGTATTGGGGCGCAACTTTGATCCACCGAGACGATCTCCCCTTTGCCATCCCCGAGCTGCCGGATCTCTTTACCCATTTCCGCAAAGCCGTCGAAAAAAATTGGCTGATTCGCCGCCAAGACCCCACCCCCGACACCCTATCCCCCCTGCCCCCCGATTTTGATCCCGGTGAACTTCCCACCTGGGCACAACTGGGGTTAACACCGCCCCGGCCCGACGATCGCGCCGTTCTCAACTTCCAGGGTGGTGAAACGGCGGGGCAAGAACGGCTCAATGATTATTTTTGGCGGCGCGATCGCCTCCGGCTCTACAAAGAAACCCGCAATGGAATGCTGGGCGCAGACTACTCCTCAAAATTCTCGCCTTGGCTGGCCTTGGGTTGTCTCTCGCCCCGCCTGATCTACGAGCAAGTCCAAGCCTACGAAGCCGAACGTATCGCTAACAACTCCACCTATTGGCTCATTTTCGAACTCCTGTGGCGGGATTATTTTCGGTTTGTGGCGCTCAAAGCGAGGAATGCTCTGTTCAAGCCTGGGGGCATTCGGGGCATCCCGATCCCTTGGCAGCAAGATGAGTCTCGCTTTGAGCGTTGGTGTCGGGGTGAAACGGGGTATCCGTTGGTGGATGCCAATCTGCAAGAACTCGCCGCCACGGGGTTCATGTCCAACCGGGGGCGGCAGAATGTCGCCAGCTTCTTGACCAAAAACCTGGGCATTGACTGGCGCAAGGGCGCGGCCTGGTTTGAGTCATTGCTGATTGACTATGACGTATGCAGCAATTATGGCAACTGGAACTACACCGCAGGCGTGGGCAATGATGCCCGGGGCTTTCGCTATTTCAATATTGTCAAGCAGGCCAAAGACTACGACCCGCAGGGCGACTACGTGAAGCATTGGCTCCCCGTCTTGGCCGCAATCCCGCCCCATCGGGTTCATGAACCCTGGAAGCTGAACCCGGAGGAGCAGCAGCGATATGGTCTGCGTTTGGGGGTGGACTATCCTCGGGCGATCGTGGACTTTTTCGCGTCCGTTAAAAAAAATCAGGCGGTGTATGAGGCGGCTCTTTAAACTAAGCCTCGTCCAACTTGAAATCGGTCGTTTTCAGGACACCGTAGGGGCAATCCCCCCGTGGTTGCCCCAAGCCCTGCCAGGGTAGAAGGGCACGACCCCTACAGCCATACTCCAGGTTTGAAAGTAGACGGGGTTTATTCCCTTTAATCGAGGCCTTTGATCGCTAAAATCTCTTGGGCATTCGCCCGATCGCCCGTGCAGCTAATCCGGCGGGGGGCGTCTAGGGTTCTGAGGTTAAACCCCAGCGAGGTGTAGAGGGCACGGATGCGGGACGTAGCTTGGTTAGAGGCGATCACCGGCCCCGGATGGGCCGCCAGCCAATGGGCCAGCCGTTCTTGATCGGGCCAATCAAAGCCCTGCTGAGAATATTGACGAAACTCGACATCATAGGGCGGATCGGCATAAATAAAATCGTTGGCGTTGAGGGGTAAAGCCGCAAAATCTTGATGACTAAATTGCCAGGTTTGCAGAGTTGCGCAATAGTCCCGGAAGTCCTGGCGATAGTTGATTTTTTTGTAACGCCCGAAGGGCACATTGAAGCCGCCTTTCTTGTTAAACCGACAGAGCCCGTTATAGCCCGTGCGGTTGAGGTAATAAAACAGCTCTGCGGCCCGTTGACCTTGACTTAGTTCCTGCTGAATGAGCAGGTTAAATTCCGCCCGCCGTGCATAGTAAAAGGCTTGGTCATTTTCCATTGCGTTCTCAATGACCAAGCCCTGCTGTAACCAGCGATAAAAATTAACCGGGTGGGGGTTAATGTCGTTGAGCAATGCGCGATCGGGTTGCAACCCGAGGACCACGGCCAGCCCGCCACAAAAGGGCTCCACTAAGCGGCGATCGCGATACTGTTGCCAGAAAAGTTTGAGCTGCGGCACCAGCCAACGCTTGCCACCCGCCCACTTCAAGGGTGGGGTGAGAGGGGGCTGCAAGGTGGCGCAAAGATCATTTGTCCGCATTCATCCATTCTAGCCCCACAGGGCCGCTCTGTAAGAATGGGGAAGAGAATGCCCCTCATCGCAAGGCACACCCTAATCGCAATACATAACAGCGCGATCGCTTCAGCTAATCACAAAATCGTCAAATAGGTGTCCATGGACGTTTCAGGTAGAACTCGCAACTGTTGCTTTTTCAGATCGAGTTCAATGCCCAAGGCTTCGAGGGGAATAACACCGATTAAAGGGTCGCGTCCGCCGGGGAGTTCTAAGCATTCAAATGTGCCTTCGCGTCCGAGTAAGGAAATTCGGGCATCTTGAAATATCTTGGCTTTACTGAATCCGGTTGCTGTAGATACATCAACTTCTTTGAGCAAGTCGAGACCAAGTTGGGCGATCGCCTCACTTGGCAAACACAACGTTGTTGCACCTGTATCAACCAGAACGTTATCGAGGGTAATGGAGCGCACTTCTTCAGCGGTGATTAAGCCACGTGTGGTAGCCCACTGGTCGGCACGATTAATGATGGTTAGGGTGGTGATGATTTTGCCTATGGGGGTTTCGGTTGGCGTTGGCATGACTTTACTTCCGGTCACTCTCCCTTGATTATGACGAATGGGTACTGTGACGGGTCTTGGGCAGATGCGATCGCCCCTACGCAAGAAATGGAAACGCCAAGGACGCAACGCTTGCACCCCCTAGATTTGGATTGATTACGGCAACGATAAGCCCTACAAACTCGCCAATACCCGAATCAATTGATCCATCTCCGCCGCCAGGGTCATGTAATGGACACAGGCCCGCACACAGTCGGGGTTCACCAGCGTCCGTAGGCAAAAGCCCTGTTGTTCTAACGCCTGTACCAGTTGGGCATGGGGAATATCGGCCTTG
>JBMYQW010000350.1:0-5422 GCA_049601735.1 Spirulinaceae cyanobacterium
CCCTACAAAATCCATTGGCAAGATTCTATTGCACCTTTTTAGCTGTGTCACGGCAGTAGGGTGTGTTAGCGCAATGGAATGGAGCGTAACGCACCGATCGTAAGTGCTTCGTGATTCTGAAGGGGCAATCGCTCACTGCAACAGGTGACTATTGTCACAGTCTTTTGCTTGTCAAGTCATAGTTACAAAAGTTTACAGAGCGTTATATTTGTTAACAACAAAGCAAACCCAATCTTCTCTGGAGGCTTCCACCATGTACACCACAATGAACCCTGACGGTCAACTCAACAACTATCCTGTCGAACCCCAAATGTATTTCGCCGAATTCCCCTCGGTTTGGCAGCAACGCCGCTACCTGCAACAGGGTGCAGCCGCCTTGGCACTCGTTGCCACGCTCATCTTCATTGCTGTTGGCGTGAGCTAACGTCGCCCCAGTGGGGTGTGCGATCGCTCGTCTCATCAGGCTTCTGGTAATGCGCCCTGCTCTCTCAACCGTTCAACATCTTTTAGCAACACTCACCTTCCAACAACACTCATCCTGCGAGGACTCGATTATGTTTGCATCTCTCGTCATTCTCAGCCGCCGTGCTATGGGCACATCCCAGTTCAATCGCCTCCGTGGCAAAGTGATTGGGCTCCATTGCCAGACCATCACCCAATTCTGCAATTGGGTCGGGATTGAAGCCAAAGAACGTCAAAGCCTGATTCGTCTTGCCCGCACTAATGGTAAACGACTGGGGCTGATGGCATAGACCCACACCTCTCTATCTCCTCCCTACACCTCCTCTGACTCAGTCAGAGGGGGTTTTCTGATCTCAGAGCAGCGGAAACAATTAAGATGCGGGCCAAATTCTGATCGGGCATCTCCGTGACCTGAAACCCTGATCAGTCTTCAACCCCAACCGCTCCATCACTGGCTCGTCAGACCGATCAATCTCGCACACCGTCCCTGCGATCGCCAGCGAGTTCAGTACTATAGAGAGAATTTACGCATTCACTCTGGTTCTTTGCCATCAGAGTCGCAACCCTAAATCCTTAAAGCCGGAGCGTTAAACCCTTGAGAGTCTTACTAATTTACCCGTTATTTCCCAAAACCTTTTGGTCTTTTGAAAAAACCCTAGAGCTGGCCGGGCGTCGCGCCATGCTGCCACCCCTGGGTCTGGTGACAGTGGCCGCAATTTTGCCCCAGGAATGGGAGTTTCGGCTCGTTGACCGGAATGTTACCGAAATTAGCGAAGCCGACTGGGACTGGGCCGAATTGGTACTCCTCTCGGGCATGATCGTCCAGCAAAAAGACTTTGCTGCCCAAATTCAAGAAGCCAAGCGTCGGGACAAGTTGGTCGCGGTGGGCGGGCCCTACCCCAGCTCGCTGCCTAAAGACCTCGAAGCGGCAGGCGCAGACTTCTTGATCTTGGATGAAGGGGAGATCACGCTGCCGATGTTCGTGGAGGCGATCGAGCAAGGGGCAACTTCAGGGGTATTTCGCACCGAAGAAAAACCCGATGTCACCAGCACCCCGGTGCCGCGCTTTGACTTGCTGGAATTCGATGCCTATAACGAAATGTCGGTGCAGTTTTCGCGGGGCTGTCCCTTCCAATGCGAATTCTGCGACATCATTATTCTCTACGGTCGCAAGCCGCGCACCAAGAGCCCTGAGCAACTGATCGCCGAACTGGAGCGACTCTACGAACTGGGCTGGCGACGCAATATTTTCTTGGTGGATGACAACTTCATTGGCAATAAGCGCAACGTCAAGCTGTTGCTCAATGATCTAATCCCCTGGATGAAAGACCATGGTTACCCCTTTGCGATCACAACCGAAGCCTCGGTGGATCTGGCCCAAGACCAAGACCTCATGGACATGATGGTGCAGGCGGGCTTTGGTGCCGTCTTTCTGGGCATCGAGACGCCCGATGAAGGCAGCTTGGAAGTGACCAAAAAGTTCCAAAATACGCGCGATCCCCTCAGTGATTCGGTGCATCGGATCATGGCCTCCGGTATTCGTGTTATGGCAGGCTTTATCGTCGGTTTTGACGGCGAAAAGTCCGGCGCGGGGCAGCGGATTGTGGACTTTGTGGAGCGCACCAGCATCCCCACGGCCTTCTTCAGTATGTTGCAAGCCTTGCCAAATACCGCCCTCTGGCATCGCCTCGACAAGGAAGGTCGTCTGTTGCCCGCGACCAAGAGCGCCGAGGGCAACCAGACCAACCTAATGAATTTCGTGCCCACGCGCCCGATCGAAGAGATCGCCCGGGAATACGTCGAGGGCTTCTGGACAATCTACGATCCGCTCACCTTCCTGCATCGGGTCTTCCGCCATGCCTCGATTGTGGAGAGTGCGCCCTACCGTCAGCAACGGCAACAGTTCAAGCGGGCCAACCCAGCGCCGGGCAAAACGTTTGATTGGGCGATTCTGCGGGCGCTGCTCCTGCTCTGCTGGCGCTACGGCGTGGTGGAAAAAACCCGCTTCTGGTATTGGCGCTACCTCTGGCAGATGTTCCGCCTCAACCCCAACGGCATCACCAGCTTGTTAGCCACCTATGCCCAGATTGGCCATTTCCTGGAATATCGCCAGATTGTCCGGGATGAAATTGAGGGTCAGGTCGAGGCGTTTTTGGCCGCGAAGGCGCAGCAGCAGGAGGCGATCGAGGAAGAGGTGTTGGAGCCTTTGGCCAGTTAATGTCGTCAGTTGCGATTCCTTTTTCAATAAAACCAGACTCTGTGGGGCTATACATTAGGCAGAAGTTGCTCAATCTTAAGCGAAACGAGGGTTTCAGCAAACAACTGAAGGATGGGTTTTTCGGAGTTTGAACCCGCTTGAGCGGGTTTGCGCTCTGAGCCTGGGGGTTTAGCCCAAGGCTCACGGGGTTTTCGCTCTGAGCGACCCTCACCGCCAAGCGGTCAACCGCATGGCTCAAAGCTCAAGCAGGCTAAAAGCCAGCTTCTTCCATCTGCAAACGATTGTTCAAAGCCTTACATCGCCAGGATCACATGGACTTTTGCATAAAGAATAGCCTCTCTGGGTTTCAAAATATAGCGGGTTACAAAAAAAGTGAGGTGCGTTGATCCCCCTCAGTCCCCCTTAAAAAGGGGGAGGTAATGTTCTCATGTTTTCGAAATTGGCTATAGACGGGATTTAAACCCTTGCATTGAGTTATCCTCAGTTGCGCGAGCTGCTCATTCGAGAATGAGAGTATGGGGAAATTTAAAGGGTGTTATTCTGCAAGCAATAACACCCTGATTTTATCTTGCACGTCTTCAATGACCATCTCTGGGGCAACTTCGACCAATTGAATGTTACGGGCTCGCCAGTCTAAACATTTGACTTGATCGGCAAGAATCACGCCCTCAATTTTCAATTCAGGGGGCAGAAGCACTTCAAACGGATACCCTTTCTGTTGCTTCGTAATTGGCATCAACAGAGCCAAGGAACTTTTCTCGTTGTAGACAAGTGGGGACATCACCAAAGCCGGCCGATGCCCTCTTTGCTCATGCCCCCGAGTGGGCTCAAAATCTAGATAGACAATGTCTCCTCGGCTGGGAATATAGTCTGCTGGCTCTACCAAACTTCATTCCCTACCGCATCGCCAGTCGTAACTTCAGTATGGAGATTTTCGGGGGTGATTTTGTTGACCAGTTCATCTAGGGAATAGGGTTTGCGATTCCTGGGCTTCATAACCAAATTCCCATCAACGATGTCCAGATCTAGCTGAGTTCCTTCAGTTACCTGGATCTCTTTGGCTAAATTTTGCGGGATGCGAACCGCAATGCTGTTTCCCCATTTTGCAACTGTTGCAACCATCGTTTGAATCTCCATCTAGTAAAGATCGAACGACAGACTTCGTCCGTTCCTAGTATACAGAGTATATACGAAGTATCTACAAGGCAGCAATGGAGTATTTGCTAGGGGCTGTCGTCATTTAGACTTCAGGCTCTAATTGTGACGGGCTGGCAGCCTCTCTTCCTGCTGTTGGGGTTGGGCGTTTTGATCCTTGTCTCCGCTCCGCACGAGCAAAGCTCTACAGGCTTCTGCGGTTAATGGATGACACGCCCTAAACCGACATCGGATTATTTGAGCTTCACAAACCGACTTCGATACACCGCTTCCCCCTTGGCCTGGGTTGCTACCTCCCGCTCCGTCGGTACGGGCAAGGGGTTCTCTGC
Organism: Spirulinaceae cyanobacterium; assembly: GCA_049601735.1. Classification (GTDB taxonomy): domain Bacteria; phylum Cyanobacteriota; class Cyanobacteriia; order Cyanobacteriales; family Spirulinaceae; genus SIO3F2. The sequence goes on from JBMYQW010000350.1 coordinate 4,165, forward strand.
AAGCCAGGGTTCACTGTGGGTTTTCTGGAACTGGGGCTGGGCGGCAAAGAGTTCGGTCATCTCTGTGGCGATCGCCAGCACATCCGACTGGAGAAACACCGTTGCATCTGTCGGTAATGCTGTGGCAAGGGTCTGAACCAGCTCGGGCTGAAACACCCGCCGCTTACTGTGGCGCTGCTTAAACCAGGGGTCGGGGAACTGGATTGAAACCCATTGGACTACGCCAGGGGGGAGCGATCGCAAAATCCGCTCCAAATCCAAATTCACATTGCAAAAGAGGTAATGCAAGTTCGTCAGCCCGGCTTGATCTCGCAGCCGATTCGCCTCGTCCACCAGCGGCTCCCGAATTTCGAGACCCAGAACATTCATGTTGGGTTGCTGGGGGGCGATCGCCAAGGCAAAGCGACCCCGCGCACAGCCAATATCCAGATGCAACGGCTGCTGGGGGTTAGCATAAATCTGCGTCCAGTCGGGCAGGGCGATCGGCTGCTGGAATTTGCTAGCCAGGGGGTTGACGTGTTGACGGATGCGAACGCGGGCCATGTCACCAAAAAACGACGGTCAGGAAGAAGCTGCAACGGGAGCCGGAACCACAATATAGCCTGTTTGGGCATCCCCCAGCACCCAATTTCGAGCCTCACCCCACCACCACCAATAGGCCCCCACGTAGGCGCAAAGCAGCGCATCGAGTTGGTCTTCGACGGCTTTAAGTTGTTTGCCCGTGAGGGGGGTATAGTCTCTGGATACGTCGGCTGAAATGTGCCCCGGAAAGGGCAGCACTAGGGCAGGGGTCAGGGTCGGTAGCACCGTCACCAGGTAGTGATGGAGCTGGGCGAGAGCAAGTTTGCGATCGCCCAGCTTGCCCTTCTTATATTTAAGAATCTGCGCCAGCCCAAAGAGGTGAATCGTCGCGGGGTGGGGAAACAGCTCAATTTGGTAGCGTCCTGGCTGTTGGGGTGTAAGGGTCGGCGCATGGTGAAATCCTCGTAACTCGAGGGTTTTGCCGAAATTCACAGTCCGCTTGGCAAAGGGCAGCCCCTGATTTGCTGGATAGGCCCCTGCATGGTAGCGCCCAAAATGTCGGTGGGCGAGGCGATCGCACAGTCGAGAGCCCGTCGCGTTGGGGATCAGCGTAGGTGCATCCACGGCTACTAATCCAGGGACATCTTCGGGAACTTGGCTATCTAGCCATTGCCAAATGTCTAGCAAGGGGGTTCTGGTGCACAGAGATGACAGTTTTAAACTGTTTTCCGACAGC
>JBMYQW010000351.1:0-5418 GCA_049601735.1 Spirulinaceae cyanobacterium
GATGGCCAATGCGATCAAGTTCATCTCACTCCAGCGCGGCTACGATATTTCCGGTTATACGCTCTGCTGCTTTGGCGGCGCGGGCGGCCAGCACGCTTGCCAAATTGCCGAGGCGCTGGGCATGACCCAGATCTTGATCCATCCCTATGCCGGGGTGCTCTCGGCCTATGGCATGGGCTTGGCGGATGTGCGGGTGATTCGGGAGCAGGCGGTGGAGTTGCCCTTAGAGATTGGCATTCAAGGGGAGTTGCGATCGCAGTTTACCCAGCTCGATGACCAGGCGGCGGGCGAAATTCAAGTGCAGGATCTCGAACTTACACCCCAGATTCAGCGGGATTGGCGCGGCGAGCTGAAATATGCGGGGAGTGATGCAACGCTGACTGTGCCGCTGGATCTAGACAATTGGCCAAGTATTCAGGCGGAGTTTGAGCAGCGCCATCGCCAACGCTATGGGTTTGTGACGCCGGAGAAGCCGATTATTGTGGAGGCGATCGCTGTGGAATGGGTTTGCCCGGCCTCGATCGCTGAAGAGCCAATTGTTGAACGCACCCAGCCAAATGCGCCCCAACCCATCACGACAGTTCCGGTTTACTTCACCGACTGGCAGGAGACGCCGATTTTTGCTCGGGATGCGTTGCAACCGGGGGATGAAATTACTGGCCCGGCGATTATTACGGAGGCGACGGGGACGAATGTAATTGATCCGGGTTGGCAGGCACGGGTGAGCGATCGCAACCATTTGATTTTGTCAAAAACCCCCCTTACGAAGGGGGGCAGGGGGGATCAAGATCTGGGTTCTGAGCGATCGCCAGCGTTGGTGGGCAATGCCCACCCTACGAACACTGTCCCCTCATCCCCAACCCTTCTCCCTAGGGGAGCAGGGAGTGAAAAGCCCTCTCCCTCAGGGAGAGGGGTGGGTGAGGGCAATGTAGGCTTCCCCGATCCCGTCCTCCTCGAAATCTTCAACAACCTCTTCCGTGCTGTCGCCGAGCAGATGGGCACAACCCTGCAAAACACCAGCTACTCTGTCAACATCAAAGAACGGCTGGACTTTTCCTGTGCGCTGTTTGATGGCTTGGGGCATCTGGTCGCCAATGCGCCCCATATTCCGGTGCATTTGGGCTCGATGAGTGCCAGTGTTGCCAGCCTGATTCAGGCGCGGGGTAAAGATCTCAGGGCTGGGGATGTGTTTATTCTCAATAACCCGTACAACGGCGGGACGCATTTGCCGGATGTGACGGTGATTACGCCGGTGTTTTTGGAACAGTCCAAGCCGATTTTCTACGTCGCTTCGCGGGGTCACCATGCGGATATTGGCGGGATTACGCCGGGTTCAATGCCGCCCCACAGCACAGATGTAAGCCAAGAGGGAATCTTGTTTGACAATGATTGGCTAGTCCGGGAGGGCGTGTTTCAGGAGGCGTTTGTACTCGATAAGCTCACGCAAAACGAGTATCCGGCACGGAATCCGGCGCAAAACTTGGCGGATCTGCAAGCGCAGATCGCCGCTAATGAGCGGGGGGTGCAGGAGTTGCAACGGTTGGTGGCACAATACGGCTTGGCGACGGTGCAAGCCTATATGGGTCATGTCCAGGCGAACGCAGCGGCTTCGGTTCGACGGGCGATCGCCGCCCTCTCGGATGGCGAGTTCACCTGTCCCCTCGATAGTGGTGGCCAGATTCAGGTCAAAATCACGATCGATCGCCAAAAACAGATCGCAACCATCGACTTCACGGGTACATCGCCCCAGCAAGCCAATAACTTCAATGCTCCGGCTGCGATCGCCCAAGCGGTGGTGCTCTACGTCTTTCGCACGTTAGTCGAAGATGATATCCCGCTCAACTACGGTTGTCTTAAACCGTTGCGGATTATTTTGCCACCCGGTTCGCTGCTCAACCCTGAGCCCCCAGCAGCGGTCGTGGCGGGGAATGTGGAAACATCTCAGGCGATCGCGGATTGTCTCTACGGCGCGTTGGGGGTGTTGGCAGCATCCCAAGGCACGATGAACAATTTCACGTTTGGCAACGCGGCGCATCAATATTACGAAACCATCTGTGGGGGCTCGGGGGCGGGGCCGGGCTTTGCGGGGACGGATGCGGTGCAAACCCATATGACCAATTCGCGGCTGACTGATCCGGAGGTGTTGGAATGGCGCTTTCCGGTGTTGCTGGAGTCGTTTGGCATTCGGGCGGGGAGTGGCGGCGCAGGGCAATATCCGGGGGGCAATGGGGTGATTCGGCGGATTCAGTTTCGGGAGGCGATGACGGCGGCGATATTGTCGGGGCGGCGTTTAACTAAACCGTTCGGTTTGATGGGGGGACAAGTGGGGCGATCGGGCCAAAACACCGTCATTCGTGCCAATGGGGAAGTGGAGCCGCTAGGAAGTACGGAGATGGTTGCAATGGAGGCGGGGGATGCGATCGTGATTGAAACGCCGGGAGGGGGCGGGTTTGGGGATGGGTAAAACAGTCGGGCAAGCATTTCAACCACGATAAGATGACTTTACGGACGAAGATTCAGACGGTTCCCCACCATGCCAAATTTTACTCGTATCACTTTTGACCCACAGATTATGGCTGGACAGGCTTGTATTCGCGGGATGCGTGTTCCGGTGTCATTGGTTGTGAAGTTGGTCGCTAACAATCGATCGGTTGCCGAAATTATTGCCGACTATCCTTATTTAGAGCCAGAGGATATTCAAGAAGCACTGCTGTACGCAGCCTGGTTGGCAACCGAGCAAGTGTACTTTACCGCAGGGGCAGCTCAAGCCGGATGAAGTTTCTGGGCGATATGGGCATTTCTCCCCGCACCATTGCTGCTCTACGTGAACAGGGACACGATGCAATCCACCTCGCTGATGAGGGGTTGGCAACGTTGCCGGATGCAGAGATCTTGGCGAAGGCTCGACTTGAGGGTCGTATCTTGCTGACGGTTGATTTAGATTTCGGATATTTGTTGGCAGTGAGCAAGGCAAATTTGCCGACTGTCATTATTTTTAGGCTGGGTAATGTCAGTCGTGATGTTGTTGAGAGCCGCTTGGTGCAAGTTATGCAGCAGTGTGAAGCCAAGCTGCAATCAGGCGTTATTGTCTCTGTGAGCGATGAGTCGTTCAGAGTCAGGAAGCTGCCATTGTAAGCAGCTAAAGCTCGATCGCGGATCTTGTAAATTTGCTTTGTCGGGGTGGCGTTCAACTAAACCGTTTGGTTTGATGGGCGATCGGGTCAGAATTCTGGAGGCAAGATTGCTATTATTCAGACTGAGACTTAAAATCTGAACTTCTATGGCACGGGTTACATTTCGCTTCACCCTGACGACGATCTTCCTTAGCGTACTGTTAGCGGCGGTTTCTTCAGTTGCAGGGGTCTCGTTTTATTTCTCTCGAAAAAATGCGGCAGACCTCTCGGAGCAGATTTTAGATCAAACCTCAGAGCGGATTCGTTTACACACGGAAAGCCTTGTGAATACTGCAATTGAGCAGTCTGAAACATTGACGATTTTGCTAGAAACCGGCTTTCGCGATCAATCGTTTATTGCTAATGATGCAATTACGACAGCGAGTTTTCGCACATTGGGTGGACATTTTTTGAATGCCATGACGGTTCATGATTCTCTAGCCTATTTATCTTTAGCCATCGCAGAAACAGGAGAATATATTTTTATCGAACGTCGGAGTGACGGACTCATCCTGCGTGAGTATAGGCAAACCGATGATGTGGGGATACAAATCTTTGAGTATGACAGTTCTGCCCCCGATCGCACGCCCCTTGAGATATTGCCAAGTGACGGCTACGACCCCAGAGAGCGCCCCTTCTACAAAACTGCGACGGATGCGGGGACAGCGGCCTGGACAAATGCATATGTTTTCTTGGGGACTGAGGATGCGAGTATTACACCCGGTATCACCCTGACTGCGCCGATCTTTAGTCCGAATTCTGGGGAGCTACTTGCAGTGACAACCGCTGACTTCCAACTGCGTGGCCTCTGCAAATTCCTGGCCCAAGTCCCCGTAGGTTCATCCGGGTTTGCCTTCATTATGGAAACCCAAACCGATGGCACCCAGCGGGTCATTGCTCATCCGGATTGTAGTCTACTCATTGAAGCCACCGAAGGTGCGGATGGCAGCCCCGTCCAAGATCTGATCCCCGTCGATCGCATTCAAGATGAGGCCATTGTTGCGCTCGCGCAAACCAAACAGGGGTCTCAATCTACTGAAACCATCACGTTTAAAGTGGGCAATGAAACCTACTGGGGTCGGCTTTTAGAACTCGAAGGTGAAACGAAGCCACCTTGGGTGATTGGGCTGGTTTTGCCCCGTGCTGATGTGATGGCACAGGTGGAATATAACAATCGGATTAATCTACTGTTGGGTTTAGTCAGTATCATAATTTCTGCGGTGCTCGTTGCCTCGGTGTCTAAAAGCATTTCACGCCCTCTTCAAGAGCTTGCCAAAGCAACCGAAGAAATTGGTCGATTTTAGCTGAGACCCATGCAATGGAAACCCAGTGTCATCCTGGAGATTGAGCGTCTCACCCAGACGATTGAAGAAACAAAATTGAGTCTGCGTTCCTTCCAAAAGTATGTTCCCGCTGATCTGGTGCGAGATCTAATTCTGCGGGGTGAAGAGGCTAGACTCGGGGGACGAACCAAAACGCTGACGATTTACTTCTCAGATATTGCTAATTTTACGGGGTTCGCCGAGCAGATGACGCCCAAAGAACTCGTTGACCATGTGGGCGATTATCTGGGCAAAATGAGTGAGAGCATCTTAGAGAATCAAGGAACTGTAGATAAGTATATCGGTGATGCGGTGATGGCGTTTTGGGGTGCGCCAGCAGACAATGAATACCATGCAAGGATGGCTTGCAAGGCTGCATTAGAAAATCAAGTCATTTTGCAACGAATTAGGAAAGACTGGCGTCTGCAAAATCTACCAATTTTTCATGACCGGATCGGTATTCATACGGGTGAGGTGATTGTGGGCAATATGGGCAGTGCCCAAAGAATGAATTACACGATTTTGGGAGATAGTGTTAATGTTGCACAACGTCTTGAGAGCCTTAATAAATACTATGGGACTCGTATTTTAATCAGCCAATCCACGCTCGATGAAGTGCGAAATGATGTGATTGTTCGACATATTGACTATATTGCAGTCAAGGGTAGGCAAGAGGCAATTCATGTCTATGAATTGCTGGGCTGGCAGGGCGAAGTAGATTCAAAAACAATTGAATCTGCTGCCCTCTATTCCGAGGCACTTGAAGATTATCACCAGCGCCGTTGGGCTGAGGCGCTGGCTAAGTATGACGCTTACTTACAGGATTTTCCGGCAGATAAAGCCGCCAAGATATTGATAGAGAGATGTCAGCACTGTAAAGCCAATCCACCGGATAAGAGTTGGACGGGGATTTATCGAGCGGA
>JBMYQW010000352.1:0-5408 GCA_049601735.1 Spirulinaceae cyanobacterium
ATGGTGAAGGGCCCCCTGAAACTCACCGACCTGATTCTCTGGCACATGGGCTGGGGCCTGCAGATCTCGCCCCCGGGGGCGTTCAAGTTAACCTACGACGTACGCAAAAAGGTGCCCGGCCTGTTCCCCAAGGACCACCTCGGCGTGCCCGACACGGTACAGCGCTGCCACTGGCAGGAGGACTGGGCACAGCAACTGGGCTTCCCCGGCCCCTACGACTACGGCGTCGATACCCAGAGTTTTGAAGAAGCCGACCTCAGCGTGGATGAAATGCTCCAAGAGGTGGGTCAAGAGATGAATTGACGTTAATCAATGGATATCGTTTACAGAAAAATCACCCCATCCCCAGCAAACAATAGCGATAGGAGCAATTAATCAGCCCATGACTGCCATTGATGTTAATGAGAACACCCTGAATCCAACGGCAGCGCCCGCTGCTGTCGCCGCCCCCCATGGCGAACACGAGGATTATCGCCTTTTGGGGTTGATGGTGTTCCTGGCCTCTGAATCTTTGATGTTTATTGGCCTGTTTGTGTCGTACCTGATCTATCGCGGCGGTGCTGAAGCCTGGCCGCCCGAGGGCACGGAAGTGGAATTGCTCCTCCCCGCGATTAACACGATCATCCTGGTCTCCAGTAGCTTCGTCATTCACATGGGTGATGTGGCGATCAAGAAGAACAACGTCAAAGAGATGCGGCTTTGGTATTTGGGCACGATCGCCATGGGTGTGGTCTTTCTCGGCGGTCAGGTCTATGAATATCTCAACCTGGGCTACGGCTTGAGCACCAATGTCTTTTCCAGTTGCTTTTATGTGATGACCGGCTTCCACGGCTTACACGTATTCGTGGGCGTCCTAATGATGCTCGGGGTTCTCTGGCGATCGCGCCGTCCGGGTCATTACAGTGCCACCAAGCATACGGGCGTGGAGATGGCAGAAATCTATTGGCACTTTGTGGATGTGATTTGGATTGTGCTGTTTTTGCTGCTCTATATTCTGACGTTGGTCTAAGGACTTCTCCTGTCTCGCTTGCCTCTGCTGAACCGACCCGGTCAGTGGAGGCTCGTTTTTTTGACGGCGATCGCACCACTTTGTAATCTGCGTCACCGTTCCTTGTGAGTTTAGCCCCTGCGCAGGGGGACAACTCCCTTAAAATGGGATGGGCAATCCCCTGGTTCCTGACAGGAGGCTGATCGCCCCCTCAGCGGTGGAAATAAAATCAAACTTCATCCTGACCTGGATTCCGAACACCTGCAAGATAAAACTATAAGCAATCCATTCCGCCTTTCCCTCGGGAACGCTGACTGAACCGTCCGTCGCCTGCTGAGTGAATCCTGGCATTCATCCCCTTTAGCGACGACAATGGACGAGGCGCATGGTTCCGACATTGTCTCCGTACCGATTTTCTGCTAATTACTCAAGCTAAATTACAATATGTCCGAGCAACAAGAGCGATTCAAGGTCACGTTTTGGGGCGTGCGGGGCAGTATTCCCTGTCCTGGAGCAGAAACGGTACGCTACGGCGGCAATACGCCCTGTGTGGAGATGCGGATCGGCCCAGAGCGGTTGATTTTTGATGGGGGTACAGGTCTACGGGTGTTGGGACAGACCATGATGTCTCAGTTGCCCATCGAGGCAAACATCTTCTTCACCCATACTCATTGGGATCATATTCAAGGGTTCCCCTTCTTTATCCCCGCCTTTGTGCCGGGCAACCACTTTGAAATTTACGGGGCGATCGCCCCCAACGGAGCCACGATTAAGCAGCGGCATCATGACCAGATGTTGCACCCCAACTTCCCCGTCCCGTTGCAGATCATGCAGGCGAAGTTGAACTTCAATGACCTGACCATCGGCGGCAAAAACCAGATCGGTGAGGTGATTGTCGAGAATGCCAAGCTCAACCATCCGGGCGAAGCCGTCGGCTATCGAGTCTCTTGGCGCGGTATTTCGGTTGCCTATATCACCGACACCGAGCATTTCCCCGATCGCCTCGATCAAAACGTCTTGCATTTGGCTCGTCATGCCGATTTGCTGATCATCGATTCTTGCTACACCGACGAGGAATATCATTCACCGACCACGAGCAAAGAAGGGTGGGGTCATTCCACCTGGCAGGAATGTGTCAAAGTTGCCAAAGCCGCCGAAGTCAAGTCGCTGGCACTCTTCCACCATGACCCGCTGCATACCGATACGTTTCTAGACGACGTACTGGCTCAGGTGCAAGCCGTGTTCCCCGCTGGACGCATGGCCGTGGAAGGGGAGACGATCGAGTTTTTGCCAGTGGAGCCGCCCCCGCAGCCCTCTTCTGTGGTTTAAGCCCGTATTGATTGATCCCAAGAACCGACTCTCGCTAAATCTAGCTTGCATTATTCATGACCTTTACCCAAAGTCGTTGGGTGCTCGATTTAATCCTGTGGCGGGCAAGATGCTACGGATCATAACAAACAAGGAAAAACCGTAGCGCAGCCGTCTCGGCTGCCTGGTAAATAATCTAGGCTACGGCGGCCATAGGGAGGATTGCGATGACTTTTCCCAATGCTGGAGGCGGATTGTGTCAAAATGTAACGCGTGTGGATCACCTCATCACTGACCCAAGTCCTCACCCCAACGGCGATCGCCTTGGGGAATTTTGACGGTATCCATCGAGGACATCAGCAGGTCATTCAATCAATTTGTGGCATTCCGGGCCAAGTTGCCACGGTAGTCACGTTTGACCCTCACCCTTACACTTTCTTTACGGGCCAGCAACGCCCGCTCCTAACCCCTCGTGCTGAGAAAGTGCAGCAACTAGAGCAATTGGGCATTGAACAGCTAGTTCTGTTGCCCTTTGATCAGGCATTGTCGCAGTTGAGCGCCGCGCAGTTTGTCCAGGAGATTGTATTGGCTCGATTGCAAGCGGCACAGATCGCTGTGGGCGCAGACTTTCGCTTCGGTCAGCACCGCCAGGGGGATGCGCCATTGCTGAAAACCCTGGCCGCTGCTGCGGGGGTTCCTGTGACGATTGCCCCCCTCCAACAACTCGGCAGCGAGCGGATTAGTTCTTCCGCGATTCGGCAGGCCCTGGATGCAGGGGAAATGGCTCAAGTCCGCCAGCTCTTGGGTCGTTCGTACTGCCTGATGGGGGAGGTGAGCCAAGGTCAACAACTCGGGCGTACCCTGGGCTTTCCGACCGCCAATTTGCAACTACCAAGTGAGAAATATTTGCCGCGCTCCGGGGTCTATCAGGTGCGAGTCGAGAGCCCCCAGCAGCCAGAGCTTTTGCCGGAGGCGGGTCAACTGGGCGTGATGAATCTCGGCTGTCGTCCCAGCGTGACGGCCGCTGGCCAGACAACGGTGGAAGTGCATTTGCTCAACTGGTCAGGGGATCTGTATGGCCGGCAACTCACGGTCAAGTTGGAGCGATTTTTGCGCCCGGAACAAAAATTCAGTTCCCTCGCCGAACTCCAAGCCCAGATTCGCCAGGATTGTGCGATCGCCCAAGCCCTGATTCCCGTTTGAGGCTACCATGGGGAGCAGTTATTTAGTTCGCAGTTATCAGTTTGCAGTTCACTGTTAACCCTGTCTGCGCAGTCTTCCCAGCGGAACATTGTCCTCTGTCCTCCTCACCCGTTTGCATCACCTGAACCGATGATTGATTCAACCTCAATGCACGATCGCATTGCCCAACTCAAGCAGCATCTCGCCCAAGTGATTGTGGGCAAAGATGAGGCGATCAACCTGGTCCTGGTTGCTCTCTTGAGTGGGGGACACACGCTGCTTGAAGATGTGCCTGGGGTCGGCAAGACGCTCCTCGCCAAGACCCTGGCGAGATCCATCAATGGCCAGTTTCAACGAATTCAATGCACGCCTGACCTGTTGCCGAGTGATGTAACGGGTACGAATATTTGGAACCCCAGTAACCGCGAATTTGAATTTCTCGCCGGGCCAGTCTTTGCCAATATTTTGCTGGCGGATGAAATCAACCGCGCCACTCCCCGCACCCAGTCGGCGCTGCTGGAGGTGATGGAAGAGCATCAGGTGACAGTGGATGGCTCCCCTCGCGCTGTGCCCTCGCCGTTTTTTGTGATTGCTACCCAAAACCCGATTGAATACCAGGGCACGTTCCCCCTACCCGAAGCCCAGATGGATCGCTTTTTGCTCTCCTTGAGCCTGGGCTACCCCACGGAGGCAGAAGAGCTACAGATGCTCCAGCGCCAGCAGGAGCGCAATGCCCAAACGGCGATCGCCGATCTCACCGCCTGTATTGACCCGGCGGAAGTGCTCGAACTCCAGTCCCTCACCCGCCAAGTCAAGGTCGCACCGGAACTCCAGGGCTATATTTTACGTCTGGTACGGGCCTCCCGTGACGATGAAGAAATTACCCTCGGCGTCAGTCCCCGGGGCACGATCGCCCTCCAGCGAGCCGCCCAAGCCTATGCCCTGCTAGAACAGCGAGACTATGCCCTCCCCGATGATGTGAAAGTACTCGCGCCCCATGTGTTGGCCCATCGGGTCATTCCCAATGGCGGCAAGCAGGCCCGCACCATCATTGAGCGACTGCTGCAAACCGTCGCCGTCGAAACTGCCGAAGCCACCCCTGAAGCCAGTTAATTATGCCGCCTCAACTCCGCCCCTTAATGCGTCGTCGCGCCTATCGAACCGTTCTGCTCTGGGCAGGTCTCGTTTGGAGTCTTCTCTTAGGGCTGGGGCTAATGTGGGCTGGGGCAGCCTCGGGCCATGCAATCGCTGCCGAACTCCCCCGCGGCCAGGGGATTGATGTGATTCCGGAGCAGCTAGAGTTTGCCCAGGAAGCCTATCTGGGCAGTTGCGCGAGCTGCCATGTGCCCGTTCCGCCGCAACTCCTGCCCACCCAACGCTGGGCGGAAATTCTGGAGAACCCTGAGCATCATTTTGGGGTCAACCTGCGCCGCACCAGCCGCCTACGCGACGGAGTTCCGCCCCTCTCAAATGTAGCCATTCGCCTAATCTGGGACTACGCCCAGCAGTCTTCGCGCCGCTACCCAGAAACAGAAGTGCTGCCGAGCCAGGTGCGCAATTCCCGCTTCTTTTGGGCAATACATCCCAAAGTTAGCGCAGCCTGCGGCAGCGATGAGATTGACTGTCCTGAGCGCATTTCGCTCCAGACCTGCACTAGCTGTCATACTGCGGCGCGACAGTTTGACTATCGACCGCTCAAGCCCGATTGGGCCAATGCCCCCTGAGCTAAATCCGTGAGCTGAATGTTTATCCTCGCCCAAACTCCGGAGCAGTTTGCCACGATCGCTCGTCTGGCCCGCAGCATTTGGATAGCCCATTACACGCCAATTATTGGCGCAGCGCAGGTGGACTATATGCTGGCGAAGTTCCAGTCGGCTGAGGCGATCGCCGCGCAAGTCCAAACCGAGGGATATCGCTATTATCTAGCCGA
>JBMYQW010000353.1:0-5392 GCA_049601735.1 Spirulinaceae cyanobacterium
GCTCGGTACTCGCGGCCGTGATCCCCAGGATTTGCTCGCCGACAATGTGATTTGTCCAGTCACATTCATGTTGCACTGCCGTGTCAAAGAGTTCATACACCTGGTCTGGGGAATGGGGTAAAGACTGCATCGCTTCGGGCAATAGCTTCTGGTAGAGCCGCACATGGGAGAGTTCATCCCGGTTGATCATTTTGAAAATGTCGGCGCTGCCGGGCATCAGCATCCGCGAAGCCAGGTTGTAGAAGAAAATAAAGCCGTTGTAAAAGTACAAACCCTCTAGCATATAGTCGGCGAGAAATGCCACGAAATAGTTTTCCGGTGTTGGGTCGTCAATATAATGCTGGTAGAGCCCGGCGATATATTCACAGCGTCCGAGGAGTACCTCATCCGTCCGCCAGAAATCATAGACATCGGTGCGTCGCTCCGGTGGAATGATCGTTTCGATCATGTATTGATAACTTTGGTTATGCATCCCCTCTTGGGAGATTTGCTCGGCCATGCAGAGGCTGATTTCCGGGGCGGTAATAGAGGCTTTGAGGTGAGGAATATTACAGGTTTGCACCGAATCCAGAAAGGTGAGATACGACAAAATGCCATCAAAGGCGTAGCGTTCTTCTGGGGTTAGATTCCAGTAGTCAGTAACATCCTGGGTCAGATCCAGCTTTTGCGGAATCCAAAAGTTCTCTCGCATCTGCTGATACAAACTCACTGCCCAGGGGTAGCGCACATCATTGAGCTGCATCAGGTTGGTGACATTGCCAAACCAGATCGAACGGTTTTCGATCGCATCATCGCCCTCCGGATTGAAGATGGGCGTGATGGGCATTTTGGGGGAGGCGATGGTGGAGGTCATGGAGAATTGGGGAGAGGGTCAAGGTGAAGTTGAATGGGGATGCTTCCAAGAGGCTCTGGTTCTAGGCAGGCGAGACACAGATTATCGCTGCGGGAGGCTACGCCAACGACTCCGCTCACTGACCACCTGCGCTACGGAAAGTGGAGAAACTGTAGCGCAGGCATCCTGCCTGCCATCAAACCGCTTATACTCTTGCTCTTGGAATGTATCTTGCTTCAAGCGTACTTAACTTATCTCAAGTACGCCACATTTAGTGTATACCCAGTATTCTAAAGACAAAAGAGCACTATTGAAGCGGTTAATCTGATTCGCTTGGACTTGCCCGAGAGAATCATCCTGACGATCGCAATTCCTGACTGCGGGGAAATGAATCACGATGTCGCCATCAGTCTGCGCCATTTCCCCAGGGAAGGCGGCGATCGTTTGGCTATTGAAATGGAAGGGGGTGCGATCGCTCAACGGGATCATCGGCAACGCCACCTCAGGTGAGGGCAGAAAGGTCATGTCGATAGGTTCAAACTAGCCGCCACTGACAGGCGGAATCAACACCAGCTCGTCCCCCGCTTGCAGCACCGTCTCGGGCGCGACAAATTCATAATTCACGCCAAACCGGGTCACTTCGCGCCATTGGGCTAGTTCCGGATGCGCTTCAATGAGGCGATCGCGCACCTGGGCAACGGTGGTTCCGGCAGGCAGGTCGAGGTGTAATTCCGGTTGCTGGACAGCCTCTTGGTAGGCCGCGAAGAGTTTGACGGTGATGGGCATGGGGAAGGCAGAAGGCAGAAGGCTCGGCGCAACGCTTGCGCCCTTGCAACGCTGCCATGAAATGCGCTGGGGATTGCTGCAAAGTTGGCGATCGCTGCCCAACAACAGTACAACGGAAGGATAAAGAATGCGTATTCTGTGGTAGCTGACCCATGACCTCATCTGTTCCCTTTGTTGACCTGTCTGTCCAACACGCGCCGATCCAAGCCGAGTTAGAGGTGGTGCTGTTGGCGGCGGTGCGTCAGGGGCAGTTTATCTTGGGTGAGGCCCTGGCGCAGTTAGAAACCGACTTTGCCCTGGCCTCCGGAGCGCAGTACGGGGTAGGGGTAGGCACAGGAACCGATGCGATCGCCCTCGGGCTGCAAGCCTGTGGCATTGGCAAGGGGGATGAAGTGCTCGTACCGGCCAATACCTTCATTGCAACGGTGATGGGGGTATTGCAGGCGGGGGCGCAGCCTCGACTGGTGGACTGCTGCCTCGATACCGCTTTGATTGATCTAGATGCAGCAGCGCAGGCGATCACGCCCCGGACGAAAGCGATCGTGCCCGTGCATCTCTACGGGCAAATGGTCTCCCCAAGGGACTTACAAGCCTTTGCCCAAGCCCATGATCTATTGATCCTTGAAGATAGTGCCCAGGCGCATTTGGCCCAGCGCGAGGGGTATATTGCGGGCTCGGTGGGGCGAGCGGCGGCCTATAGCTTTTACCCGAGCAAAAACCTGGGGGCTTTTGGCGATGGCGGGATGCTCCTGACCTCAGAGGAGGCGATCGCCGGACGGGTGCGTTGCTATCGCAACTATGGCGCGGCGCAAAAATATATCCACACCGAACGGGGGCGCAATAGCCGTTTAGACAACTTGCAAGCGGCTATTTTGAATGTGAAGCTCCCCCACCTCAAAACCTGGAACCAACAGCGCAACGCAGCAGCCCAGCAGTATGACGAAGCGTTAGCAAAAATGAGCGATCGCGGCATTGTGCCCCTCAAAAACGAGAGTGGCCTGGGCCATGTCTACCATCTCTACGTGATTCGGGTCAGTGAGCCTGCACCGCTCGGGCGAGATCAATTGCGGGCGGCGTTGGGCGATCGGGGCATTCAAACGGGCATTCATTACCCGATTCCCTGCCATCTCCAACCGGCCTACAAGTTCCTGGACTACGAGGCGGGCGATTTCCCCCAGGCCGAACGCCTCTGCCAAGAAATCCTCTCCCTGCCAATGTTTCCAGGGCTCTCGACCGCGCAGATTGAAACGGTGGTTGAAGCGATTCAATCTTTGCAACAGTGACACCAGAATTCATGACCCGTCAAGGGTTGCCGTTTAACACACCATAATTAGTGCATTAGATTACCAAGGAAAAATCCTTAAAAACATCGGCGGTGTTGGGTTCTGCTCCGCTCCATCCAACCTACAGCAATCCACCTTTTTAGCTATATCACGGCACTACACGACGTGATATTTGGCGGTTTGCTAACGATCTTCTGAAACAAGATACTGGGCAACAATCCGCTTGAGGAGCTTGAAGATTGATGGCGCTTCGAGTTTTTCTACGTATTCCCGTGACGATTCAACTTTGAAACTCGGTCGTTCGGTGTCAATATCACTCACCTGAGCCCGTAAGAATTTCCAGGTATCGCCGATGGTGTAGCAGCCGTAGATTTCCTGCTTAGGTTGCTGGTCGTTTTGCCAATTTTGATAAGCGGCGGCGAGCAGTTGACCGTAGAGCTGAAAACCCAGTTTTTCAGCTTCGATTCCTTTCTTGGCTTCAATGACAACCAAATAGGGGGACTCCACTCGTCCAGCAATACTTTTGCCGAGTACGCCATCCACAACGCCCGAGAGCTTAAAGCTGGGATAATCAGCCTGCAAGCTCACCTCGGCCCAGGCAGCAATATCCCCCTGTTCAGCTAATAACAACAATGGGTAAATCGCCCGCGACCAGATCGTCGCCTCATTCATCAAAGCGGTATCGTGGTTGATGAGGTGAGAACAAATTTCTTGGATTTGGTTCACCTCACGGGGCGTGAGTTCGACTGAATCCACTTGCGTCCAAGCGTAGGGGGCGATCGCCTTTTCTTGAAGCTGAATCAGCGGCTTCAAACGAGCGAGGTTGAGCTGAGAGAAGTTAAGTTGTGGGGGGGGACTCATGATTACCTCATGGTTTTTCGGACTGCCTGCAAAACCATTCCCCTATTGTAGGAAGGGATGACCCATCCAGGGCGGATGATACGTCCCGAACCGCCAGTCCAGCCGATGACTCAAGCAGCGATCGCCCCGCCCTGCCCTGATGCCGCGACCACCTGACGGTAATAGTCCTGAAGCTGGGCGGTGGCGGCGGGCCAACCCCACCGCTCGGCCTCCTGGCGCGCATTGGCCCGCAATCGTTCCCGCTCGCCTTGGGCGGCCAAAAGTCGCTGGGTCGCTTTAATCGCGCCCTCAGGGTCAGCCGGATTGAAGAGATAGCCGTTCTCCCCATCGCTGACAATATCTGGGATGCCGCCGGAATTGGCCGCCACCACCGGACAGCCTGCGGCCATGGCTTCGAGCACAACCAGTCCGAGGGTTTCCGTGCGGGAGGGGAAGACAAAGGCATCGGCAGAGGCAAAGGCGGACGCCAGTTCAAGCCCCTTGAGGTAGCCCACAAAGTTCGTCGCGGTTCCGGCAAAATGCTCCTCTAGGGCGCTGCGGTGGGGGCCATCGCCAACGATCGCCAGCCTTGCTTGGGGAATCGCCTCAAGCACGGGTTTGATCTGTTCAATTTCTTTTTCCGGCGAAACCCGACCCACGTAGAGCAGCAGGGGACTCTCGGGGTGGCCCTGGGTGAGGCGATCGCGCATCTTGGCCGAAGTTAAATGGGGCTGAAACATTTCCGTATCCACGCCCCGCTGCCAGAGATCGACCCGCTCAATGCCATGGTTTTGCAGTTCTTCCACCATTGCCGTGGAGGTGCAGAGGTTGAGCTGGGCTTGGTTGTGCATTGCCTTCAGCAACTCCCACAGAAAGCCTTCTAGCGCCCCAAAGCCATAATGCTGGAGGTATTGGGGCAGATGGGTATGGTAGGAAGCGACCAGGGGAATGTCGAGCATCTTGGCATAGTAAATCCCCGCGAGTCCCAACACCGCTGGGTTGACCACATGGATGAGGTCTGGCTGAAACATTTCGAGTCGCTTCCGGATTGCCGGTCGAGGTAGAGCAATCTTGAGTTCGGGATACATCGGTAGGGGAAAGGCGGACAAACCAAGAATTTTTGCCCCCTGGTATTCCTTCATGCCCCCCGCTGGACAGACCACTAGCACCTGATCCCCCTGGCGCTGGAGTTGTTCAACCGTGTGACGCAGACGGGTAACAATGCCATCGACTTTGGGAAGGAAGGTTTCGGTAAATAGCGCAATTCGCATAGCCAAAAAATCTGAATATTCTCTAAAGCTCTGTTAATATTTGTTGCTATTATTCCATCTTCGGGGGCGATTGCCGCCCCTTGCTTGGATCTCGATTCAGGAATTGCGTCCTGGGCGACATCACGCCACGATAGGGGCTTGCTAAGATGCGGAGCAGTCATTTAATCCCTTCCACCCTATGAGCACCTCCCCTGCGATCGAGTCTCGTCACCATGTCGTGATTGTCGGTGGTGGCTTTGGCGGTCTCTACGCCGCCAAAGCCCTCGGCAATGCCACGCAGTTGGATCGGGTTTTCCTGCATCGTGACGATGACCCCTGGCTCGTTTCGCATCGCACCGGCAGTGATAAAATGCAGGCCGAACAGCGTCTTGCCAGTGCCG
>JBMYQW010000354.1:0-5385 GCA_049601735.1 Spirulinaceae cyanobacterium
GGCCGCCATGGAAGCCTTGTGAATAAAGGGTTTCACGCTTAAGTTCACACCAGTGAGCGAAACGCAGCCCCTACAAGGGAACCAGAGAATGGATAGAGTTAGAATTGCATCCATCCGCACCATCTTGCTTCTAGTCTAGGCGGCTTCACCCTGAAAAAACCTAAAGAAACGGCAAACATAAACAACTATTATGTTGTTTCTGGGCGTGGTTTTTCGCGGTCTGACCTATCAAGTTTTGGTGAACCATAAAAACAACCCAACCATTGTTATTTTGGACACAAGAGAGTTGACTTTAGCGAGGCGATCGCCTTAGGAATCATGCAATTGTAATGCTCAAATCAAGTAAGTTCAATGGTTGGGTTGCCCCTGCGTAGAATGTGACAATGAAGCAAAGTAAAGAAAGGTAAATTTGTTTAAGGACTTGAATCAGAGACTCAACTATTTCTTAGGTTGGAGCAGATCGAAATCCCCAAAATCCCTGATTCAAAAGGGATACGGGCTTGTTACCGTTTGTGAACTCAATAACGAGCCTGTGATGTCAAATATCGCCGTATTGTGTGAATTCGCTTTAAGATCAAGGTTAGGACAACGAACAAAAACGATTTGATTCTGTCCCCCTAAAACCACCCTTTCTTTACCTTGAGAATCTTTAGGGAGTTTAAAGAATAAGAGCGATCGCCCAGCCCAGTCCTTAAACTGTAGCTCGTGGGCAATGGTTTAAGATCAGCGATCGCTCAATTTCAAAACATGATTTTTCAATTCAGGGTATCAAGGTCGATCGCTTGGCCGACACCCTGAATGGCCCTGCACCTAATCATTAGGAGTTCCCTATGACGACCCAAGCTCCCCTGCAAACGATGGGATCGACAGACATTCTCTCTGCCGAAGAACTCAATAAGATGGATGCCTACTGGCGGGCCTGTAACTATCTCGCCGTCGGCATGATCTACCTCCGCGACAATCCGCTCCTGCGGCAACCCCTCGAAGACAACCAGATTAAACAACGCCTCCTCGGCCATTGGGGCGCCTCGCCCGCGTTGAGCTTTAGCTACATTCACCTCAACCGCCTGATCAACAAATACGACCTCAACGCCATCTTCATGGCCGGGCCCGGCCATGGCGCTCCGGGTGTGATTGGCCCGGTTTACCTCGAAGGCACCTATTCCGAGGTCTACCCGGACAAAAGCGAAGACGAGGAGGGCATGAAGAAGCTCTTCCAATGGTTCTCCTTTCCCGGTGGCATCGGCAGCCATTGCACCCCCGAACTGCCCGGTTCGATCCATGAGGGCGGGGAACTGGGCTATAGCCTTTCCCACGCCTACGGCGCGGCCTTTGACCACCCGGACTTGCTCGTGGCCTGTGTGGTCGGTGATGGCGAAGCGGAAACCGGCCCCCTGGCCACCGCTTGGCATTCCAACAAGTTCCTCAACCCAGTGCGGGATGGCGCGGTGCTGCCGATCCTCAGCCTCAACGGCTACAAAATCGCCAACCCCACGATCCTCTCCCGGATTTCGGATGAAGAGCTGGAGAGCCTCTTTCGGGGCTATGGCTATACGCCCTACATGGTGGCGGGCAGCGACCCCGCCCTGATGCACCAAAAGATGGCCCAGGTCATGGAAGAATGCGTCAGCCAGATCCGCGCGATTCAAGCCGAAGCCCGCAGCACGGGGGTGGCCAACCGCCCCCGCTGGCCGATGATCATCCTCCGTGCGCCCAAGGGCTGGACCGGGCCGAAAGAGGTGGATGGTCACAAAACCGAGGACTTCTGGCGATCGCACCAAGTGCCCATGGGCAAGATGCACAACAACCCGGAGCATCTGCGCCTCTTGGCAGAATGGATGCAAAGCTACAAGCCGGATGAACTCTTTGATGAAAAGGGTGCATTAAAACCAGAGATTAAGGCGATCGCCCCCAAAGGCCAGCGTCGCATGAGCGCCAACCCGATCGCCAACGGCGGCATTGTTCGCAAGGAATTGCGGATGCCCAAGTTCCAAGACTTTGCCGTCGAGGTTCCCAAGCCCGGCACCGTTGAGGTGGAAAATACTTATCTGCTGGGCGTCTTCCTCCGGGAAGTAATGCGCGAGAACATGAACAACTTCCGCGTCTTCGGCCCCGATGAAACCGCCTCCAATCGCCTCCAGGCGATCTATGAGGTGAGCAAAAAAGCCTGGATGGGGGACTACCTCCCGGAAGACGAAGACGGCAGTCAGATGAGCCCCACCGGACGGGTGATGGAAATGCTCAGTGAGCATACCTTGCAAGGCTGGCTCGAAGGCTATCTGCTCTCGGGACGCCATGGCTTCTTCCACACTTACGAGGCTTTTGCCCATGTGGTGGACTCGATGTTTAACCAACACGCCAAATGGCTGGATATTTGCAAAAACGTTGTGCCCTGGCGTGCGCCCGTTTCTTCCTTGAATATTCTGCTCTCCTCGCTGGTCTGGCGGCAAGACCATAATGGCTTTAGCCACCAAGATCCGGGCTACATCGACCTGGTGGTGAATAAGAGCCCCGATGTGGTGCGCGTCTACTTCCCTGCCGATGCCAACTGCCTGCTCTCGGTGGCAGACCATTGCCTGCGCAGTCGCAACTATGTCAACGTGATCGTCTCGGACAAGCAGCTACACCTGCAATATCTGACTATGGAGGAGGCGATCGCCCATTGCACCAAGGGTCTGGGCATCTGGGAATGGGCCAGTAATGATGATTGTGGCAAAGACCCGGATGAGCCGGATGTGATCATGGCCTGCTGCGGTGATATCCCGACGATGGAGTCCTTGGCGGCGACCGCGATCCTCCGCGATGAGTTCCCGGAACTGAAGGTGCGCTTCATTAATGTGGTGGATCTGCTCACCCTGATGGATGAGCGCGAGCACCCTCACGGGCTCTCGAACCGGGACTTCGACACCCTGTTCACGCCCGACAAGCCGGTGATCTTCAACTTCCACGGCTATCCCTGGCTGATCCACAAGTTGATCTACCGTCGCAGTAATCAGGAGCGCATCCATGTGCGCGGCTACAAGGAGGAGGGCAACATCAATACGCCGCTAGAATTGGCGATGGAGAACCAAATCGATCGCTTTAACCTGGTAATTGATGTGATCGATCGCGTGCCGCAACTCCAGTCGCGGGCGGCGTATGTCAAGGAGCGGATGAAGAACCGCATCATTGAATGTACGGCTTACGCACGGGAGCACGGTATCGATATGCCGGAGATCCGCGAGTGGAAATGGCCCTATTAAGGTCTAGGGTTTGATGTGAGCCCCTGGTTGTTACTGGAAACTAGGGGCTTAATTTGCTAAATTTTCGGTTATGGTGCTACGACCTAACAAAAAAATCACCTCACGAGGTTCATTATGCCAACTTCACCTGATAATTCCGAAAAAAAAAGTAAAGTGGAGAGTAAAAATAAGCCGAAATGGTTCAACAATGACTTGGCAAGTAGCATTGGTGCTTTAGGAGGGGTTTTGGCAACAGCAATGGCTGCGTTTGTAAGTTGCCAATCGAATCAGTTGCAAGCAGATATTGCTACACTCCAAGAAGATTCAGAATTAGCAGCTGTTATCAGTGGTCTTGTGACCAACTTATCTGATCCAGCCCTTGAGCGAGATTTAGCACTCATCGTCATTAGAGACTCTTTAGCTGGAGATTTAGACGATCAGAAGCAGCAAAACATTTATCTCATTTTTAATCTCGCATACAGAATCGCAGAAAACGAGTTGCCCAAAATCAAAAGAAAAACATCAGAACTTCGTGGTATCTTAGAAGAAGATAACGATATTGAAGAAGAAAATAGGCAAGATGCGAGGGATCTAGTTGAGGAAATCAATAGAGCATGGTTAGCATTGGATGTAGCAGAAAGTATAATGCAACAGTTCGCTCCTGATGCTCCGAACGAAAGTACGCCTAAAATTATTAGAAATCATCCAAAACTCAATGATATGCAGAAGGACGTTGAGAAATATCAGGAGGCCAAGAAGGAAGTCAAAGAACTCGCTGATAGGATCAGTGATCCTAATGATGATGATTCGGAGGAGGATACTAATCAAGCTCAAGAAGAGAAACTTAGTATTCAGGCCAATCAAGTTAATTCGATTATTCTAGAAGAAATAGCAGAGGAAAACCCAGAGAAGTCCATTATATTCCCCAATTTTAATAATTCAAATAATGAGAGCGATCTAAAACTTCTTTCGGATAAAATTGGTTTTGATGATTGGCAATTTGAAGCGATCGGTATAGTCGAAAGTCCTGATAGTTGCATTAGTAGTGTTAGATCTTTCAATGAAGAGGATAGGAGTCTTGCGTCGAATATTCAAACTAATCTCAATGAGATATTTGGCAAAGATAGCAAATATGGTCAGTTTGAATATTATGACATGAGTAAATGGGCAGAACGAAATTCAGTCAACGTACCTCCCAAGCAGTTAGAAATTTGGTTTGTAGATAGAAGCAAATGCTCAAAAAATGACTCAACTAGTTTAGGTAATCAGTAGGGTGGGTGAATGTGAGGCGCGATCGTTTAATTTCGAGACCCCTCATTTTGCCCACCTTACGCTTAAGATTGGATTTAAGTTGTAGGGTGCGTTAGCAGGTGCAAAGGATTCCTAAAAGTGGCTTGGTTCTACTTCCTGCGTAACGCACCAACGCTGTATTAAGTGAGGGCGATTCGGTGCGTTACGGCGGGGTTAAACCGAATCAAACCAAATCCTGCAAGAAGAGCCGCCTCTAGCGAAGCCATGCCTGAAGGGCTATACACAACGCAACTACACAACCCGAAAACCATGAACCATAAAACCCAAACCCAAATCATCCGCCAGGGTGACTACATGGCAGAAATCCAAATTACCCTGACCTATACCGAGCATGACTGGTCGCCCTACCTTGACCTCACCGAAGCCCAAAAACTCGATCGCCTGCGCCGGGCCCTGCAAACAAAAGACCTCAAGACAGCGGCAGAGCTTGGTCGTGTTTATCACTTAACCCCTGTGGCATTGTGAGTTCTTGGGGGTGTTAGGGGCAACAAGTTACTTCAATCGGCATGGTTTTACTTCCTGCGTAACGCACCAACGCTGTATTGAGAGAGGGCGATTCGGTGCGTTACGGTGGGGTTAAATCGAATCAACATCACACACAACTTCTGCCTTTAGCCATCGCTTATTGACAAGATTCCGGACAGCACTCGGGCACAATATGCACTGTGCTATGCTCAAGTGGTTCAAAAGAACCACATGGTTGTGTACGATAATCTCTGCAAATACCTGATCGAAACCTTTCCCGCTGACTTTGCCCAATGGCTTTTGGGTCAACCGATCGCGCTGACACAACTGAGCCCAAGTGAACTCTCTAGCGAACCCATCCGAGCCGATTCCCTCATTTTGCTCAAGA
>JBMYQW010000355.1:0-5385 GCA_049601735.1 Spirulinaceae cyanobacterium
GTTCTCTAAATGCTTCACAAAGAATGGCATTTTGTCACCCTTAGCATCATAGGAAATCATTTTTCGCTGTTCGTCATACTTGAGAATCTGTTCCTTAAAACTTCCCATGGAAGTTTCGCAGATTCGTCCTGAGCAGGAGGCCCCTTGGGGAAGGATACTGCTATTACGCCCTCGAGAAGTATGAATGTTACTCGCCCAATAAGAGACATCAGCAAACTGAATTCCCATAATTTCCCAAAGTCTGCCGGCAGACGCATTAACAGTGAATTGTTTCTTAATTCGCATGGGATTATCTCCTTAAGATAAATCGGTTAATTAGGTGAAAATTGACCAACAAAAACGGTGACCGATGGATAAGCCATCAATCAAACTGTTTTTGCAGCGGGAAGGTAGAACCTGCGGTAAACCCGCTATGTCAGGTGGCGATGGCAGTGACCGGGTACTGAATTTCTGCCACCATCTCTGATTCGTGACCGGGTTTGGGGGGAACTAAAAAGACCTCCCGACCTGGGCCAATGAGTTGATACTGGTGAGTTTCAGCCCAGGTGCCGATGGCACCATAGCAGGGGATACCTTTCTCAGATCCACCAAACCGCATTGCGGTTAGCGCTGTCGGGATAGAAGGTAACTCTCGCACAGTCATCTCCAGGTCACCAGCTAAGGACACCTGGATGTCCAAATCCTGGTTGAGAAAAAAGCCCAGCTCCAGGTCCAAATCATCGGGCTCAAAGCGTTCGCTATGGATAACGACCGCGAAACGCCCGAGAGTCTTCGGCTTAAGCTGTTTCGGCACAATTTGACCTATGTCATTGACAATAGCAAATGTCTCCGAAACGCTTTGACACCGATGCCGCAATGCTAGAAACGGCTGGGTGGGTAGGCTTTTCAACACGACATCGTCATCGTGAATTTGGCCCTTATGTTCAAGCTGTTGCAGACGAGATTCCACAGCCTGAAGTCGAACCGCTTCAGCTTGAAGGGTTTGCTCAATTTGCGCCTTGCGAAGGGTGAGCATACCGCGGATTTCATCAGCAGATACCTCATCTTCCACTAAGCGCTTGACCTGTTCGAGCGATAACCCCAAGTCCTTGAGGGCAAGAATGCGATTGAGTTGAGTGAGCTGCTGCACACTGTAGAAACGATAGCCCGTCTCCCGATCACTATGGATAGGGGTGAATAGACCAATCTCGTCGTAGTAGCGCAGCTGGCTAGCCGGTACCTGGGCAATCTTAGAAAACTCACCAATACGGAACATTCTTGCGTCCTCAGAGCTGATAGTTTGCAGTCTAAAGTTTCAAGCTACTTGAAGGTCAAGGGGGTAGAGCAAAAATTTTGAAATAGCCCCATTGGATCAAAGCCCCTGCTATTTAAAACTCATGTCTTCACCATTAGCTCAACTGGTGACATGAACCCTAAACTGGGCTTCGTCTGCGACCGTGGTATAACTATCCGGTTGCACCCAAATATCGTCGAATTTGAACAAGGTGGAGAAGCCCGAGCGGCCTACGGCAAACGGCTGCTGCCCCAACTCGCCGCAGTGCTCACCGCCGAATTTGGTAAAGGCTTCGATGAGCGAAACCTGCGGAACATGAGAGCCTTCTTTCAGAACTTTCCAAATTGGAACGTAGTGCGTTCCGAATTGAGCTGGACTCACTATCGCCTGCTTCTGCGTGTCGATAACGTAGAAGCCCGCCTGTGGTATATGCAAGAAGCCGCAGTGCAAAACTGGAGCACTCGTGTCTTGGAGCGGCAGATCAGCACACTTTACTATGAGCGTTTACTAGCCAACCCTAACCCAGAGCAGATCCGCGCCGAACCCCAGCCAACCAAACCCACCCAAAACCAGTCCCCACAAAACTTTGTCCGCGATCCGGTGATCTTGGAATTTCTGGGTCTGCCCGATACCGGACGGCTTTTGGAAGCCGACCTCGAACAAGCACTGATGGATAAACTGCAACAGTTTCTGCTGGAACTGGGCAAAGGATTTGCCTTTGTCGCTCGTCAGCAGCGCATCAGCACCGAAACCCAAGACTTCTACATCGACTTGGTATTTTATAACTACCTGCTCAAATGCTTTGTGCTCATTGACCTGAAAACCGGACATCTGAGCCATCAAGATATTGGCCAAATGGATATGTACGTGCGGATGTATGACGATCTGCGCCGAGGTGAAGATGATAACCCCACAGTGGGGATTTTGCTCTGTGGCAGTAAAGATAAATCCGTGGTGCGTTACTCCGTATTGCACGAAAGTGAACAACTGTTTGCCAGCAAATACCGTTTAGTGTTGCCCACAGAGGAAGAACTGCGTCAAGAAATTGAGCGGGAACGTGCCGAAATTGATCAATATCAGTCTCTGAAGCGAGAGTGCGATCGCTGATTCGGTATGGACTGGATACGGAACGAGCGATCGCGGAATTGGACATTTGGCTGCGATCGTTATGAATAATGCCAGCTAACTTGGTTTCTGAAGACCATAAACCAAGCTTTGGGTTGCCAGGGTGACGAGGGATAACATTTCCTGCTCATCGACGATCGGCAGTTGACGATCGATCAGTAGAAGCGCCAGCCCGTGAACTAATGACCAGGTGATCCAGGCTAACTGGCGGGGGGAGCCAGGTTGTATTCCTCCCATTGCTTGCCCTGCGGAGATAGCATCCACCATCACAGCAAACGCCTTCCCCGCCGCTGCGTTGAGTGATGAATCATTCCCTTGCTCGATTCGGAAGGTGCTAAACATCACCCGGTAGTGGGCAGGATGGGCGATCGCGAATTTTACATAGGCGACTCCGCTGGACTGCAACCTTGCGAGTGGATCAGGGTCGGAGCCAGTGTCGAGGTCTAACGCCTTCAACAACCGCTGAAATCCCTCTTCTGCCACAGCCGCTAACAACGTGCCCTTGTCAGCAAAGTGGCGATAGGGAGCCGCTTGGGAAACGCCCACTCGGCGGGCAACTGCTCGCAGAGAAACATTCGCAGCATCCCGGTCTTCCACAATGATTGCCAATGCGGCATCAATCAACGCTTGTCGTAAATCGCCATGGTGATACGTCGCCCTAGAACGTGCTTTCGGCATGGGTGAAGTGACTGAACTAACTCAATAAAAACACCGTATCACAAAAAAGTTGACAGTGTTAACTTACTGCGCTAACTTGATGTTATCAGCGTTAACATACGGAAGAAAAGAGCTATGAACCCCTATTCTCACGCCCACGCCCACCGGACTAACTTGCTAATCCACTTGGTTGCCGTTCCCTTGTTTATCCTGGCTCATGTCGGGTTAGTCGCTGCCCTCTCCTCTCGCAAGCCTCTGCCAGCCTTGATGTGCGTTGGTGTCGCCGCAGCATCACTCGGGTTGCAGCGCAAAGGACATGATCTAGAAGTACAGGCTCCAGAACCCTTCAGCAGTGGCTGGAATTTTGCAACTCGCCTGTATACCGAGCAGTTCTATACCTTCCCGAAGTTTGTGCTCTCAGGAGAGTTGCAGCAGAACTGGTTGGGTGCCCAGCCTCAAGAGCATTAGAAGGAAAGTAGATATAGAGAGGAACGACCCATGAAAAAAGTGGCTGTCTTTGGCAATGCGGGCGGGGGAAAATCGACCCTCAGCCAACGTCTAGCGGCGATGACCGGGCTCCCCTGGATGCCGATCGATGCGATGAAATACAAAACTGGGGGTGACGAAGTGCCCCATGCCGAGTTCAAAGCGGCTCACACTGCGCTGCTGCAACAAAACCAGTGGGTTATGGATGGTTTTGGTTCCCTGGATACCGTATGGGAACGACTAGAAGTAGCCGATACGTTGGTGTATCTCGATATGCCTGTGTTGCGGCACTACTGGTGGGTTACGAAACGATTAAATCATTAAGAGAGGACGACATGAAAATCCACGATCCGAAAACTGTAGCCAGTGAATTGCCGCTTCTGGAGCTTTCCAGCACCACCACCGAAGCAGAGGCGATGGCTGCATTGCGCATCCTCGACCCATTCGAAGGACTCATGGCTGGCGTGACCCACTTTTCCGGTCTGACCCCTTGGGAATGCCACCCGCAAGATGAACTCCTGTACGTGCTAGAGGGTTCGGTTGAAGTCACGCTATGGCACGAGACCGATCCAGAAACGAGTATCGTCTCGGCCGGAGCCCTGTGTGTTGTACCGAAAGGGGTGTGGCATCGGCAACTTCCCAGACCCGCAGCGAGGCTACTGTTCATCACTGGAGATACTGAGGTTTCCTACGATGAAAAGCCGCCGCAGACATCTACCTGACAATCGCATCCATGATGGGCCCACCAACATTCCCAGACGTAACGATTCCCACCTGTGTATGACACGAGTGCAGTTTGCTCTGTTGGCTGTGATGCATCGTGACCACGGATGAAATCTTAATAAAAACCCGTGTGGGGGTGATGAGATAGCAGGAATCTCTATAATTCATAGGCCGACTGCTTGGCATTACCGATTTGGTCAGTTTTCGATGCGAAACTCAGCACGGTGTCTCGACAGCATCAGTGCGTAACCCACCCAAAAAGGAGCATAGTCCCAATGACCATTCCTCAGAACGGACTCTTTGTTCAACCGGGTCAAGGCCATTCTTACTACCTTGGTCAAGACCTCTACACCTTCAAAGCGATTGGCGCAGAAACCGGAGAAGCCTATGCGCTGTGTGAGGTGATTGTCGCGCCTCAAGGGGGTTCACCGCCCCATCGGCATACACGAGAAGATGAATCGTTTTACGTGCAAGAGGGAGAGATAGAATTCCAGCTAGATGATCAGACGCTCACTGCAACATCTGGGACTTTCTTGCATTCACCCAAAGGGCAACTACATCGCTTCACCAATGTGACTGCTGTACCTGCGAAGATGTTGATCTGGGTTGTGCCTGCTGGCTTCGAGAAGTTCATGGCTGAAATTGGCAAGGCCGTGAATGGGAAGGTTACGTCTGGAGCATCGTTAACCCCTGAAGATCTCAACAAAATTCTGACAACCGCTCCCAAGTACGGAATTGAAATTATCCCTCCACCCTCTGAATAAGAAGCAGGGCAATCGCACTTATTTTGTAGCGAATGAACTTGACAGAATGGTAGCTAGTGAAAATCAACTGTTCACCCCATCGTCTAGAGTGGGAGCGTCCAGTCTATAGGAGCTTGGTTAAGCTCAATGGCCAAAGAGTTTGCACCATCGTCGAAACCATCATCAGCGCCAGGAATGAAACGCCTCAGCAGCAAGCTGTTAGAGGAGATCAAGCACATTGATGACCCACGCACCCAACGAAAACCCGACCATCTACTGATTGATATCGTCACCATCGCCATTTTGGCAACGCTAGCCGGAGCCGACACCATGACAGCAGTAGAAACCTACGGCAAAGCCAAGCAGTCATGGTTATCG
>JBMYQW010000356.1:0-5370 GCA_049601735.1 Spirulinaceae cyanobacterium
TTGACTCTTTGATCAAGTAATATAGAAACAATGATCCATTTAGAGTTATAAATACGAAATACTAAGTTTATTAACAATAAAATGCAAAATTGTGAGTATTATTTTTCCATCGTGGTTTTTGATTGATCCGCTGATAGAGACTTGGCTTATTGAGGACATTGGGCGGGGCGATCGCACCACCCAAGCTATTTTTCCTAACCCTGGTTCAACGCCTAAAGGTCAAGCAACGTGGATCGCGAAGCAAAAAGGGATTGTGGCGGGCTTACCGATCGCCGAACGGGTGTTTCAACAACTCGATGCAACGTGCTCAACCCAATCACAATGTCTGGATGGTTCCTCTGTTGAACCGGGTGATGTGTTGGCTCACTTTACCGGTCGAACCGATACCTTACTCATGGGAGAGCGAGTGGCCTTGAATCTGGTGATGCATCTCAGCGGCATTGCCACAATGACACAGCAATATGTTGAGGCGATCGCTGATCTCAAAACCCAACTCGTCGATACGCGCAAAACCACACCCGGTCTGCGCATTCTAGAGAAATACGCCACTCAGGTGGGGGGCGCACGGAATCATCGGCTGGGTTTGGATGATGCCATCATGATCAAAGACAACCATATCCAGGCGGCAGGCGGCATTACCGCAGCGGTGAAGCAGGTTCGGCAATCTGCGCCCTATCCATTGAGTATTGAAGTGGAAACCAGCACGATCGCTGAGGTTGAGGAGGCCCTGCGCTGTCCCATTGAAATTATCATGCTTGACAATATGAGTATTGAGGCGCTAGGACAAGCGGTTCAGTTGATTCGCGCCCAGAACCCCAACCTCAAAATTGAAGCCTCGGGCAATATCACCCTGGAGACGATTCGTGCTGTCGCCCAAACCGGGGTGGACTTTATTTCCAGTAGTGGGCCGATTACGCGATCGCCCTGGCTCGATATCAGTATGCAGCTCGGGATTGTGGCAAATGGATGATGCGTCTAGCGTCGCAGTGACGATTGGCCTCGGGCGATCGCGGTTATCGTCCCTTCATCTAAAACCTGGAAATTATCAGGATTAATCCGCAGGCGAATTTGTTCGCCCACCTCAAAGGCCGTCACCTGGGTCCGATTGAGGTTCTGTTGACGGACGATGAGCTGGCTCTGAGCCGTGAGCTGAATCATCAAGCGGGTGGTCGTACCGAGATAAACGATCTCTTGAATCGTACCGAGCAGGCCCGCCTCATCGGTGGGCGTCTGGGGGTGAGCCGTGATTTTCTCGGGGCGAATGACCAACGTTACCACCTTGCCGATGGGAAACTCCGTCTGCCCCGGAATCGCAATGGGTAGCTCCCCATCCACCAGCACAATGATGCCCCCGGCTTCTTGTTCAATGACCTGACCCACTAAGAAGTTACTCTCGCCAATGAAATCCGCCACAAACCGACAGTTGGGATGCTCATAAATCTCGATCGGATTGCCCACTTGCTGAACTTGACCAGCAGAGAGCACGGCGATGCGATCGGACATCGTTAAGGCTTCTTCTTGGTCATGGGTGACATAGATAAAGGTAATACCAAGCTGCTGCTGCATATGCTTGAGTTCAAGCTGCATTTCCTTGCGCAGCTTGAGGTCGAGTGCCCCCAACGGCTCGTCAAACAAAAGTACTTGGGGCTGCTTGACCAGGGCTCGGGCCAAGGCGACGCGCTGCTGTTGCCCACCGGAAAGCTGGCGGGGACGGCGTTTCTCAAAGCCATTGAGTTGAACGAGCGCCAGCGTATCACCCACCCGCGATAGGATTTGCGCCTTAGAGAGTCCTTCCATTTCCAGGCCAAAGGCCACGTTCTGGGCTACGGTTAGGTGGGGAAACAGGGCATAGTTCTGAAAGACTGTGTTGATGGGGCGATGAAAGGGGGGGCGATCGCGCAATGGCTCCCCCTGGAGATAGATCTCGCCCTCGGTGGGCAGCTCAAAGCCTGCAATCATTCGCAAAATCGTGGTCTTACCGCACCCTGAGGAACCAAGAAGCGAGAAGAACTCTCCCTCCTGAATTTCCAGATCAACATGATCAACCGCTCGAATTTCCCGTTGCTGCTCACCCAGGAAGGTCTTGGAGATGTTCACCAGTTCGATCGCAGCCATGATTTAAAATCCAGAAAATCGCTTGTTCGGGTCGTTCAGTCCTAGGCAGTGGCAGATTTTAAATTTTTGCAAATCGAAAACCTGCTTCCCCTACTGGTGGGCAATGTCCACCCTACGCGATTAGATAACGAAGGCGGGTTAAACGTAGCGCAGGCCTCCCGGCTGCCGAGGACAACTCTTGCCAAGAATGACGCTAAATAATGACAGCTCACCCCGCCTTATTTTCCGACGGCAACTTTGAGTTCCGTCCAGACCTCATCATAGAGTTGAGTGTCATCCCCCAAATCTTCGGCGTATTTGAGCTTCTTGAAGGTCTCAGGCGGTGGATAAATACCCGGATTATCCACATCTTCCGCGTCGATTAGGCCTTGCTCTAGGGCAACTTTATTCGGTGTGCCGTACTTAACATAGTTCGAGATCGCCGCGCTGACCTCTGGCCGCAGGACAAAGTTGATGAATTCTTCAGCCAAGGCTTTATTCGGCGCATCCTTGGGAATGGCGAGATTATCCGTCCAAACGATCGTTCCCTCTTCAGGAATGACGTATTCAATCTCCTCATTTTCGTCCATGACCTGGAAGATATCGCCATTCCATTCCACCGCAATATCCACCTCGCCCTGGTTGAGCAGGTCTTGGCCCGTGTCAGGGGCGAACGTAGCCACAACATCTTTATGCTCAATCACGTAGTCCTTGGCTGCTTCAATCTCTTCAGGATCGGTCGTGTTGGGGTCATAGCCCAGCATCATCAGGATTGAGCCGAGCATGGCGCGGGGATCTTCCATCAGAGCAACACGCCCGGCATATTTGGCATCAAAAATTTCTTCCCAGGTAGTAATTTCACCGCCCGTTGCGGTTGGGTTATAACCAATGCCGATCGTGCCCCATTGGTAGGGGACACTGTATTGATTGCCAAGGTCAAAGGGCGGATCGAGGAACTCGTCAGAGACATTACTCAGGTTGGGAATATTGTCGTGATCTAGTTCTTCAAGTAGACCTTCGGCGGCCATGCTCTCAATGTAGTCGCCCGTGGGCACGATGATGTCGTAGCCCGGATTCCCCGGTTGAATTTTAGCGAGCAAGGCTTCGTTACTCTCGTAGGTGTCGTATTGGACGGTGACGCCAAATTCGGTTTCAAACTGCGTGAGCACCTCGGGGTCAATGTAGGTTGACCAATTATAGACACTCAGTACATCGGAACTTTCTGCACTCCCGCCACCGGGCGCTGACGGGGGACTGTTGGCCGCGCAACCCACCGGGATGGTCACGCCCAGCACGAACAACAGCACAAAAACGAGTAGTTTTTTCATCTTCCTTAAGAATCTCGTGATGCCACCAACCGAAGGACGCGATCGCCACCTCAATTTGCTAATTCATTATAGATAGGATTAACGCCTTTGCAGCGCCAGGGAGGTGAGCACAATGCCCAGGGAGGCCAGTAACATCAGGCTGGAAATAGCATTGATTGCTGGTGTCACCGACTGCTTGATCATGCCGTAAACAAAGACCGGAAGCGTTGTAGAGCCGACACCTGCGGTGAAGAACGTAATCACAAAATCATCCAGCGAGAGGGTAAAGGCCAGCAGCGCCCCACTGAGAATGCCGGGAAAAATCAGCGGCAGGGTGATCCGCCAGAATGTTCGTAATTCGTTAGCCCCCAAGTCCATGGCGGCCTCTTCCAGGGCCGGATCCAGCTCGGCAATCCGCGCCCGCACCGTGATCGCCACGTAGGAAATATTGAACGCCACATGACCGATGATAATCGTTGGCAAACTCAGCACCAGGCGTACCCCCGTGAGCTGTTCGATGAGCTGAAACGCCAGGCTAAAAAAGACCAGCAGCGAGATTCCCATCGTGATGTCGGGGATGACGATCGGCAAAAACAGCAAGCCCTCCAGCCATTGCCGCTTCGGAAACTGAAACCGCTCTAACGCTAGCGCCAGCATGGTTCCCAGCACGGTTGCCACCAGGGTTGCCAGACCGCCGACGCGGAGACTATTCGCCAACGAAGTCCAAATCAGCTCAGAGGTGAAATCAGCGCCCGTGCCCGCGATCGTCGTAAAGAGACTGCGATACCAGTCCAGGGTAAACCCCTGCCACACCGCGTTGAGTTTGGAGGTATTAAAGGAATAGACCACCAGAACTGCGATCGGCAGGTACAAAAACAGGAGCCCTGCGGCCATGACCGCCCACAACCCCCCTTGCATGAGCTGGCGGATGAGGACATCGAGGCGCGGTTGTAGCCTTGTCCAGGATGGGGAAAGATTCATGAGGCGTTGAGCTTATCTTCGGCAATACGGAAATAGATCAGAATCGGCACGAGCACGATCGCCATCATCAAAATTGAGAGGGCCGACCCGAAGGGCCAGTTGCGGGCCGCCAAGAACTGACTATGAACCAGGTTGCCCATCATGATACTCTTCGCACCACCGAGCAGATCCGGCGTAACAAATTCGCCCACCGCTGGGATAAACACCAGGAGCGACCCCGCGACAATGCCTCGCGCCGTCAGGGGCAAGACAATCCGCATTAAGGTCTTGAGATCATTAGCACCGAGATCATGGGCAGCATCCAGGAGGGAAAAATCAAAGCGTTCGATCGTGGCGTAGAGGGGCAGAATCATAAACGGTAAATAACCGTAAATGAGACCGATCGTCACGGCGGTGGAGTTAAACAGTAAGTCCAGGGGTTGATCGATGATGTTCAAGCTCTCCAGGAGGGTATTGAGCACACCTTGCTGCCGCAGAATGACCATCCAAGCGTAGATGCGCACCAGAAAATTCGTCCAGAAGGGGATAATCACCAGCAGCAGTAGGGTATTGCGCCAGCGGGGCGGACGACTGGCGATGAAAAATGCCATGGGATAGCCGATCAGCAAACAGAGCAAGGTCGTGTTGGCGGCCAAAAGGAGCGATCGCCCCAACACGCCCCAATAAATCGGATCAGCCAGGCGCTGATAATGCTCAAAGGTCAACTGCCAGTCCACACCGCCGTACGTGCCCCGCTCCAACACACTGTAGAGCATCACAATCAGCAGCGGCACAATGAAAAAGAGGATCAGCCAAAACGTGCCCGGAAAGAGCAGGAGCGAGAGAGCCAAAGCCCGTCGCTGTTGATTGTCGCGCAGGCGCTGATTGAGCCAGGTGAGGGGAGTCATTTCAGTTTGCAGTTTACCAAGGTCAAAGAAACGTTTCCCAAGGAGCGAAATGGGCCGACCCACCTCCCTCCTCCGGGGTACTCCTCCCGAGAGGAGATTTC
>JBMYQW010000357.1:0-5358 GCA_049601735.1 Spirulinaceae cyanobacterium
GAGCGTCAGGGTTTCGCCCGTGGCTTTGGGCCAGTCTTGAATTTTTTTGAAATCAGGGTCGTCGGCTAGGCGGTTGCCGAGTTCGATCTGCGCCGGTCGCGCCACCGTGTTATCGGGCGTTTCGGTGATGAACCAGGTGTGCGATCGCCCGTCCTGGGCTACATGATCTTCCCCATCGCCCAACTCGCGTCCGTAGACCTGAAAGTCGGCGCGATTGCCAAAATAGTTAAACGTGTTGTGGCTGATGGCAATGCCGCTGGGAATCACGCCCACCGTCGAGCGCAGATGGGGCGCGGTTTGGATCACTTCGTCTACCATCGCTGCGATCGGCACGGCACGACTGCGGGTGGGATAGATCTGCCAACTGGGGCTGAGGAGTTGGGCAAATTCGGCCGTGTGGGGAATCGGATACAACTTGCAAAGCATCACCAGGGTAGCAACCGTGATCGTTGCCCAGCGCAGCCAGTCCCAACGCCAGCGCGTCAGCCCTTCAGCGAGCAAAATCGCCAAAATCGGCAGATAGGGCATGATGAAGCGCGGGTCTTTATTGAAAATCGCCGAGCAGATCAGGTAGCTCCCGACAAGGTAGAGCAGCAACCAAGCCAGATTCTTCAGCCGGGGTAGATCCTGCCGCCAGTCCCGCCAACCGAAGAGGACCAGTCCCAGCAACGGCACGACTAACAGCGGCCAGGAGACCGATTCTGGGAGCTGGCGCAGGTAATGCGTCCAGGCCGCGAGGGTATTCAACGCCGGATCACCCTCGGCCGTACCGGGTGTGACGTTGGCATTGTGGGAGGTGCTAAAGAGATAGATGAAGTTGGTGCGATACCAGGGCAGCCAGATGGGGATGGAGACGAGAAAGCTAACGAAAAGTTGAGCAATCTGCCCCCAACGCCGCTGCCACAGCCGCGCCACGCTCACCCAGACCAGGGGAACGAACAGGAAAAACATCACGCTCTGCTTGGCCATCAACCCCAAACCCCAGGCAATGCCGAAGAGAATGGCCCAGAGCCATCGTTGCCAGGCGGGTTGGCCGGACTGGGTTTGCGATCGCCAGACCGTCAGCGCCCCAAAGGCCAGCACCGTAAACGTGACCAACGTCCAATCCAACAGATAATCCAGCCGCCAGAAATACAGGTTGGGCATGAGGCAGCAAATGCCTGCGGCCCAGAGTCCGACGCGGCGATTGACCAGATGCCGCCCCAAGCCATACACGGTCAACAATAGAATCGCGAGTAGTAACGAATTGAGCAGCGTCGCCTGATCCAGCCCCACCCCCAAGAGCCCCTGGAACGGTGCGGTGAGCGTGTAGGTCAGCGGCGGATATTTGTGCGAAAGCTGCCAATAGCCCTGCCACCAGACCGAGTCTTGCCAGCCGAACTGTTGCAGGGCATGGAGGTGATTGAGCGATCCCGTGAGATGGTTGCTCTGATCCCAGGCGGGAATGCGGTGGTCGAGCCATAACCAGAGGCGATCGCACATTGTGGCGGCCAACCAGATGAGCGCCAGACTGCCGAGATCAGCCCAGAGAGCGTTGGGTTTGGATTGGCGTGAATCGTGGTCGGAAGGCTGCAAAATCGAGAATCGGGAACGTTGGCGATGGGGTCGGGTGTGTCAGGCGGTCAAAATTGTAGGCTATTGCTGTTAATTTGGTTTCGCCATAACGCACTGATTCACTTTAACCTCAACCCCATCTTCACGTGGGGAATTTCGGCTTCCACAAAAGGCTCACCCTGAACCTGAAAACCCAATTGACTGTAGAGCGGCACGATGTATTGCTGGGCATGGAGCATGATCTGATGGCATTGGTGGCGCTGGGTCTGGGCGATCGCCGCTTGTACCAGTTGCCGACCCATACCCTGACCGCGATAGGCAGGCAATACTGCGAGGCGTTCGAGCTTGAGCGTATCTGGGGCCGTGGGGCGCAGGCGCAATGTGCCCACGGCTTGGCGATCGCAATGGGCCAAGGCATGGTGAGCTTGAGCATCGAGACCATCGAATTCGAGTTCCGGAGCAATCTGCTGTTCCTGGATGAAGACGCGATCGCGGATCTGACGGATAGCTGCTTGGTGAGCGACGTAATCAACCCAGCAGATCTGGCAAGAAGTGGCAGCAAGCATCGTGGGGCATATCCTAAACGCTGTGCCCCTCAAACCTATCATTCTGGGACATGATGCTTAGGTTCACGCCAAACAGATCGCCCATGCTTGGGGGAGAGCTACCGAATCGGGTCGTGAACCGTCACCAGCTTGGTGCCATCGGGGAACGTGGCTTCCACCTGCACTTCATGGATCATTTCAGGAATCCCCTCCATCACCTCGGCTCTCGTGAGCAGCGTGGTGCCGTAGTCCATCAGTTCGGCAACGGTCTTGCCCTCTCTTGCCCCTTCGAGAATTTCGGCGGAGATGTAGGCGACAGCTTCAGGGTGGTTGAGCTTGAGCCCTTTGGCTTTGCGACGTTCAGCCACCAGCGCAGCAGTAAAGATGAGCAGCTTGTCTTTCTCTTGGGGACTCAGTTGCATGGGATATGGGGTCTTGGTCTTGGGGGTCAGATCTCTATCTATCTAAGGCGATCGCTGGCGCGATCGCAATATGGTGTTGTTTGACCTCTCACGAAACCATTACGAAACTCATGATGAAACCACTGAGGCCGCCTCCAGAAAAATCCGCTTCACTTCGCCATGGCTCTCCCGAATCTTCTTTTCCAGACGCCGGGTCGCCGCTTCGATTTCATCCGCCGATAGGGCATCTTGAAACTCAATGTTCATCGCCACCAGGATATCTTGGGGGCCCAGGTGCAGCGTGATCGGCGGCTCCATGCGTGTCACCGCTGCATCCTTTTGCACAATGTCGCGAATGCTCTCCCGAATTGCGGGCGCAGCACTCTCGCCAATCAGTAGTCCCTTGGTTTCGGCAACCAGGGCGATCGCCACCACCGTGAGCAGCAGGCCAATGGCGATCGAGGCCACACCGTCGTAGAAGCTATTGCCCGTCCGCTCACTCAAGAACACGCCCCCGAAAGCCAGTAAGAGCCCCATCAGCGCCGCCCCATCTTCCACAATGACCACAAAGGCGCTGGGATCTTTGCTCTGACGAATCGCTCGCCAGAGGGGCTGTCGCTGATTAACATCACTGCGGTTAACATCACTCCGGTTAAATTGACGCAGGGAAATGGCTAAGGCCGTCCCCTCAAACAGGGCGGCGGCGGCGAGTACCCCGTAGCTAATCACGGCATTAGTGGACGGTTCGGGGTGTTGAATGCTTTTGAACCCTTCGTAGATCGAAACGCCACCCCCCAGGGCAAAAATCAGTACCGCCACGATCAGCGACCAGAAATACAGTTCCTGCCCGTAGCCGAGGGGATGGGCTTCATCCGGGCTGCGCTGGCTGCGGGCGAGTCCGTAGAGTAGCAAGACTTCGTTGGCGGTATCCACCAGGGAATGAATGCCTTCTGAGAGCATCGCGGAACTACCGCTGAGGGCTGCACCGACGAACTTAGCGACGGCGATCGCTAAATTCGCCACCATCGCGGCATAAATGGAAACTTTGGATTCACCCACGGACATGGTGTCTTCTCCGCTGACCGATCACGATTTTGTCATCATCATAGGCGATGGCGATCGGTAACGGGATGAAGTGCAGGATGCCATCGCAAGCTGGCCAGGCGAGCGATCGCCCTTATCTCTGTCACCTGCGGTGATCAATGGGGGGGAATGAAGGAGGAGCAGTCGTCAAATAGTTTTCGGTTGCCACGCCACAGCCGATTCGGTTCTCCTGAAAAAATCGAATTGCGGTTTTGTTGTCCCGTCCACAGTTTCGGTTTCTTACCTATTTTGCTTCGGTTCCCTGGACTGACAATACCTGATTGCATCTTGCATCATAAAGTTGTGGTTAAACAAAGCCACACCCACAACACTCAAATCGAATTCAGGAGTTTACAATTATGGCTATTCTTCATTGGCAACCCTTCTCTGAAATTGACACCTTACGTCAGCAAATGGAGCGTCTGTTTGAAGATGTTGCTGACCCCAATGCTCAAAATGGCGTTACCTTCCGACCGGCGATCGAACTCAAAGACACGGAAAAGGCCCTAGTGCTGAAAGCACAACTTCCGGGCGTGAACGCCGATAGTCTCGATATCACCGTGACCCGTGAGAGCGTTACGCTCCAGGGTGAGCGCCAGTATGAGAAAACCGATAAATCTGAAGGGTTTTATCGCTCTGAGTTTCACTACGGCAAACTCAAGCGGGTGATTGGTCTTCCCGTCGCAGTCCAGCAAGACAACGTCGAGGCAGACTACACCGACGGAGTGCTGACCCTGACGCTCCCCAAGGTGATCGATCAAGCCAAGAAAGCGGTCAAGATCAGTCTCGGCAACCCGCAGCTCACGGATGACAATACGGCTGACCAAGGCTAGAAATGCTTCTACTTGATCTCGAAACTTGTCGTAAGTTAGCGTAAATTTAATCCTCCGGCTCATTCCAAGCCGGAGGATTTCATACCATTTCCATATTTTTTGAAATCTCATCTGTAGGGGCTGGTTTTCCCTGCCCTGCGAGGTCTTTGTGTTTAGTATAGACAACTCGGATTTAATCCTAAATATTAAACAAATGACTCAATCGCTGCCGCACCCAGAGCATGACATTGCCCTGATCATTGGGGGTCATCAGCCCCAATGCTTCAAGATATTGCTGACGTGATTCGAGTTCCGATTGATGCCGCTTAAACTCTTCTAAAATTTGACTACCGAGGGAGGGGTGAAGCTGGAGCAAATTCTGGAAGTTTTTTTGATTAACGGTGAACAACGTTGTGTCGGTTAAAGCGCGAATGGAAGCGGTGCGAGGAATGCCCAACATCAATGACAACTCGCCAAAAAACTGCCCTGGACTGAGAGTTTGCAGGGGACGATTGAGTTGCTCGACAAACACCTCGACTCGTCCTGAGAGAATAATCGAAAAGGTCTCGCCGGGATCGCCCTCTCGAAACAGAACTTCCTCGGCGCTAAAACGTTGTCGATAGCCTTTTTCAATGAGTTGGCGTAGCTCGATCGCATTGAACCGTTCAAAATAGGGCACTTGCCGCAGATAGTCATGTAAATAATGGCCCGGCTGGGGCGTCCAGGCGGCCCGGAGTTGGTCGAGCTTGGCCTGTTCTTGCTGCCAATCTTCCCGTTCGGTCAGCAACCAAATCGGGTTATTTTGCTCAACAATCATCCGCTGGCGGGGGAATTCGATCCCCGCCTGACGGAGGTGATATTCCGCTAAATAGTAGAGCGAACTCTCGGTGAGGTAATATTTGTCCATTGCTGGCGTCCAAGCCCGCAACTCAAAAACATAGGCATCTTGTTCGATCGCCTTAA
>JBMYQW010000358.1:0-5349 GCA_049601735.1 Spirulinaceae cyanobacterium
GGCCCCACACAGCGATATTCGAGATTTGGCTTGGGCTCCGGTCGCTGGCGCTGGGCGCTTTGGGAGGCGATCGCCTTGAGGTTTTGGATTAGGGCATTGAGGTCTACCTGGAGGGCTTGGGCGGATTCCTGGGCCAAAGCGAAGGAAACAGAACCCTGAAGCAGGTTGATCGTAAAAGAAGGCGGCATACGCTCGTCAGTCGGGGCATCACTGTTGGCAAGCCTAGCAGCTAACGTTCGACGCTCACTTGCTGCTTAATAAACCCACATAATGTGCAATGTCATCGCGATCGTTCAGACCGGATGATGTTAGCGTCGAACTGAAGTCGATGAATTTTGCCCGGAGGCTGCTGGTGCGCGATCGTCCCCTATCTTTACAAATACTGCAAACAGTATTGATTCTGGTGGTTTTGGGGAATGGGGGATGTGCGCCAGAACCCTTGTCCCGTCGAGAACCCCAGCCGGTCGATATTGAAGTAGCAGAGGAGGTAGATCTGCCCCCAGCCTCCACCAATAACCGTGAGGCAGCTCCCCCCCAGTTGGTGCAGTTTGTCCGCAGCTTCGGTCAGCGAGGCTGGCAGGAGGGCAAGTTTAAGCACCCCAGCGATGTCACGTTGGATAGCCGCGATCGCATCCTGGTGGCCGACACCGACAACAACCGCGTGCAAGTTTTTGATCGGACGGGCAAGTTTCTCAAACACCTGGGAACCAAAGGGGTTGAGCCCGGACAGTTCCGGAAGCCAGCGAGTCTGGCGATCGACAGCGAGGGACGCATCATCGTCGCCGATACCACCAACAACCGGGTACAGATCTTCACTGCCGAAGACGAATTTAGCTTCGCCATTGGGAGTGCGGGCTTTGGGGAAGGAGAGTTTATGCAGCCGGGAGGCGTCGCCGTAGACGCCGACGACCAGATTTGGATAATGGATAGCGGCAATCGTCGCATCCAGGTGTTTAGCCCAACGGGAGACTATCGCTACACCGTCGGAGAAGCGGGCATTGGCGATGGGTCGTTTTTGCAGCTCAACAGTGTTGCCTTTGCCAACGACGGCACAGTCTACGCCACCGACAGCCTGAAGCACAACGTCCAGGTCTTTGACCATCAGGGAGAGGCGCAGAAGACCTGGGGCGCGTTTGGCTCTGGGCTCGGCGCGTTTGCTACACCCGCCGGGCTCTCAGTGGATGAGGCGGGGCGCTTGTGGATCGCCGATAGCGATAACCATCGCATCCAAGTCCTCGATCGCACCCACCGCCCCCTATTCAGCTTTGGTGAAGGGGGCTTGGCTCCGGGCCAGTTTGCCAAGCCCGCGACCGTGAGCCTCGGGGCGGAGGGCGTCATATTGGTGGCCGATACGAATAATCACCGCATTCAAGTTTTTCAGCACCAGACGCTACCGAAGTCTGTAGAGCAAGATTAGGGCGTGTCATCAATAAAACTCAGAAGCCTTACGAAGGGATCGAGCGCCCGACCCGAAAAACAGGAAGAGGAGCTGTCAGCTAGACATCGCAATGATTTGAAATCCAAATGATGACAGCCCCTAGCTCTTTTCTTTTCCAATCAAGACATTCCATAAAACCTTAAAAAATACTTAAGAGGGCGTAAAGTCGCAGCTCGACCTGTGGAAAACTCTTGGATAAGGTGTGGAAAACAGGGTTGATTTGTGGAAAAGTCCCTTGAATGGGGCGCAAAGAGCTGATCCGCCTGTCACGAATAGACAGACGAGTGAGGCATTGTTTCTCGGCGTACTCTAATGCAATCCATAGAAGCGTGTCTTAATCGACTCTTTAGGAGATTTGCCAAAAAGAATGTACCTCGTAGGGTGCTGTTAGGCGATAGCCGTAACGCACCATCTCAGCTTGGGTTGGTATATTCATTTCCAGAAATCGCCTTAACGTCGCGTTATTCCGCGTTCACGTAGGGCAACAGCGCCAAATAACGGGCCCGCTTAATCGCGTAGGTCAGGGCGTGTTGCTGCTTGGAGGTGAGATTGGTGATGCGACGCGGCAGGATCTTGCCCCGTTCGGTAATGAATTTGCGCAGCAATTCGGTGTCTTTGTAGTCGATCGGTTCACCGGGTTTGATGGGGGAGAGGCGCTTGCGGTAGTAACTCATGGGAGAAGGGGGTGGGGATTAGTTTACGTCGGTCAATAAATGGATTAGCGGCATCAATCCGGAGGGGCAGGGAGACCCAGCCCCTACATGAATTCAGGATTCAGAACAGAGAATTCCGTCCGGGGGCTTACCTTGCCAAACAGGGGATTACTTCGTTTCTTTATGGACGGTGTGCTTATTGCAATGGGTGCAAAACTTTTTGAGTTCCATCCGGCCAGTGGTATTGCGGCGGTTTTTCATGGTGGTATAGCGAGAGACACCGTTCGATCGCTTGTTGGGGTT
The DNA here is from genome assembly GCA_049601735.1 of Spirulinaceae cyanobacterium. Taxonomy (GTDB): domain Bacteria; phylum Cyanobacteriota; class Cyanobacteriia; order Cyanobacteriales; family Spirulinaceae; genus SIO3F2. The sequence goes on from JBMYQW010000358.1 coordinate 2,395, forward strand.
GGTGCGACATTCGGTGCATTCGAGCGTAATGATGATTCTGACCCCTTTCTTACTGGCCATGGCTTGCGATAATTTCCTGGATGACGATTAAAGACACAATTTGCTATTTTCGCATACGGTACTGCAAATCATCAAGTAAATCCCGAACTCTAATGTCGAGAGAGTAGCCCCGCTTGGTTTGAATCATGACCGTATCAAAGAGGCGATCGTGAAGGGCTTGGTTGAATTTTTCATCGGTGTAGGCGATCGCACAGTTCACCAGTAACGGTGAAACCAGCAGCAATGTCGAGAACGGGTTCACGCCCACCAGGGTCAGACCATCGAGGGCTAGCATGGCCAAAAAGCCCACCACCGCCTCTCGCTTGAGCAGCGTATACAGGTCGGGAATGCGGCGAAAGCGCAGATCCAGTACCTTAATATCCATGCACCAAGAGCCCAGACTCTGACCTTGGTTGCGATCGACCGCGACAATCCGTAAGCCGCCCCAAATGACCAGAAAAACCAGATTCTGGGCAATGCCCGTCACAAAGCTGCTCAAGATCCAAGCCGCCAGAAAATCGATCCCAAAGGCATAGAAGCGCCGCTCAAAGGGCACACGGGGGAATTTTTGAGGCACAGGACGCGAGTCGTCAGGGCGCATAGGGGCCAAGCAGAAGAGGAGAGCCTAACTATTTTAGGCGAGGAAGGGCAGGGTAAAGGATGAAGGACGAAGGCAGAAGGCAGAATCGGGGAGTGGGTGGGGTGTCGAAAAATCCGAATTCATCCTTCCTCGCTCATCCTTCATCCTTCAAGACCTCCTTCTGCCTTTATAAGATCCATTCTGAGGTGCGATCGCCCAAGTCCAGCGGGAAGCTCACGGCATGGCCTAAACGAGGTCGCTTGGGGGTTTGTTCAATCTGCTGCTGCACCTGCTCGACACAGCCCCAGGCCTCCAGATAGCTGGCGATCGCATTCAAGTGGGCCAGGTATTCCGATTCCGAGCGCGGAAAGGAAACCTGCTCCAGGTAGCGCCACATCACCTGAAGGTAAATGGTGTCTTTAACCTTGCGTAGTTGCACATCGTAGGCATAGCCCCACTTGCGACGAATGCGTTGGCACAATTCCAATCCGGTCATCTTCAGCAATGCATCCCAGGAAAATGCAACTTTTCTGCAATAATTGAAGGCTAGAGTTGTTAAGCTTCCTTACAGAGGCAGGTCTGACCTGCACCTGGCAATCATCTTAGCTATCTTCTATCTTCTATTGTTCCGAGCTTGGCTGCAGTGGAGCAATATCCATTGCTGGAGCTTTAGGGCGTGTCATCAATTAACCTCACAAGCCTGACGGGACAAGCGATAACACGCCCGCCCCAACAAGATTAGAGGCGGTGACCATTGCTCTAACAGCACTTGAGCTTCTAAATGATGACAGCCCCCAGCTTTCAGAATCTTAACAAAAGTATAAATACTGCTGCATTAAGTTATGACACAAATTTCGACATCTGAAGCGCCCGATATGGGCCGCCGTCAGTTTATGAACCTGCTCACCTTCGGCACGATTACCGGCACAGCCCTCGGTGCGCTCTATCCCGTGGTGAAATATTTTATCCCGCCCTCAAGTGGTGCAGCGGGAGGCGGCGTCACGGCCAAGGATGCCGTCGGTAATGATGTGATGGTCAGTGAATTTCTGGAAAACAATGCTCCGGGCGCACGCACCCTGAGTCAAGGACTCAAGGGCGACCCGACCTATCTGATCGTCAAAGACGACGGTATGCTCCAAGACTACGGTTTAAACGCGATTTGCACTCACCTTGGCTGTGTGGTGCCCTGGAACACGGCGGCTAATAAGTTCATGTGCCCCTGCCACGGCTCCCAATACAACGCGGAAGGCAAAGTCGTGCGTGGCCCTGCGCCCCTGTCCCTCGCCCTAGCCCATGCCGAAGTCGTGGATGACAAGGTGCAATTCACCCCTTGGACGGAGACCGATTTCCGGACTGGCGAAGACCCCTGGTGGGCTTAGATCCCGTCTCTCTCTAACATTCCCCTTGCTTAACTGAATTGGATATTGGATGATTCCTGTCGTCATGAAACAGAACTTGAATTTTGTCGTTGCCCTCCGCCAGCTTGTGCTGGTGTTGCTGGTGGCGATCGCCGCTTTTACCATTAATGCGGGTACGGCCAACGCCTACCCCTTCTGGGCCCAGCAGACGGCCCCCGAAACCCCCCGCGAAGCCACAGGACGGATTGTCTGCGCTAACTGCCACTTAGCCGAGAAGCCTGCTGAAGTGAAGCTGCCGATGGCGGTTACGCCGGACACCGTTTTTGCCGCTGAAGTGGAAATTCCCTACGACCTCGATGCCCAACAGGTGCTCGGAGATGGTTCTAAGGGCGGTTTGAATGTGGGTGCGGTGTTGATGCTGCCCGAGGGCTTTAAAATCGCGCCGGAAGATCGCCTTTCTGAAGAACTCAAAGAAGAGACCGAAGGGCTTTATTTCCAAAGCTACGCTGAGGGCCAAGATAACGTGGTGCTGATCGGCCCCCTGCCCGGTGAAGATCATCAGAAAATTGTCTTCCCGGTGCTCTCGCCCGATCCGAAAACGGATAAAAACATTCACTTCGGCAAATACCCCATTCACTTAGGGGCGAATCGAGGTCGCGGTCAGGTCTATCCCACCGGCGACAAGTCGAATAACAATCAGTACACGGCTTCAGCAGCAGGTGTGATTACCACGATTGATGCGGGTGATTATGAATCCACCGTGACGATCGCCACCGACAATGGTGAGAACGTGACTGAAACCATTCCGGCGGGCCCCAGTCTTTTGGTTAGCGAAGGCCAAGCCGTCGCTGCGGGCGATCCCCTTACCAACAACCCCAATGTGGGTGGCTTTGGTCAAGAGGATGCTGAGATTGTGTTGCAAAACCCGACGCGAATCGGTTGGTTGATGGTCTTCTTCGTCGGTATTGCCGCGTCTCA
>JBMYQW010000359.1:0-5337 GCA_049601735.1 Spirulinaceae cyanobacterium
CTCCTCGACTACAGCAACTGGTCTGCCATGGTGCGTCAACAGATGCTAAAAGCCCTTAAACGCCGTCAACAAGAATGCTCTTAGCCTGAGTCTGTGGTTTCAGTATCGCTACGCTCCCAGTTTGGGTGTGATCGGGGTAAGTAGGTTGAGCGGAGTCGTTGGCATAGCCTCCCGGAGGGGAAAGTCTCACCCCTTTATACTTGGGCTTTACTTGCCGGAGCTGGTATCAGTTCTCAGTACGAGACAAATGGTTGCAGCCGTAGTGTCATGGCGAGGCTATAGCAACAAGCAATTCACAGTCATTGATGTCCTTGACCTTCAACAGCTCTCGGCTCAAGAGGTTTGCGGGCTCTATCGGCGGCGTTGGCACATTGAATCGGCGTTTCTCCTGACCAAGCGACTGTTAGGGTTGGCTTGTTTTTGGGGCGGCTCGATTAATGGGGTGCGCATTCAGATTTATGCCACCTGGATTTTTTATGCTGTGCTCAATGACCTCTGTGATGAGGTGGCGGCTGCTCTGAGTCAACCGATTGAAAAAATTTCGGTTGAGATGGTTTTTCGCTCTCTTTACCACTATGCTCAAACTTGAGTTCGAGATGCGACGACCCAGCTCATTCCTTATCTAGTTGAGCAGGCTGCGTCTTTGGGTCTAGTTAAGGCGACCCGCAAACGACAACTCAAAAAGTACGAGCGTTCTCTTGACATTTGGGGCTCTGCCTTAACTTGACGCCTGTAGCAAGATGCCCGCGCTACGGACTATATGTAGAAACGTAGCGCAAGCGTCCCGCCTGTCTCGAGATGGTTATTTTCAAGGAGTACCCTTAGAGCGGCCGTTTGCCAAAACAGATCAGGACTGAAGCGGTTTTTAGCGGGTGAGGATCGCTACTCCGGATCAACCCAACGATCATCGGATTTGATCAGATTAATGAGTTCTTCAACGCCTCGCTCTTCCGGCACTTTGGTAATTTCTTCCCGGCCGCGATAGAGGGAAATATAGCCCGGTTGTTTGCCCACATAACCATAGTCGGCATCTGCCATCTCACCGGGGCCATTGACAATGCAGCCCATCACAGCAATATCGAGCCCAGTCAGGTGCTTCGTCGCTTCCCGAACCTCATGCAACACGTCTTCGAGGTTAAACAGCGTCCGCCCACAGGAGGGGCAAGCCACGTATTCCACCATCGTCTTGCGCAGGCCCAGGGCTTGCAAAATGCTGTAGCAGACGGGGATTTCTTTCTCGGGCGCTTCGGTGAGCGAAACCCGAATCGTATCGCCAATGCCTTCGGCCAGGAGCGTGCCGATGCCAGCGGTGGACTTAATGCGGCCATATTCACCATCCCCCGCTTCCGTAACGCCCAGGTGCAGCGGATAGTCCATGCCCAACTCATCCATGCGTTTGACCATCAGCCGATAGGCCGCCAACATGACGGGAACGCGGGAGGCTTTGAGGGAGAGCACAATGTTGTAAAAGTCCAGGGATTCGCAAATTTTGATAAACTCCAGTGCTGATTCCACCATCCCCTCGGGCGTATCACCGTAGGTAAAGAGCATCCGCTCGGCCAGAGAACCATGGTTGACGCCAATGCGCATGGACTTGTTTTGGTCGCGCAGGGAAATCACCAACGGCTCCAGGGTTTCCCGGATTTTCTCGCCGATCGCCGCAAACTCGGTCTCGGTATATTCGGTGCGATCGCTGCTCGGCTTCTCAAACACATAGAGCCCCGGATTGATCCGCACATTGTCCACGTGCTGGGCTACTTCGAGGGCAATCTTCATACCGTTGTGATGCACATCGGCCACCAGGGGCACGGGCTGGTAGGTATCGGCCAGATCCGCTTTAATCTGTGCCAGGGCCCGCGCATGGGCCATGCTGGGCACAGTGACCCGGACAACCTCGCAACCGATTTCGTGGAGACGGCGGATCGCCTTAACAGAACCGACAATATCGAGCGTATCCTCGTTGATCATCGATTGCACCACGACCGGATTGTTGCCGCCGATCGTGACGCTGCCCACGGGTACGGGGCGGGTTTTGCGGCGATGGATCGTAGTATCGACGAGGGCGTCGGCGGTTTGGGGTTGAATCGGGGGTTTTTCGAGGGTTTGCATGGTGAGATTGAGCAGAGAAATTAAGCATTGACGGGCGCAGGCTCAAGCCCCAAGGTGCGCACCAGACGGTCCGTATCAAAATGGGCTTGCATCAAGTCTTGAATGCAGCGAACTTTGATCGGCTCTTGCAGACGCACTTGCCCGAAGGCCTGATCGGCAATTTCCACGGTGGTGAGGGTGTCTAAATCGACGGAGAGAATTGGGATTTCCAGATCGTCCGCGCGACTGAGAATAAAGTCCTGGGGCGCAGAATGACCCGTGAGAATGAGGCAATTGGTGGAAGTCTCCAGGGCCGCCAGTTGCAGCTCGGTGCGATCGCCCCCCGTCACCACAGCCATATTGCGACCTTTGCGGAAATATTCCAGCGCCGAGTTGACGTTCATCGCGCCAATCGTGAGCGTCTCAACCATCAGATCCAAGCGATCGCCCCGACAGAGGACCCGGGCATCGAGTTGCGCCGTTAACTCCCGCACACTCACACTCCGCAGCAGGCGATCGCGGGGCAGTAGCCCCAACATCGGAATCTGCTGCGCCTCCAGAAATGGCGTGAGCCGCTGCCCCACCGCGTCGAGTTCGGCTTCGGGGACATCGTTGATCAGCACACCAATGAGGCGATCGCCGAGCCGGGCCTTGGCATCGAGCAACTGGTCAATCAGTTCTACGGCATGGTAACGAGCCACCAGCAAAATCGGAGCATCGAGCTGTTCGCTCATCTGCGTCAGGGACAGATTTACTAGACTCCCTTCCGAGAGCGTTGACGGGCCTTCGAGAATCACCAGGTCCCCGGCAATGCCCTGGAGATAGTCAGCCAGGCCCGGCAGTGCTGACTCATCTGGAGCGGTGTGGTGAGCCTGCATAAAGCTCGCCAAACTCTCGGGATCAAGGCAGAGCAGCGGGGGTTTGATCGCCGCCTGGGACAACGACAAACTCTGGATAATGAAGTGAATATCCGTCTCGGCATCCACGGCGCAATGGCCCTGTTCAACGGTCAGGGGCTTCCCATAGCCAATGTCTACACCTTGTCGCTTGAGCTGGTCGGCAATGCCCAGAATGGCTGCGGACTTGCCGCTATAGGCTTCGGTTGACCCGACTAAGAGATATTTGGCTCTGGCCACACCCACTCTCCTTTACTGCTGTAAAAAATAACGACAATTAAGCTCTTGCTTGGCGAGATCCTAACACGGGGCGATCGCTACCCTTCCATCCGCAGTAGCTTCCGATAAAACGCTCGTGAGAAATCCGTCTTGCGGGTGCGTTGGTAATTCATAATCACCTCCACCAAATAGTCCACAAACTCGGAATTTTGCAAATCGAGTTCATAACTCAACTCCGCATTGCCATCAAACTGAATCCGGCAGCGCGTGGCTTCAGCGGGGAGGTTAGACGTAAACCAAGTCGCCACGAAGGGCACACTCTCGCCCCCTTCAATCAGGCGTTCGCCTTCGAGGGAACCACTCTGGTAGAGCCCAATGGCCAAGGGCAGCATTTTCCGCTTCTGACCCTGAAAATAGGGCACGTAGATCATTGCATCCTGCTTCGAGGCAGGCTTGAGTTGCGCAAGCGACATGAATGAAAAATCAAATTCAGGTAATCGAGTTCAATTCGTCTGGTGCGAAGGGCATCAATCCTCAGGTTTAACATCGGATTGTTTTTTTAAGTCTTCGATCATCCAGGACTTTATGCTATCTACATGAGATTGTAGGAGGCGTTGGTAGCCTTGGCACAGAATTGGCCAAAATTCCTGCCGATATTGCCGACCCGCCCTGAACTTTTCAGCCGTCCGACCCCTTCATGCTCTTTAACAGTCTGACCTTTGTTGCCCTGGTGATCCTGACCCTGGTGGTTTACTATTGTCCGCCCCTGCGTCGCTACCAGATCTGGATTTTGGTGTTGGCCAGTTTTGTCTTCTATGCTTGGAGCGCACCGATCCTGTTGTTGTTGCTGCTCGCTTCGATCGCCCTCAATGTGGGAACCAGCTACCAGGTGCTCCATGCTGCCCCCCGCGCTAGGTTGGGCTGGGCGATCGCAGGGGTGCTGATTAATCTGGGCATTCTGGCCACGTTTAAATATGCCGGACTGCTCACGGCATTGGTTTTCAACTTGCTCGGCTTGCCCCTGCCGGAAACGGGGGATTGGGCCTACAGGCTGCTGACGTTGCCCCTGCCCGTAGGTATCTCGTTCTATACCTTCCAGGGCATGAGCTTAGTCATTGATGTGTTGCGCAACCATCGCAGTGCGGGCGCAGACCAACAGATCCAAGCCCAGTTTTTTGCGCCGCTCACGGTGGGGCAATATAGCCTACGTACCGCCTTTTTCCTGGCATTTTTTCCGCAACTGGTGGCGGGGCCGATTGTCCGGGCCAATGACTTTTTTCCGCAGATCCAACCCAAACGCTGGCAGGAGATTCATTGGCCACTCGTGTTTCAATCTCTGGTGACGGGCTACTTCTTGAAGATGGTGATTGCCGATAACCTCAAGGACTATACGTTTTGGATTACCTATCCCTATTACCAAGGCTTGAGCACGAGCACGAACCTGGTTTTGTTATTTGGTTATTCGATGCAGATCTTTGCTGACTTTGCGGGTTATTCCCTGATTGCGATCGGCATTGCGGCGGCCTTTGGCTATCGGTTGCCGGAGAACTTCAATTTCCCCTACATTTCCCGCTCGATCGCCGAGTTTTGGCGACGCTGGCATATCTCCCTCTCCACCTGGCTCAAGCTCTATCTCTACATTCCCCTTGGCGGCAACCGCAAGGGGCCGCTGCGTACCTATATCAACCTCATTGTGGTCATGACGCTGGGCGGGCTCTGGCATGGCGCGGCCTGGAGTTATGCGGTGTGGGGGCTGTTTCATGGTCTGGGTCTGGCGATCGAACGGCTGTTGGATCTGCCGCGTCGCCTCGAAGGCTGGCTCACCGAGCAAGCAACAGGGCTCCGCTTCCTGGTGGAAACGATACAAGTCGGGGCTGTCTTTCTCTTTGTTTCTTTCGGCTGGCTGCTCTTTAAGCTGCCCCGCTTTGAGCAGGCCCTGGACTTTGGGGCAACCTTGGGGCGCAATTGGCAGATGGGGCCGAACTTGGTCTACATTGTGCCCGTGCTGCTGCTCTCACTGCCCGTGGTGCTCTACCATCTGCCCCATTTTCCGGGCGTGGCCGCCCTGCGTCCGTTTCCGCGATCGCCCTTTTTGTCCCAGTTGCGATCGCGCTCCGGTGAGTTTATCCGTCAA
>JBMYQW010000360.1:0-5332 GCA_049601735.1 Spirulinaceae cyanobacterium
CTTACTTAATTTCTTATTGGATTCCAGGGATGAACGGAGGAGAATTCTCAGGGCTCGCCGTCGTAGCGCTGTCAGCCAGGGTCTTCTCTTGGGCGGCTGGATTCTGCGCCAAGGTAGGGTCGGATGGGTTGTGCTCCATAATGCTCAACGCAGGTGGGGGCGACAATAATAAAAACTTTGTTACGAATTATCGCACAAAGTTAAATTTTATACCAATTGTCTCGGGCGGGACGGTGTCGTCTATTCGTGACCTCCACCGAAAATTTCTGCAAGCCAGATTTAGTCAGGTGGCGGGCAAGATGCCCGTGCTGATGAGTCGCCAGCCCAGCGTTGACCTACCCCACTTCAGATGGCTTATGGTTTTCCTGATAGCATCGGTTCGGCGAGGGGAATGGTGAAGTGAACTTGACTTCCCTGATCTTTACCCGCTGATTCCGCCCAAATGCTGCCACCCCAGCGTTGCACAATTTGCCGACAGATAGCCAAACCCAAACCCGTGCCGCCCGTCGTGCGCTGCAATGCGCCCTCTTCTTGGTAAAAGCGATCGAACACCGTTTCCAGGCGATTGGGTTCAATCCCTCGACCCGTGTCGGCGATCGTAATCTGGATCTGTTGCTCAGGCGTAATCTGGGCATCCACCGTAATCACACCCTCCACCGGGGTGAACTTGCAGGCGTTATCCAGGAGCTTCACCAGCACCTCTACCAGCCATTCCCCATCGGCCAGAACCAGGGGCAGCTCCGTCAGGTCGCCTACCGTGATGGTTGGAATAGTTTGCCTCGTCTGACGCGAGCGAGTGTTGCTCAAGCCCAACTCGATACATTCTTCTATCGAGAGGGACTCAAGATGCCATTGAATCCGGCCACTTTCGAGCTGAGAGAGGGTGAGGAAGTCTTGGATCAGTTTGCGCATCCGCTCTCCGTCGGCGAGGGCGGTACTGAGCATCACTTGGCGCAACTCGGCGGGCATATCCGGCTCGCTGGCCAGGCTCTCTAGACAGACCTGAATCGTGGAGAGAGGGGTGCGGAGTTCATGACCCGTGATCGCCACCAGGTTGGAGCGGGTGCGATCGAGGGCGGCAAGTTGGTCATTGAGGTCTTCCAGGTTGGCATAGGCTTCGGCTTGAATCAGGGCTACCCCAAGCTGGGTGGCGATCGCCTCCACTAGGGCAATTTCTTCGCCTGTCCAGAGGGTCTGAACCGTGGCATTTTGATGCAGCTCGATCATGCCCAAAAAGCGATCTTGGTAGAAGACCGCCACCCAGAGCCAGGCCCGGATGTCGTGTTCCTGGGCTTGCTCCACAATGCCAGCAGGCAGGCCGCGATCGGTCTCAATATTGGGAATAAACACCGTGTCGTAGCTGGCGGCCACTTGCTCGAAGAGCGGGTTGCCCTGGAGCGGCCAGAGCTGACCCGCCAGGGAAGACATCTCGGTACGACGAAACTCGTGACTGATTGTGGCGTAGGAGGCTTGGGACTCGCAGCGGTAGGCAATGCAGCGGCTGGCATTGAGGGAGGGGCCAAGCTGCTCCACGGCTACCTGCATCATTTCTTCCGGGTTAAGGGATTGCCGAATGGCGCTGGTCATCAAATGCAGCAGACGCTCTCGCTGTTCCTGGGCGGCGATCGCCCGGTAGGCTTTGAGCAGTTTATATTGCCCCACTTGGAGATAGCTCACGAGGCGATTAACAAAGGGGTCGGGGTTGCCCAGAGCCAATGAGGTAGTATCGCTGCCGGGGATTTCCACTGGGCAGGCATTGTTGAGGTAGCGTTGCTGGGCCGCTTGGGTTTTCTCCAGCAGTTCCGGTCGGTAAGTCGCTATCCGGGTCAAGAGGATCTGGGCCGCCACACCGCTGACGTGGCGATCGAAGGTCCAAATGCCCTCAAAACGGCGATGGGTATCCATAGCCATGGGCGTTTGTTCGTGATCCGCCATATGGCGTTCGCGGCAAATCAGGCAGTTAGCATATTGATCCCCAATGATCACCAAATGCCATTCTTGAGCCAGGACATCACTGGAGTCGAAGGCGATCGTCTCGTAGTCACCCGAGGCATTTTGAAAGTCTGTTTCCGGGGCCGAGAGCACATAAACCTGGGTTGACTTCGCCGCAATCCGCTCATAGCGATGGGACTCCTGACGATAAAACCGCTCCTGTTGGAAGCTGGCAATCACCAAGGGGGTTTCTGTATTAGCCAGCACTTGATCTTCCATCGCGTGGGACAGCGCCACCAAGGAAGACTTGAAAAACATCTGCGGTCGCCAATGGGGAAGGGCGGTTTGTAGCTCTGTCAAGACGGAAGTTTGCTTACTCATCTTAGAGACCCGATGGGCAACGGTCTCAAGGATACCGGAACCATCGAAGCGTTTGCTTTTAATCGTTTTTTAATCATCCCACAGAAGCCGAGTTGCGTCTCAAGTCGAGGATGGGGGGCCATCCGTGACAGGCTCACCGGCCCGTTGGTAGTGATAGATCAACTGGGTCTGCCATTGTCCCTGTTGAGCGGACGGGGGCTCGGCCAGGGGCGTATGGGAGAGGTGACCTTGCAGATGACTGAGGGGATCGTCGCCTGCGGCAATCAGAAATTGGAGGCGGTGCAGTTGGGGTAGGGTAACGAGGTGCGCTAGAAGTTGGGCGATCGCTGCGCTGTAGGGATGCTGGGGGTCTTGATACCAGTCCGGCGGCGCGAGGTTGGCTTGGTCAAAGCCCAGATGCACCACCAGCGCAGGCTTGCCAAAGAGGGCGATCGCCACCGGTCGCGTTTCCTCTTGCACCAAGAGGTTCAGGTCGCGGGCGAGGTAGCGCAGCTTTTCCAGGTAGTCATAGCGTTCGGTGGCCGTGAGGTCGGCCGTCTGCCAATCCAATGCCAGGGTGAGGAGATAGGTTTGCAGCAGCAGATGCCCCAGTTTACGAGCCTTGGTCGCCAGGTAGTCCGTGTTGTGGGCGGTCGCTTCAATCAACAGGGGCAGGCGATCGACCACTTCGAGACCATAGCCCTTGAGCCCCGCAATCTTGCGAGGGTTGTTAGTGACGAGGCGGATTTGGCGCACCCCAAGGTCGTTGAGAATTTGTGCCCCCATGCCGTAATGGCGCAGGTCGGCGGGGAAGCCCAGCCGTTCATTGGCCTCCACCGTATCGAGCCCCATGTCTTGGAGGGAATAGGCCTTGAGCTTATTGACCAGGCCAATGCCCCGCCCCTCCTGGCGCAAATAGACGACCACCCCTTGCCCCGCGTTTTCGATCATCTTGAGAGCAGTTTGCAATTGCATCCGGCAGTCACAGCGTAGGGACCCCAAGGCATCCCCGGTGAGGCATTCCGAATGCATGCGCACGACCACCGGCTGCTGGGCAAAGGTTTCCGGATCGCCCTTGACAATGGCAATATGTTCGCTGCCATCGAGGCTGTTGCGATAGGCATAGAGCGAGAACGTGCCAAATTGACTGGGAAAGCGACAGACCGACTCTCGATAGACGAAGCGATCGTGGGCCAGGCGATAGCTAATGAGATCGGCAATGCTAATCAGTTTGAGGTCGTGGGTGCGAGCATAGTCAAAGAGTTGGGGCAGCCGGGACATGGAGCCATCGGGGTTTTGGATCTCGCAGATCACGCCGGCCGGGTAGAGCCCGGCCAAGCGGGCCAAATCCACCGCGGCTTCCGTGTGACCGGCCCGCTTGAGCACCCCGCCATTTTTGGCCCGCAACGGAAAAATGTGCCCTGGTCGCCGCAGGTCATTGGCCACCGTGGTGGGGTTGATCGCCACTTGAATGGTTTTGGCGCGATCGTCGGCGGAAATGCCCGTCGTGACGCCCAAATGGGGCCCGGCATCAATGCTGACGGTGAAGGCGGTCTGGTTGGGGTCGGTGTTGTTGGTGACCATCAGGGGCAGGTCGAGGCGATCGAGGCGATCGCCCGTCATCGCCAAACAGATCAACCCCCGTGCTTCCACGGCCATGAAGTTGATCATGTCCGGGGTGGCGAACTGCGCCGCACAGATCACGTCCCCCTCGTTTTCCCGGTTTTCGTCATCCACGACAATCACCGCCCGACCAGATTTAATGTCAGCGAGGGCAGCATCAATATTGTCAAAGCGAGGGGTAGAAGCAGGAGAATCAGACACAGTGAGGCGAGAAAAAGGGAGTAATGAAGCGGTTGCAAACGACTTCTATTCTAGCTCAGGGCTCCGGTTAGAACTTTCGGTACAATGCTCGCAATACTGTCCATCATCAACTTTAACAATGCGTTCTTTCTGGACTGGCTTATTAGTGCTGACGCTCTGGTTCACGAGCGGTTTAGGCAATGTGCCAACTGCCCTCGCCCTGGGTGGCCCCCAGCCCCCGCTCAACCAACCTGCTCCCGAATTTAGTCTACCTACCAACACCGGGGAGGGAAGCATTGCCCTCGCCGACTACCGGGGGCAATGGGTCGTGCTCTACTTCTACCCCAAAGACTTCACCTCCGGCTGCACCTTGGAAGCCAAACGCTTTCAGCAAGATCTGCCAAAATATCAAGCCCGTAACGCTCAAGTTCTGGGCGTCAGCGTCGATTCAGTGGACTCCCATCAAGAGTTCTGCGAGAGCGAGGGGCTACGATTTCCGCTCCTAGCTGATACCACGGGCGCGGTCAGCAAGACCTATGGCGCTTACCTGACGGGAATGGCGCTGCGGCATACCTACCTGATTGATCCGGACGGATTGCTGCGTAAGATTTTCCTGGGGGTGCGGCCGGCGATCCACAGTAGCGAAGTGCTCGATACCCTGGATGAGTTGGCTTAAGCGATGGAAACGACAGCGGAATATTGTTGTGCGGTCTGTGGTGAGGTGAACCTGACCTTTGTGGATCTCTCCCAGGGAATGCAGCAGTCCTATGTGGAAGATTGTCAGGTTTGTTGTCGGCCCAATGTGCTCTATCTGACTGTGGATGAGGAGAGTTTGGCGGTGACGATCGAAACTGACTACGCGGGTTAGGGACTTGCAGAGTAATAAAATACCTTGGACGCGTTATCCCTGCCGGAGGGACAAACCGGATTGATGACAGCCCCTAAATTCTCCACAACCGGGTGAAATCAATGGATTTTCAATGGCTCGGGGCAGATTTGAACTGCCGACCTTGGGCTTATGAGTCCCCTGCTCTAACCAACTGAGCTACCGAGCCTATCTACAAATAAAGATAGCAAACAATTTTTTGTTATGCAAACTTTATTTTGGTAAAATTGCTTAATTAATGGAAAATTTAATACTTTAATTTGAGTTGAGTATATTAAGAAGGTAATTCACTTTAAATTTTTTTTGCTTAAATTTCTATTAAAAAAAATCTTATAGAATATTTAGTAACTA
>JBMYQW010000361.1:0-5327 GCA_049601735.1 Spirulinaceae cyanobacterium
GCTCCAGGGCTTCTTTGTGGGACAACTGATGAAGAAAACCAGCGGTCGGGCTGATCCAAAGGTGGCGAATAAATTGCTGAGTCAGAAGCTCAAGGGATAAAAAAATTCCCTAGAAGTAGATACTGTTTTCGCCTTAGCATCCCGATAGGAAAATGGTGAACGGAGATGAAAGGTCGATCGCTAAGGCGGAGAAACATTACCATTGTCTGAAATGAGCAGGAGCGAATAGCAAGGTACAAACGATGCTGACCTATAAAGCCATGTATAAATTTTTAGATGAAGGGGTCCATGCTGAAGTATTAGACTTTCCTGGCACGATCTCCTTTGCAGCGAGTCTTGAGCAGGCGCGTCGTTCCCTCGCAAGTGCTCTGGTGGACATGGCCGAGACCCATTTACTTCAGGGTGAAGCGTTGCCTCAGCCGGATGCTAGCCAAACAGACCCAGAAGCTGACTTAGAAGAACCCATTTACCTGATTCTTAATGCAGCATCTCGTATACAGATTGTCCCTGACTTGGCCGCATCATGAAGCGTCGAGATTTATTGCGATATCTCAGACAACAGGAATGTCAACTCGTGCGTGAGGGGAAAGAGCATTCTATTTGGGAAAACCCTGCTAATAACCGACGAACGTCTATCCCGAGACATAGAGAGGTTGCTGAATTCACTGCAATCCAAATTTGTAAGCAGTTAGAGATTCCTCGTCCTTAAGCCGTTTACAGCAGCAAACGCTGAACATCAAGGTCGATCGCCGGAAAAGCTAAGGATTGAATGATGCCAGTTTTGAGAACAACTTGCTCTTGGTAGTCCCCATTTTGCAAATCCCGGAACACATGAAGCTGGCGATCGCGCAGATTCACCACCCAATATTCAGGAATGCCCGTTTGGGCGTAAATCTCTTTTTTGACCGTTAGATCTTTGGTGAGGGTTGCGTCCGAAAACTCAATCAGCCAGTAGATGTTTTCCGGGTAGGGATGATGCTGGAGATAGACGCGATCGAGGGGTTGCACAATAGCAATATCGGGTAAGGGCTCCGAATCATTTGGCAACGTGATCGGCTTACCATCGCGGACTTGCGCCCGATCGCCTAGTAAACGCCACAAATACTTCACAACCGTGTCGTTGAAATAGGCATGGGCTTCCCGTTCGGGTGCCATAACAACCAATTCACCGGCTAAAAGTTCTAACGACTCAGCTTCAAACACCGCCGCATCAATGGCTTTGTGGTAGCGATCGACCGTCCATCGGTAGGTTGCGAGAGTCATAACCTGAATGAATTTTTTGAGACGCTAGGGCTGTGTCATACGAAATCCGGATGGTATGCATCAATAATAAATAGTCCGAATCTGGTATCAAGCAGATATTGTAGACGGGTCTTGCAGTAGTCCAGCTCAACCTTATCCTAATCCTTTAACTTTGACGCTGCTCTTGGGCGGGAGTTGCTGCCGCTCCCCGCCGCTCCAGACCCGCTGTCTCCGCCACAATGTAGAGCGGTCGCCCTTTGACCTCTTCATAGATGCGTCCGATATATTCCCCCAGGATGCCAATACTCACCAATTGCACCGCCCCCAAGAAGAAGATGGCAATCAGAATCGTGGCAAAGCCCGTCACGGGGGAGTTAGTCTGGGCCAAGCGCCAGTAGAGCACCAGCGCCGCCATGATCACCGACAAGATCGCCGCGAGGAGCCCCGTGTAGGTCGCCAGGCGCAGGGGCACACGGGAGAAGGAGACTAAACCATTGAGCGCCAGAGAGAAGGACTTGCGAAAGGTATACTTGCGATCGCCCGCAAACCGCGCCGCCCGTTCAAACTGCACCGAGGTTTGCCGAAACCCGATCCAGGCCCGGAGCCCCCGCAGGTAGCGATTCCGTTCCGGCATGGCGTTGAGCACGTCAACCACCTGGCGATCCATGAGGCAAAAGTCCCCCGTATCGGTGGGAATCTCCACATCTGCCAGGCGCTTAAGCAGACGGTAAAAAACGTAGGCATAGAACTGCTTGAGTGGATTTTCTCGATGGCGTTTGGTGCGCTGGGCATAGACCACTTCGTAGCCTTCCTGCCAGCGGGCGATCATCTCCAAGACCAGCTCCGGGGGATCTTGGAGATCGCCATCCATAATCGTGATTGCCGCTCCCTGAGACACGTTGAGCCCGGCCGTCACCGCGATTTGGTGGCCAAAGTTGCGGGCAAAGCTGAGGTAGACAAAGCGAGGGTCTTGCTGGTGCAGCTCCCGCATCAGGGTCAGGGAGCGATCGCGGCTGCCGTCATTGACCAAAATAAATTCTGCGGGGCCATCCAGGCGATCGCCGATCGCCCCCAACCGCTTGGCCAGTTCCGGCAGATTGTCTTCTTCGTTGTAGATCGGAATAACGAACGAGTATTTCATGCGGTCAGGAGGGCAGGAATGAGCCTGCGCCCCTTCAGGATTGATGGAGCGGCAGGCTGTTACGCAGTAGAGTTTCCGTCATCGTGGCGAGTTTCTGCAACTGGGTCGCCAGTTGAGCCGCTTTTTGCTGTTGCAGGTGCTGGCGCGTTAATGCCAGTTGGGCTAGATCTTGGCGATCGCCCTGGAGGGCAAGCTGCGCCACCTGATGCCAATTTGCGGCGTCCTGCTGGGCCGCAACATAGCGGGGTTGAATCTCGTCCCAGAGGGTTTTGATGTCTCCGAGGGCGCGATCGCGCAGCCGCTTAGACTTACGACAGGTTTTCGCCTGGGCGTAGGGCGGTTCTAGCGGCGTAACAGACGGGTTAGCCAGCCAAGGCAGCAGGGTGCGGATTTGGTAAGACTCACTCGCTCCTGTACGACACCAATGGGCAAAATGCTCGCAATTATTCGAGAGGAGGTGATATTTTCGCTCACCCAAACGGCTAATCGCCCGCTGGACAATCACGTCCGGCGCAAAAGGGGTCGGTCGGTTTTTGCGGCGATGACGCTTGCCCTGACTAAACACCCGCAGGGACGTGCGTTCAACGGTTTCGCCAGGCTTGCGATAATAGATGACCGTACCATCTCCGCAGTCGATGCCATGGTGCTCGTAGACGCCATCCCAATGGTGCCATTTCCGGATCACATAGATCTGATCACCTTGTGCCATCCCGACTACAATTCTCCCCGAGTTTTTAGGTCGGTATCGCCTCACCGGGTCGCAGTTTGGCCCATTTGCCCCGCTCTTCGCTAAAGCTCTGACAGCCGACCACATCCCATTCCATCTCCACAAAGTCAGCTTGGGTGCGGATGTTGACGTTGATCGAGGGCTCTAGGGGCTCAAAACTCGGTTCGTCCGTGAGGTGGGGCTGCTGGTGCTGGTGCTCAACCGCATGGTAAGTGGTGCAGCGATCGACATAGGTACAGTTGATGCAAATACACATGGCTTGAGATTCCGACCCCCATTGGCTGCGTTGCTTTAAATTCTAGCATTGGTCAATTGGGTCGCGGTTTTCCAGACCCCATGAGGGATTCAGGGGTTCAGCCGACTCCTCAAAAGCCGTCTACGCCAAACTCGGCTAGCATCATCCATAGCGCAAGTATCTTGCCTGCTGCTGGGCAGACATCCCGCGTCATTTCAGCCAGTCCCCTTAACCTGTCGCCCTGCACCGCTCTCTAATCTCTAACTGATGACCACGATCGAACTCGATAGCCTTGACTTTGCCTTTGCCCTGGCCCTGATGGGGGCGGCGATCGCCCTCTCCCTGTGGCAACGGCTGGGCTTGGTCAACGACATTGCCCTAGCCACCGTACGGGCAACCCTCCAGCTCTTGGCCGCAGGCTTAATCTTAGACGCGGTGTTTGCGGTGAATCAGCCCTGGTTGGTATTGGGAATCATCGGCATCATGGTGGCGATCGCTGCTTCTGCCGCCCGCCATCGCATTGCCAAACAGGGGTTGCGTTTGCTGCCCATTGTCACTGTTGCTTTACTCGCCAGCGTAGTGCTCACGATGAGCTATACCCTGCTGGTGATTGTCCAGCCCACCGTTTGGTATGACCCGCAATATCTCATTCCTCTGGCGGGCATGGTGCTGGGCAACGCCATGAATGCGGCGACGATCGCAGGGGAGCGATTGGTCAGCACTCTGCGTCGCAGCACCCTGGAGATTCAGACCCATTTGAGCTTGGGGGCCATGCCGAATCAGGCGATCGGGCAATATCGCCGCGAAGCCATGCGTGCCGGACTCCTCCCCCTGCTCAACCGCATGATGGTCGTGGGTCTAGTCACGCTGCCAGGGATGTTCACGGGGCAAGTTTTGGGGGGCAATAATCCCCTCAATGCCGCCTCTTACCAATTGCTGATTCTGTTTATGGTGGCCTTCGCCGAAGGGGTGGCGGTGATTATCGTCACCCAGGGCATTGCCCGCCAAGCCTTTAACCGTCAAGCGCAACTGGTGGTGCTTTGATTGACGTCGGGACGCGCTTGACAAATTCCAAAGTCAAACTAAAGCCAGCAAATACGGAAGAAAGAGTGAATACAATGGGGATCAACCTCTACAGGCTTGAAGCCAAAAGCTGTTTATGAGTTCCACCGCTGCACTTTACACGGATGCGCAAATCTCCGCCTGGTTGCGGGGCTTACTGACCATCGCCTGGGCCGATGGGCATTTTGACCCGGAAGAACAGGAGTTGATGACCCAATTGACTCAAGATGAGTTGGCCCCCAAGACGGCTTTGGGCGATCTTAAGCCGATCGAACCCGATGACTTGGCGAAACAACTGGGAGAGGACCAAGGCACGCGGGAGAATTTTTTGCGTACAGCGGTGATGATGGCCTTGGCCAATGGGGTCTATTCCGTTGAAGAGGCAGCAGTTGTCAACAGCTTTTTGCAGGCATTGGATCTGGAAGTCGCGGCGTTGAAATCTTTAGAGCAGACCCTCTACGATCCGCAGCAACATGAGCTTGAAGCAGATGATGCTTTTGTAGAAGCGGCAGTGCAAGAGGATACTGCTAATTTGCCCCGACCTCCGGAGCAGGATGCTGATGCCCTCAAACCCGTGCGGGAATGGCTCGATGACATGGAAGTGCAAGATCCGCGCGTCGCTCGCTTTGTCTGTAAGATGATTCCCCCTCAATGCCCCTTTGAGCGGGATATCAAGCTCTTTGGGCAAAAGGTGGTACATATTCCGCCGATGTGTAAGCTCAACCCGCTCTACGAGCAGTTGGTGGGGCTGCGGTTCCGGGCGCTCTCCTACTTGGCGGATGACCAGGGCGAAGATATTTCTAAATACATTTAGGGCGTGTCCTCACTGAACCTCAGAAGCCTGTAGAGCTTTGCTCGTGCGGAGCAGGGGTAAGAGTATTCCAAGGAAAAAACGCTCCAGAAATGAGCTTTTTGGGTGG
>JBMYQW010000362.1:0-5309 GCA_049601735.1 Spirulinaceae cyanobacterium
GGTACATTAAGCTCCTGCGGCAGCTTGTACCTTTGTTTGAAGGGGTAGGTGTACCGATGGAGCCGTGGCTGAAGCGGCTGGGTGTCGATAGATCAGAGCTGGATGAAGATTAAACAAACTGCCCACACAGCCCTTGATACGTATCCCATACTTGCCGCCATGGGTTAATGGCGTTGCGGAGTTGGTCGAGTTTTTCGCTTTCGGCGTTGAGCTTCTGGGCTACGTTGTCTTCAGGGGCGCAGCGGGCCAAAACAGCACCTCCTGACGCGGTGCGCCAAAGTCAATGCCCGCCTCGGCAAAGGCCACCGTCAGCCGACGGCGGTATTCCCGCGCCAGATCCCAATGCTGCATGGGTTTGGCTTTGAGCAAGATCCAGATCTGGGGGCCATGGTGGTCGATGTTTTCCACACCGAGGAGTTCCGGTTGGTCGAGAGTGCGATCGCGCCACCCCGCATCTCCATACAACGCCTCGGCCACCTCGACCATCAACGCCATCGCTCGCTCCAAGTCCGACTGATGGCTCACCGTGATGCTGCACTTGGCTTGCGACCATTCACTGGTCATGTTGCGCACCACGCCAACGCTGCCGTTGGGGATCGTAATCAGTTCCCCATCCAGGCTCCGCAGTTGGGTAATGCGCAGATTCACCTGCTCCACCAAACCTGCCGCATCGCCATTGATGGCAATCACATCGCCCACGGCGTATTGGTCTTCGAGCAAAATCAAAATGCCATTGATCACATCTTTAATAAAGTTCTGCGCCCCCAAAGAAATCGCAAAGGTGATGATGCCGAGTAGGGCTGTTAGGGGGGCAGCGATCGCCCGAAATTGGTTGAGCGCCAAGAGCAAAAAGATACTGTAGGCTACAATCCGGATCACGCCCTGAGCGGCATTGACCAGTGTCGGTACCCGTAGTGAAAACCGCTGGCCGGTGGCTTGGCCCGTATGGCCGGGGGGGTGGCGCGGCTCAGTATGGTTAATCAGCCATTCTTGGGCTACCCGTTCAATCACAAAGCCCGCGAGTCGTTCGCTCAAATTAATCGCCAAAAACCACAGCAACAGCAATATCGGCGTCCCCACAATCCCCTGCTGTCCAAAGCTCAACAGCCATTCCTGCGGCGAGACCCCAAGCAACCAATTGGCAAAGGGACGAGTGAAATAAAAGAGACGGCAGATCAGCCCCCAACTCACCACCCAGAGCAGCATCTGTCCCCAGAAGAGCAGACGGCGTAAAAAACGGTTAAGGTTGCGATCGCGCAATCGATTAAGACGACGCACCTGGTTACCCAGCAACTCTAAGGGATTATCGGGATCGTCAGCCGAATCAGGTCTCTGGAGTGCCTTTTGTCGCTTGCGTTGGCGACGTAAGACCCGTTGCAGCAACCAGATCAGCGTGCTCAGAACGGCAGAAATACCCAGATAGATCGTAGCTTGACCCAGCGCCCACCCAAGGAGAGCAGGCTGGTGCGATCGCCAGGCCGCCAGCAAAACCCTCACCAGTTGATCTTGCCAGAGGGGAGCCAACTCATCGAGAGACTGACGGCGATAGCGGGCATCGACCTCCGTGAGTGTGGCAATCAGTTCCGGCGGGGCATCACTGGGAAAGGCAACCCTGAGGCGGTAGACCGCTGCCTCGTCAGTCGATCGCTGGGAAACCATCACCAATTCGCGCTTAAGGGCGGCTTCTTTCTCCTTTAGACTGACCAGATCTGGCAATTCTCGCCGCGAATAGGTCAACATTCGTGCCAAAACTAGCCGCAACCGTTGGCTAATTTGCTGGGAGCGAAAGGCGGCGGGGGGAACCTGACGGGTTCCATCATTACCAATCGTGGCATTCAGCTCTGAAGCAACGGTCAAGACGGCCTTTCCCTCTAAAAAAACGGGGGCCACTTCAAGATCCCCGAGTTGTACGGTGGGCACATTCGGGCTGTTGGTAATGTCATCAATGGAGATGTCAAGACCCGTAATTTGAGCCCAGACTAGGGAATGTCCAACCCCCACCCAGAGCAATACACCCAATACAGCGGCCCAGAAGCCTTGTACCCATCGAGCTTTCATGTTCACCCCGCGCCAATCAAGAGACATCCTAGCAGTTCAATCTTGCTCAGTCGTGGCAACTCAAGAGGACGGCAAGAAGAGTTGAACCAGATCAATCCCAAAGCGAGACAGGGGCAAATAGCCATACTGCAACACACAACAGGAGGTGATGTACCAGCCCTTGGCATAGATAAAGGTGGCGATCGCCAACAACACAACGATGGCGTATTGCCCCGGACGAGGCGGATGTTGTCGGAGTTGGTTCCATCGTTTCCAAACCAAAGCCGTAACGGTTTGGGGCTTGACCTGTTGATTTCGTTTTGCCAATGAGAGGAAAAACAGTGCCATCAAATGCAGATACAAGAAGCGATCCCAGTCCACGGCAACGGCCCCCAGAATGACAGTGCCCGATAGACTGAGCAGGAGTAAAACAATCAATGCTTTATGTGAAACAAGGGACTTGAATGTTTTTAAAAAGGGCAGGAAGGCGATCGCCGCTAAAAAGATAGAGAGTCCATAACGCACCAAAAACATAGGATCATTGACAAAGGTTAAAACCTGCTGGCGGGTCTCGGTCGCCGAGGCATTGAGTAGACCAATTGCAGTATTGTGGGTTGTACAATCTGGCATTATCTCTGGCAAGAGCGATTGACAAATGATGAGTGGCTGAATAGGGCCGCCTTTGTAAACCAGAGCAGCCAGCAGGGCTAAGACTGAAAGGAAGCTGATAGAACCCAGCCTGAGGATTGTAGCGCGGTTCAACGGCTGCCTGATGGTGTAGAGAACAATAAAGTAGGGCATTAGGAGGATCAGGGTTTCATGGCTTAAGATCAGCAGAGGATAGATTGACAGGGCAAGAATAAAGACCAACTCAAATAAGCGATCGCCAAAATAGATCACAGCATAGGTGATACAGGCTAGTAGTGCGAAGGCCAAAATTTCTTTACGAAAGCCAACCCGAAAGCCTTGGAGCTGAAAACGAAATAGAAAAGGCGAAAAAATCAGCAATAAATAGGGGGCGATCGTTTCTGTTTTTAAGAGGATGATCGCTGCACCGCCAAAGATCAAACCATAGAGTAAGAGTTGTAGTCCCATAGCTAGAGAATTTAGCGGAATTCCCGATAAAGCACGGAGATGGAGGAGCCCTTCCCCCAAGAAACCCCGCCGCACAAAACCCCCTTGATAATTGATCAGCCAATCGCCAATGATATAGCCATCATAGCCCCGCATCCAGCCCAAACCACTCTCGACCGTGCGATAAAAAGTGCGCAACAAAAAGGGCAGCAGGGCAATTCTAAGTAAGAGATCAAT
Organism: Spirulinaceae cyanobacterium; assembly: GCA_049601735.1. Lineage (GTDB taxonomy): Bacteria > Cyanobacteriota > Cyanobacteriia > Cyanobacteriales > Spirulinaceae > SIO3F2. Next base: position 3,349 of record JBMYQW010000362.1, read on the forward strand.
GAGCGGAAGATTGTTTTGATCGGGGCTTAGGAGAAAACGCTTCACACTCATGGGAAAATCGGGCTCAAGCTGGATCGAGGAAAGGCAAAACCGTTAATGATTGTAGGTGACGCCGGGATTTCCGGTATGGTTGAGGATGATTTATTTCTCTCATTGCAACCATGACAGTCTCCCCCTTCGGTTCCTGGCGATCGCCCATTACCTCTAGTGCGATCGTCTCCAGCAGCATTGGTCTTGGCGGGGTTGCCCTCGATGGCGGAACGCTCTATTGGCTCGAAGGTCGCCCCTCCGAAGGCGGGCGCAATGTGCTGGTGCAACGCCAGATTGATAGCACAGTAACCGATGGCACAGTGCAGGATGTGACGCCGCCGCCCCTGAATGTGCGCACCAGGGTGCATGAATACGGCGGCGGTGCGTATCTTATTGAGCAGGGCGTGATCTACTTCGTCAACTTTGCCGATCAGCGCCTCTATTGCCAGCAACCAGGAGAATCACCCAAAGTTCTCACGCCAGAGAATGACCGCCGCTACGCAGACATGGTGTTAGATTCGCAGCGAAATCGCCTCCTCTGCGTCTGTGAGGATCACGGGATCGCGGGTCAAGAGCCCATGAATACGATCGCCACGATCGACCTCAACAGTGGTGAAGTTCAAGATCTGATCACCGGCAGCGATTTTTATACTTCGCCCCGCCTGAGCCCCGATGGCAGTCAACTGGCCTGGCTCGACTGGAACCATCCCCAGATGCCTTGGGATGGGACACGCCTCTGGGTTGCATCGGTGCAAGCGGACGGTAGCTTGGGGGAGGCGCTCTGTGTGGCAGGCAGTGAACAAGAATCGATCTGTGCGCCGCTCTGGTCACCGGAGGGGGTGCTGTATTTTGTGAGCGATCGCAGCAACTGGTGGAATCTGTACCGTTACGAGGACGGTCAAGTCGTGGGCGACTCTGGCATCGCCGCCGAGTTTGGCTATCCCCATTGGGTCTTTGGCGTCCAGCCCTACCGCTTTTTGAATGAACAGACCCTGCTTTGCACCTATACCCAAAATGGTGCGAGCTATCTGGCAAAGCTGAATCTCACCACTGCCGAGCTAACGACACTGAACCTACCGTTCAGCAGCATCGGTTCGTTGCAAGTTTGCGGCGAAACAGCCTATTTCATCGGCGGTAGCCCCACCCAGCCCACACAACTGGTCGAGCTCAATCTGCAAACTTTAGCAACGGTGACGCTCAAGACCGCCAGCACCCTCGACATTGCGCCCGGTTATCTTTCCGAACCGGAGGCGATCGCCTTCCCCACGACTGACGGCAAAACCGCCCACGCCTGGTTTTACCCGCCGAAAAACCCCGATTTCATGGCTCCCGAGGGTGAAAAGCCGCCGCTGCTGGTCAAGAGCCATGGCGGGCCGACCGCCGCCGCCAGCGCCACGCTCAACCTGCGGATTCAATATTGGACGAGTCGCGGTTTTGCCTTTGTGGATGTGAACTACGGCGGTAGCACGGGCTACGGGCGCGAATATCGCCAGCGGCTCCAGGGACAATGGGGCATCGTCGATGTGGCGGACTGCGCCAATGTAGCGAAGTATCTAGCCCAGCAGGGCCGCGTAGATGGGGAACGGCTGGCGATCGCGGGCGGCAGTGCGGGCGGTTACACCACGCTGGCGGCGCTCACCTTTACCGATGTGTTCAAGGCGGGGGCGAGTTATTACGGCGTCAGCGATCTTGAAGCTCTCGCCAAAGACACGCACAAGTTTGAAGCCCGCTATCTGGATGGTTTGGTCGGTGCATATCCCGAAGAAAAGGAAATCTATATGGCGCGATCGCCGATTCACCATACCGAACAGCTCAACTGCCCGGTGATTTTCTTCCAGGGTCTTGAAGATAAAGTCGTGCCCCCCAATCAGGCCGAAATGATGGTCGAGGTGCTCAAAGCCAAAGGCTTACCCGTAGCCTATGTCCCCTTT
>JBMYQW010000363.1:0-5305 GCA_049601735.1 Spirulinaceae cyanobacterium
ACAAGTACCACAACGATGAGGGCATCCCGATGGTGGTGCAGATGGTTTTTGGTCAGAAGGAAGACGAGACATAAGAACTGCAATCCTGTCTGGCTAAAGTTGCGGACAGAGGGTTTGCTGAAAGAGGGGCGCAAACTTTTTGAGCGATCGCTGATAGAAGCAACTCAAGGTCGGAATTGAGGTGGCGAACTCTTGCGCCAGTTCTTGCCAAGAATAGTTCTCTAGCCGCTTGAGCAGGATGGCTCTGAAGTTGACCGTCGGCTTTCCCTTGATGTGGGACTTTTGTAAGGTTCCATCGGGATCGGTTGCGATGAAATCATGTAGCTCACGGTAGAGTTCTTGATCGTCTGCATTGTCGAGAGAGAGGCGATCGGCGTGATAGTCCGGGAACAGGGTGTAATGGATGGCAAGTTTTTTGTGGCTATATTTGGGGTGGACGATTTTGAGCGCATCGTAAAAGCGGACGTTCAAGAGATAGTTGACCCAGCCCATCACATCACTCCGGCTAGGGTCATAACTATCGAGCTTTTGGAAGAGATAGACGCCCACGTCTTGGAGCGTGGTTTCATAGACTTCGTCGTAGTAGGCTGGGGCAACCTTACTTTTATGGGGGCGTAGGAGGTCGGGGGAGCGGAGGAGCTTCTGATAGAAGCGGGAGAAGTACCGCTGACGAGACTCGCTCTGGGCAGGATAGCTTTGGGCTTTGAGAAGCAGGGCGTTGAGTTCTGTTTTGAGTTGGTGCATGGGTAGAGACCGAATTAAAGTTATGCATAACTTTATGTCAGGCATTTCAACCTGTCAACCCTACCTTCAATTTTTATTGAATTATGGTTGCTGGGATATTTATGCTGTAGACTCTCTAATATCAGCTAATTGCAGAAGGCGCTAAACCCTGGCAGGCGTCCCGCCTGCGCTACGAGATTTCCCGATTTATCTTCTTAAATCCCATCAGCGCAATCGCTTATTACCGATTTATTGGCTTAAGTTTCATTCAAGGGGGCAGCATAGCCGGAGGGAACGGCTCATTGCCACGCTCTGCCAACGCGCCAGCCTTGTTAATTGATTCAAGTGCGTAAGTTCTGTATTCATTGAGGTTCCGTCATGAAATTCCCCTTATTCGCCCTTTGCCTTGCCTTGACAGGATTTGCTCTGCCTGCTGAGGCACAGATCACCCCTGATCAAACCCTTGGTGCAGAGAACTCCACCGTGCAAATCACGAGCCCGGGCCAGGTGCAAATTAATGGCGGCGCGATCCGGGGGGCGAACCTGTTCCATAGTTTTGAGCAGTTCAGCATACTTGAGAGCCAAGCGGCATACTTTAGTAACCCCAGTGGCATTGCTAATATCTTCAGCCGGGTTACGGGCAGCGATCCCTCGCATATTTTCGGGACGCTGGGCGTCTTGGGTGATGCCAATCTGTTTTTGCTCAACCCCAATGGTGTGATCTTTGGCCCGAATGCTCGGCTTGATCTCACGGGGGCGTTCACTGCCAGTACCGCCGAGAGCTTTATATTGCCGGGGGGTGAGGCGTTCAGCGCGGTGAACCCGAACGGCGCGCCGTTGTTGACGGTGGATGTGCCGCTGAATGTGGGCTTGCGATTTGGCAGTGGGGCGACGGGGGCGGTGGTGAATGAAGGGAGTTTGAATAGTGGGGCGAATTTGAACCTGATCGGTCGCTCGGTGGTGAATACGGGGGTGCTTAAGGGTAAGAACGTTGAGCTTTTGGGGGTGGCTGAGGCGATCGCACAGGTGGATTTGGGGGCAGATGGATCGCTGACTGGGGTGGTGCAGGATGAATCCGTCGGTGAAATTGCGGTTACGGGTTTGCCGGAGACGTTGCCGAGTGAGATCGGCGCTGTTGCAGCCACGCCCGGGAGCACGGTGGTGAGCGGTACGGTTGAGGGGGTTGAGGCGGTGCAGGTGTGGGGCGATCGCGTCGCTCTAACCAACGCAGACATCAAGGCGAAGAATATTCAAGCAGGGGGCGATTACCGGGGTGAGGGGTCGGTGTTGAATGCGTCGCGGACGGTGGTGGATGAGGGGAGTAGTTTGACGGGGGAGCGGGTGATTGTTTGGGCAGAGGATCTGACGCTGATGGCGGGTCAGATTACTGCGCCGGGTGGGTTTGTGGAGGTTTCGGGGCGGGAGCAGTTGGTGTTTCGGGGTCAGGTGGAAGCAGACACGTTGTTGCTTGATCCGCGCAATATCACGATTTCTTCAGCGCCTTCGACGGCGGGGGTGGGGGCGGCGTTGCCGGATATTTTTGCCAGTGATTTTGCGGCAACGGATATCACAATTAATGCGGCGGATTTAGAGAGTCAGTCGGGGACAATTATTTTGGAAGCGACGAATGACATTATTTTGGCGGATAGTTTGGATTTCGTCAGTGGAGGAGATATTACCTGGATCGCGGACTCTGATGGTGATGGGATAGGAACAATCATTGGAACGGCTGAACGAATCCACACGAATGGACGAGATATAAAATTAGTGGCAGCCGAAATGGAGGGCTTAGAAATATTCACAGAGGGCGGTGAGATATTCATGCAAAGCACTCATGGAGACATTGTAGGAAGGGAGATTGAAACAGAAGATCCTTTTGGTGCGAATAATATTGAAATTCGATCAGCAGGAAATATTGACCTAGAGCAAATCGATGCGTCAAGTTTTTTCGGAGATGGTGGGGAAGTTGATATTTTTGCCGAGGGTGACGTGCGAGTCCGGCGAGATATTAAGACAGATGCATTGTTTGGAGGTGGCAATGATATTACAGTCACTGCCAATGGTGATATAGAACTAAATGGAGAAATCATATCTTTTGGAGAAGATAGCAATGGCGACATAAAAATTACCAGTAATAATTCTTCGGTCACAATAGAAAGAGCATCTTTAATATCTGGAGATGTTGCTCTTGAACAAGATGTAATTGATTTTATCGTTCAAAATACTATTCCCACTCCAAATATCGACTCAAGCATTAACTCCATCAAGAATCTTGAATCGAATGACGATGCTGGAAGTATTGAAATTAATGCTGTCGATAGCATAAATCTAAATGAAGTTGCAATTCTTAACTATGGCAGTCGAAGTGCTGAAACCACAAATGGAGAGATCAAGTTTCAAGGAACAAGTGGAAACTTTGTGGATGTCAATTTGGATACTGTCTTTATCAACAATGAAACGTATTCAGGTGATGCCAAAAACATCATTTTTGACTCTGTGAATAATCTCAATGCCAGCAACACGCACATAATTCTTGAGATGCATCGTCGTGCAGACAGTTCAGATAGTTCATCACCCGACATAATTGTCAATGCAATTGGATTAATCTATCTCTCAGATGGCAGCTATTTATCCAATGAAAATAGAAGCCCGCAGCCAACGGGGAACATCATTATTGCCGCAAAAGATCTTAAGGTTGAGAATTCTCTAATTTCCGCCTCAACGGATTCTATATCAACGTCAGGTACAGGGGGTTTGGTTCAGCTCATCGTCCACGATGATGTAATCGTTTCAGGACGAACTGTTGATGAGAGCATTCCAGATTTTGCAGCGATCGCTAGTATTTCTCTGAGCCCTGCTCAAGCGGGAGATATTGAGATTTTTGCCAGTAATGTGACTATCATGAATGGTGCGGCAATTTCTGCATTGGCAGCAACTGATGATGGCTATGCAGGGAACGTAACTATTCAGGCTAGTGAAGCCATTACAGTCAGCGACAACTCCCTTATCTCAGTGGATACACGCTCAACAGAAGATAGTGGTAACATCAAACTCACCGCAAATCGTTTGGCTGTTGCGGGCGATAGTGCAGTAACAGCTTCTGCATTTGATATCGGTGATGGTGGTAACGTCACAGTTGTTTCTGACCAAATTACTGTTGATGATAGGAGTCAGATTGCCACCATTTCAAACAATAGCGGTGATGCAGGTAATGTAATCCTCATTACTCAGAATTTGGATGTGAGCAATAATTCCGCATTGTCAGTTAGTAGTGATCCATTATCTGAGGAAGCACAAGTTGCGATCGTTCGTACCAATGCGCTGGCAGAAGCAGCGGTTTTATTTACTGAGGGGACAATTCTAGCGGTGACACCACTGGCAACAGGCAACGGCGGCGGCAACGCCGGAACTCTGAACATCAACACCAACCAAATTCGCCTCAGCAACCAAAGTCAAATCGTCGGGGAAAGCTCCTCCGGCAACGGCGGCAACCTGAACATCAACGCCCAGGATTTGGTTCTCCTGCGCTTCAACAGCTCCATCTCCACCACCGCAGGCACCGCCCAAGCCGGGGGCAACGGCGGCAACATCACCATCAACGCCCCCTTCATCATCGGCGTCCCCACCGAAAACAGCGACATCACCGCCAACGCCTTCAGCGGCAGCGGCGGCAACATCAACATCAACGCCGTCGCCATTTATGGTCTCGGGTTCCGCCCCTTCCTCACCCCCCTCAGCGACATCACCGCCAGCTCCCAACTCGGCGTTCAAGGCACCGTGATCCTTAACCTCACCGGCGCAGATCTTAGCCAGAGCCTCACCGCCCTGCCCAGCGAACCCGTCAACACCGAAGTTGCCCAAGGTTGCCAAGCCATTGGTCGCGGCGCAACCGTAGACCTGCTGGTAATCGGGAATAGCCACGAACTGATCCAAAACGGCAGCATCAACACCGACGGCATTACCGCCCGCTGGCTGAGTCTGGATTTGATTGAAGCCGCCCCCGCCAACCCTACGACGGAAGCCCCCCAACCCGAGCCTGAAATCATCGCCGTACAAATTCATAACTGCAATGGCTAAGTTATGTATGCTGTGTTATGCTGAGGGCGATCGTGGGTGCAGGCATTTATTGGTATGAACTTAAGCGTGAAACCCTTTCTTCACAAGGCTTCCGTGGCGGCCAACACCCGACCCACCCCGGTCGACGCTACGCTTGACCGCCCCTCCCGAGAGGGGACTCTCTCATCTCCTCTGGGAAGGAGTACCCCGGAGGGGGGAAGTGGGTCAACCCACTCTGACTCTCACCAGGAGGAGATATCATACCCAATCCGACCTGAAAAACCGAAGAATTCTCCTGCTGTAGGGGCTGGGTTTCCCTGCTCTGGGGGGTCTTTGATTCTTGGTGCAGACAAAACGGATTTGGTATCACGTGTCTCGCTTCTAACCCATCCCCTCACCCTCACCCTCCTCCTGCTCCTCGTCGCTCAACCCCTCACCGCCCAACAACTCCCCGACCTCGACCCCCTTCCGCCCCAACCTTTACCGCTGCCCGCAGCCCCCCCAGACCCCAACTTCACCCCCTCAC
>JBMYQW010000364.1:0-5304 GCA_049601735.1 Spirulinaceae cyanobacterium
GTGCCTTTGAGGAGGGTGATGCGCTGTTGTTCGGTGGCGTTGAGTTGTTGGATCAGGTCTTGTTCTTGGGTGAGGAGGCTTGGATCTACGCCTTGGCGGATGTCGAGGTTGGCTTCGCTGAGTTGTTCGATGAGGGTGCGGGCGCGGGTGCTTTCGCTGATTTGGAAGGCTTGGGCGGCGTAGTTTTCGGGGCTGTTGGGCTGTTGCTGCTGGAGCTGCATCAGCAGGTCGAGTTGGAGTTGGTAGTAGTCTTGGACGGTGGCGAAGTAGGTTTGGCGCAGTTCGCCGGGGGGGGTGAGGCTGCGGAGTTGTTCGATGAGGGCGATGGCGGCTTGGATGTTGGTTAGGGCTTCGGGGAGTTGGCCTTGGTCTCGGTAAACCCAAGCGGCATTTCTAAGCGTATTGGCTTCTCCTGAAATATCGCCCACGGCTCGGAGGAGGGGCAAGGCTTGGTAAAAAAAATCCAGCGCCCGTTGCTTTTCTCCGAGGGCGTCGTAGATCCCACCGATATTGTTGAGAGTTATGGCTTCACTACTGCGATCGCCCACGGCTTGATGGATTGGCAAGGCTTGGTTAAAGAAATTCAGTGCCTGCTGCCTTTCCCCGAGGGCGTTGTAGACCACACCCATACTCACAAGAGCTACAGCTTCGCTTCTGCGATCACCCACAACCTGGAAGAGGGGCAAGGCTTGGTTATAAAATTCCAGCGCCTTTTGCTTTTCCCCTAGGTCAAGGTAGACTCGACCAATGTTGCCTAGAGTTCTAGCTTCACCGCCGCGATTGCCCACAGCCCGGCTCAGGGACAGGGCTTGATTTAAAAAGTCCAATGCCCTTTGCTTTTCCCCCAGGGCATTGTAGACCTGGCCGATATTGTTGAGAGTGGTGGCTTCCCCGCTGCGATTACCCACCGCCTGGTTAAGGGACAAGGCTTGGTTATAGTATTCCAGCGCCCTTTGCCTTTCTCCCAGAGAATCGTAGACCATGCCGATGTTGTTGAGAGTGGTGGCTTCCCCGCTGCGATCGCCCACTGCTTGGAGAAGAGGAAGGGCTTGATTGAAAAATTCCAGTGCCCTGCTCTTTTCTCCTAGTGCATTGTAGACAGATCCAATACTGCCTAACGTGGCTGCTTGCCAGGTTTGGGCTGTTTGTAAGTTTTCGCTCTTTGCTTGTTGGACTGCCGCTTCAAAAATGACAATTGCTCTTTCGTATTGTGCTAAGGCTTCCCGGTGGTATCCCAAGTTGAAGTGAGCAAAACCCGACCAATACCGTGCAGTCGCTTCACTAAATGCCTCGTTTCTGGCTTCAAATAATGCGATAGATGCGGCAAACTTCTCGATTGCTGCTTGCAGAGATTCTGCTGTGCTTTCTCGAAACAGTGCCATCCCTTCTTGGAAGAACTGCAAGGCTTCATCCGTCTCCGTGTTCTGCGCCACTAGCCCTTCACGGGGAAATTCGGGTTCGAGCAGTTGACTCTGGCAGGCGGGGACGCCTGCGCTACGGGTTTTGTTCGTTGCGCTTCCGTCGCGCGGGCAGGATGTTCGCGACGTTTCCTCCACTGCCGCAACCTCCCCCGCCAACACACCCACCCAAACCAACGCCCCCACAACACCCCAGCGTAAAGACATGACCTAAACACCTCCAGACCAATAGACAACAATGCAAACCTAAAACGCTTTTTCTAAACCCACTTGCCGCAGCACCGCATTCGCCGTGTGCCGAGACTTAAGCTGCCGATCCACCACAAAATTGCGCTGCGTAATCGGGCTAAACCAGATTTCATGATCTCCCTTCCCCTGACGTTTAAACACACAACCCGCCTGCAACAACAGCCGCTTTAACTCCGGCGTGAACGACTTCGCCATCTACGCCATCACCTCGATTTTGTCCTCTCGATGGCTATTAACCACGATCGACACCGCCTGAGCTTGATGATCCGCCAAGACCGCATTGAGCCGTAAAAGCTCAGGAACCATTGCTCGGAGCTTTTGCGTCAATGTCTCAATTGTCTCCGCTTCCGTTGCCAGACCCGGCACATCATCACTGGTTGCTACCCAAACCTGCGCCTCGGCATCCCACATAGCCTGAATTTGATAGGTTAGTTGCTGCATAACTTCAACGAAACACCACACGATGGGCACAGTCTAACCCAAGCCCCTCACAGCCCGTCGCCCCGTTTCACAAACTGCAACTCGCCTAAAATAAAACCAACCGAGCTGTCTCCGACCATAACCAAACTCCTGCAAGACGTAATCGAGCAACTCCAACAACTTCCACCCCACGACCAAAACCGTATTGCTTATCGCCTGCTCGACGAACTTGAAGAACTGCTAGACATTCATGCCTACGATGCGGCCAAGCAAGCCAACGATGAAGCGATACCCTTTGAGCAAGCAATTCGTGAAATTGAGAGCGCATGAGCTATCAGATCAACATTCTGCGCCGTGCTCAAAAATCTCTATGGAGAAGAAGAGAGGGGGGTTCAGCCGTTATTGCCATCCGTTTCCCGTTCATTGGCTGCTCAAACCGAATCCGATGGGCGTGGAGCCAATAGCCGCAATCTCCCGGTGTGGCGGTGGGATTTTCGGGATTAGCTACCCCACCGACGGCATAGAGCGGATCGCCCAGCAACGGGTAGCCCCAGGCGGCCAGATGGATGCGAATCTGGTGGGGGCGGCCGGTGCGGATTTCCACATCAAGTAGGGTGCTTTGGGGACGACGCTCTAGGACGGTGACGCGGCTCCAGGCAAATTGGCCCTCGGATGTGGCGGCGTAGAGATAGCCCAGATGGGGATGGGGGACTTTGCCGATCGCCTGCTGGATTTCTACCGGGTTCGTGAGCGCGGCGGGAACCCTCCCCACCAAGGCTCGATAGATTTTTTGCAGGGTTTGGTTACGGAATTGGGCGCTTAAATTGGCGCGGGTCTGGGGCGATCGCGCCAGCAGCATCACCCCCGAAGTGCCACGCCCGAGGCGATGCACCGGGGTAGCCTCAGGATATTGCTGTTGAACTTGGTGGAGCAGCGTATGCGCCACAAAACCGCCACCGGGAAGAACAGGTAAACCAGCGGGTTTGGCGACAACCAATAGATCAGCATCGTCGTAGAGGATGGGAATTTCTAGGGGGACATCCGGCTCTTGCCAGGGGGGACGGTGATATTGGAGTTGCCAGCCCGGTTTTAGTTCGGTGGTGGGCGTAAGGGGTTGGCCCTGGTGGCGAATTTGCCCTGTATGGAGTCGGTCTGCCCATTCTGCGCGGCTCGAATGGGGATATCGCTGGCTGTAATAGTCGAGGGCGGTTTGGCCGGCGGCGGCGGGGGGGATGCGATCGCGGTAAATCCAGCCTTGGTTAAGGGTCATCAAAGGGCAGCAGTGGAAACAGCACAATAGCAACACAATGGGTTTGAATACGCACCCCGATCATCCTTTTTTGCAAGACTAGCCCCTAGCCCTCTAGCCCCCGCTGGGCTTCTGTCGCCACCGATTCCACGCTATCTTGGCTCAGGGTTTGGAGCGGCGCTTGGCTAGCTTCCGTACCGAGGTTGACCAGGGCCTGGGCCAGGCGGTGACGCACCTGCCAGTCCCCATCGGTCACGAAGGGGGTCAGCAGGGGAATTGCACGGGGATCGCCCAGTTCACCGAGGGCGCTGATCGCCGCCGTTTGCAGGAGCCCATTATCCGACTTGAGGGCATCACAGAGCAGCTCAAAGGCTCGGGGCTCGCCCATTTCGCCCAGGGCCGCGACAATGCTAAATTGCAGCAGCCATTCGTCCGTCTCTTCATAGACTCGCTTGAGATCATCGAAGGCTTCGGTCAGCTTGAGCGCTGCGATCGCATCCGCTGCGGCCGACTGCACATCCACCTCAGAGTCATTGAAGAGGCGATCGCGCAACAGGGCCAGGGCTTCGGTGCGATCGTGCTGCCCGAGGTGATCCATTTGGCTCACCGCCGCGTAACGCACCCGTGTGAATTCATCGGTGAGCAACGGCTTGAGCAGGGGATAGGCTTCGGCAACCTCAAGCTGGCGCAGGGCATTGAGCCCCTTGATGCGATCGCCATATTCCGGTGATTGCAACAGGGCTTGGGCGGCTTCGGGTGTTGTCGTCATGGGGATTAATGTAAAAGAGCGGTTGTTAAAAATGGAGTTGATCGGAAATCTCTTGGGTCTGCACCCAAAATCAAAGACCCCGCAGGGTTAGGGAAACCCAGCCCCTCCAGCAGGAGGCTGCGGGGGATTCCCGTTAAGGCAACAATTGAGGTATCAAGCGTTCGCCATGGCGCGAATAATATCACTATGGGTCAAAATACCGACCAAACTTTGGTCGGCATCCACGATCGGCAGCCGCCGCACCCGCTTGCTATGCATAAGCTTGGCGGCCTCGTGCAAAGACTGCTCCGGCCCCGTGCTAATGGGCGGGGTGCTCATCACCTCCCCCACAGTCTGCCCCAGTGCCTTGTGGAGTTCCTGCTCGTAGCGGGCCGGATTTTGCAGATAGATCACGCTGCCGAGCAACATAATGTAGGGCGGCGGCTCCGCTCCCGTTTCTTGCCACATCAGGTCAGTATCGGCAATTACGCCTACCAGTTTGCCCTGGTCATCCACCACGGGCAGTCCCGTGATCTGGTGTTTAGCCAGCAGTTGAATGGTTTCACTCAGGGGGGTTTGGGGCGTAACCGTTAGGGGCGGGCTCGACATAAAGTCGGCAACAGTTCTAGACATGGGGCAGGGGCTCCGGCAAGGTTCCTTCCCATTGTAGGAAGCTCGGTTGACGCGCTCCTCCAGGGTTTTATAGATCTTCATCTATTAAGGAGGAAGGATGAATCGGTTGGCGGGTTGAAAAATGAAACTGTCTTCTACCTTCATCCTTCTGCCTTCATTCACTCCCCTTCCACCTGGGCCGCATATTCCGCCGCTGTCATGCCATCCTCTAGCTCGGCGCTGGGGTCGCTCAGGCGGACTTTGATCAGCCAGCCATCGTTGTGGGGGTCATCGGCGATCGCTTCTGGGGCATCAATCAGGGCTTCGTTGCGATCGATCACCCGGCCATCTACAGGGGACTTGAGATCTTCGACAGCCTTGACCGACTCGATCGTGCCAAAGGTTTCGCCTGCTTCCACTTCATCGTCAATCGCGGGCAGTTCTAAAAAGACAATATCGCCCAATTGATCGATCGCAAACGCCGTAATCCCCACCGTTGCTACATCGTCTTCAATGCGCACGTATTCATGGGTATCAAGATATTGCAAGTCAGCGGGGTATTCAAAATCCATGGTTTTGGTCAAAAGTTTGGGGTCGAAGGGTTGGAA
>JBMYQW010000365.1:0-5287 GCA_049601735.1 Spirulinaceae cyanobacterium
ATCTACATCAGGACGCCCTAGGGGCTTCTTATTATGCAGGAGGCGGGAAAACGGGTTTTTTTCGTCGGTTGGCTTGGGATAAACCTTCCCCAACGTTGGTCACTCATCCAGCTATGCCTGCAACTGATCTAGCGCATCCAGAAGAAGATAGACCCCTCAGTATTGAGGAGTATAAGCGGATTCAAGAATTTCCGGATGATTGGATTATCTCAGGGGCTTTGTTGAAGCAATATCGACAAGTTGGCAATGCAGTACCTTGTTCTTTGGGGAGGGCGATCGCTAGGATGTTGCTAACACATTTGAGAGATGAAAAAGCCATTACTTATCCAGACTTTCCCTATTCTCGCTACCATAGAACGGATGATATAAGTTGGATGAGCAGTATGGGATATTCTACCCAATCTTCAGGAAAACAACTCTCTCTCAACCTAATATGATGAGTCCGACAAGTCTTGCCACGGATTATCTGCTTCAACAGCCAAGGCATCTGGATTACCGATCAAAACCTGCTGCACAAATTTGACAAAATTGTTTTCTGAGAAGCGATCGGTGTTGTATCTACTGTTGAAATAATCCCATTGATACAAACCTGTTTTGGCATCAACTCTATACCATTTCTCAATGGGTTGATTGATCCTGACTCTGGATGATGAGCTGTTTTCTGAGTTGCTGCGGTTCTTGACCTGTAAAAGTGAACCATCAACATTACAAAAATCCACGTGCCGGACAGATGCCCCCCAACAGCAGTACCAGCCATAATCCGAAAGTTGATCAGCCAGGAATTCTTCTAGAAGTAGACCTTGGATATTTTCAGCAGACATTGATAGACGATGGGCATATTTGATCTGTTCAAGATGCTCCATCGTTAAGCCCACCAAACGGGCATTGATGATTATGCTGATAATTGGGTCGGGAACCGTACCTGGCGGCTGTGGAATTCGTTTAGAAATTCGATTTTCATAACTGCTTCGATACCTCTTTAGCCAAGTCTTAGCTAGAATCTCCGGTGTCTTTGCTTTTAGAGATGGTGAAAGTCCTGGGTTTCTGTAACAGGCCTTTAAGATTGTGCGGTGTGCCTTAAGAAATTGCTCATCTTGCTGAGAAAAAGTATTCTCAAAGACTTGCAAAAAATTCTCTTCAGAGCTTGAGTTGTTGATGAGACTTTCAAACTTGATAGACATTCTATGTACGATGCTTCCCTAGCTAGTACAAAAACAACACGAAACATACAATGCCCACAATTGTAAGCCATCATGATCAACGGGTTTGAATTTTTCGCTCAAACTCAAGCTGCTGTTCTGGAATATAGCGAGAGCCGCCGCGACGGCCACCCAGGCTTAACAAACCGCCGAACTGCGAACTGGTATAAGATCGACCTGCTGTTGATTAATCCTTCCCCCCGGCCCTCTATGACTGTTGATAGTGCGCTCGCAGACGCCTCCATTAAGCAAAACCTAGAGCAATTTTTGGTTGTGCTCTCGGTCTCCCTGAGTGTTGCCACCCTCTCTCGGCTCTTGAGCTGGTTCCGGCGCATTCCTTACACCCTCCTGCTCGTGATCGTGGGCTTGGGTCTGGCCTTTGTGAATGTACGCCTGGTCAACCTCTCACCGGAGTTGATTCTGGAAATTTTCTTGCCGCCGCTGCTCTTTGAAGCGGCGTGGAATATTCGCTGGCGTGATCTCAGACAAAGCCTCGTCCCCGTAGGTCTGTTTGCCATTGTCGGCGTGGTGATTTCCGTGCTGGGCATTGCCTGGCCCATCAGCCAATTCACAGGGTTATCTTTGCCCCTTGCCCTGCTGCTGGGCGCGAGCTTATCCGCCACCGACCCGGTTTCGGTGGTGGCCCTGTTCCGGGAGTTGGGCGCAGGCAAACGGCTGACCACCGTCATGGAGGGGGAAAGTCTCTTTAATGATGGGGTCGCGGTCGTCGCTTTTGTGCTGCTCGTGGGCATTCCCATGGGCACGGAGAGTTTTTCTATCTCTGTTACGATCGCCCGCTTTGCCACGTTTGTCGGTCTCGGGGTAGGCATTGGCTGTCTGGTGGGCTTTGGTATCTCCTACCTCACCCAACGCTTTGACTATTCCCTGGTGGAGCAGTCCCTGACGCTGGTTTCGGCCTACGGGGTTTATCTGTTGGTGGAAGAGCTGGGCGGCTCGGGCGTGATTGGTGTGGTGACGGTGGGCTTGATCTTGGGCAACTTTGGCTCCCGCATCGGCATGACGCCGCGCACCCGGCTGATCGTCTCGGAGTTTTGGGAGTTTTTGAGCTTTTTCGTCAATTCGATCGTCTTTTTGCTGATTGGTGATCAGATCCGCTTTGGCTCCCTGGCCGGAAATCTGGACTTGATTGGTATTGCGATCGCGTCTGTGCTCGTCACGCGGGCGATCGTGATCTTTGGCCTGGGGTATCTGGCTAATCGCCTTAGCCCCAGCAGTTGCTTCAATTGGCGAGAATTTATCGTGCTTTGGTGGGGCGGCTTGCGTGGTGGCGTTTCGATCGCCCTGGCCCTGAGTGTGCCGACCCTGCTCACGGGACGCCAAGACATCATTGATGCGGTCTTTGGCGTCGTGCTCTTCACCTTACTCATGCAGGGCTTGACCACCCAGTTCTTCCTGGAGAAGCTCGATCTGATTGAAGACCAGGCCCAGCGCCAGCAATATACCGAAGGGCTGGCCCGCCGGGCGGCGCTCAACCGGGTGCTAAACCACTTAAGCGCGATCGAGGAGTCGCCGGAAATCGACCCGGAGTTTTATCACTATCAGCATCAGTTGGTCTTGGGCCAACTGCGCTCGGTGGAAGAAGAAATCACCCAACTGCAAAACCAACATCCCCAACTTCTGACCCTGACCATGGAGCAGCTCCAGGAGGAACTGGTGGATATTGAAGCAGATACTTACGCCGAGTTTATCCGCGCCGGACGCCTCAATGAAAATCTTTCACCGATGCTCCAAGGGGTCATGGATCAGGCGATCGAGAAGATGATGGAAAAGGAGCGGGATGCCGCGTAAACAATCTGCTTGCTGCGCTCAGGGACAGCCAGAATTTTGGCGCATCGGTGATTCGTCTTAGGAGATTTGCCAAAAAGAATGTACCTCGTAGGGTGCTGTATAGCCTTCGGCATGGCTTCGCTAAAGGCGATAGCCGTAACGCACCATCGCAGCTTAGGTTGGTATATTTATTCCGAGAAATCGCCTTAATCCACCGCCCACTTACAGGTGGCGCGCAACAGCCATTGAAAGCTCAAGTCAATTAAAAAGCCAATCACGCCCAGAATGATCAAACAGGCAAAGATTTCATCGGTGCGGATAAATTTACGCGCTAGCTCAATGCGTTTGCCTAAACCTTCACTGGCGGCAATAAGCTCTGCTACGACCACCAAGTTCCAAGAAGCGGCAATATTGACCCGAAACGCATCCAAAATATTGGGAAAAATGTAGGGTGCAATGACTTGTAACAAAACCTGACGACGGTTGCCGCCCAGCGTGTAGGTTGTCTCAATCAAGTCTTTGGGCACAAACTTGACCGAGTCCATAATCATCAGGGTATTGAAAAAGACCGTGCCGATGAAAATTAGCGCAATTTTCGGCGCTTCGTCGATGCCAAGATAAATGATTAACAGCGGAATAAAGGCGGGGGCGGGCATATAGCGCAGAATGCCGATCATCGGTTCACAGAGCGATCGCACCGTCGCAAACGCCCCCATCAAAATACCCAAGGGTGTCGCCACCAACGCCGCCAACACAAAACCCGCCGTCACCCGCAAGACACTCGCCCGAGTATCTTGAATAATGAAGCCTTTTTCCCAGAGCGAGGCAAACGCTTCCCCCACCTTGGCAGGCGAGGGTAAAAAACGGGGGGAGACGAGACCTGAACTGGCAACGATCGCCCAAGCCAGAAATGGCAGCGCCACCGAGAGCACCATCAACGTCCAGGTCAGCGATCGGGGAATCTCCTCGACCAGACGCCAGACAGTGCTGGGTTTGAGAATGCGGGGGCGGAGGTTTTGCATTTTAGATAAACGATCTTCAAGCTCGACAAGAGAAACTTTTCGGGCGGTGAGGGAAGACATGAGCAAAAGCGTACAAAAATAAGCGAAGGAAAAACCAAGGGCTGAGGGGCAAGGAGACCTAGCCCCTAGGGAAACATCCAAGATTTAGGGGTTATGTTTCACTACCCTACAACCTCGAACAAGCCTACTTTACTGTTTCTTGATGGATACCTTCTCGCTTACTCCTCCAAGCTCTCGGCGTAAGCCTGCACAAACTGATCATCCAAAATCGGTTCAAGGGGCGGCGCTTCGGGAATGAAGCCAACACCGACCATAAAGTCCGCCATTTGTTCAGCAGCATAGGGCATATGCTTCATCGAGTCACCATCACTAAAGGCCTCTAGATTTTGCTCGATCGTGAAGATCTCTGTGCCTTCTTTTAAGAGTTCCATATCTGAGATATCAACTCCAGCCCGTTCAGCCATAATCTCATCCGCTTGTTCGGGATTTTCTTCCATAAAAGCCAAGATATCAAACCAGGTATTGATTAAGGCTTGCACCACCTCCGGCTGCTCATCAACTAGGGTTTGGGTCACGACCAAAAGGTCAGGAATTGCCCCTGGAAACTCCTTAGAAGAAATCAGTTCTTTGCTGCCTTCGCGCTCTAATGCTGTCAACCAGTGAGGCGGGAAAGCACCGACGGCATCCACATCACCCGCGACGAAAGCTGCCGCCGCATCCCCCGTATCCATGCCCACAATCTCCACATCGTCGCGGGAGAGCCCTTCTTCTTCGAGAGCCAAACTCAGCAGAAAGTCATCGACGACCCCTTCTTCCACCGCAACTTTCTTGCCAACGAGATCTTTCACTTCGTTGATATCTTCGGTGACGATAATTTTATCGTTGCCGGCCGAGTTGTCATTCACCAACACGGCAACTTCGCCATTGACGGCACTTGCGGCAAAGGAGATGGTGTCGTTGAGGGTTTGGGAATTGCCATCGAGCTGACCTGCGGCGAGGGCTTCCATGGAGGCAATGTAGCTGTCGAACCATTCAAGCTCAACATTGACATTATTTTGCTCAAATAGGCCTTCCTGTTCAGCGATCGCCCAGGGCCACCAACCGGCCCAATTGCTGTAGCCCAGTTTGATGGGGTCGCTATTAATAAATTCAACAGTTTCACCGTTTTCGGTCGCAGTTTCTGAACCATCGGTCGGCTCGGAGGTTTGGGTGCAACTCACGGTCAGAAAAACAGTGGCTAAAAATAACCCGAGAAAAGGCAAAAATTGACGACGTTTG
>JBMYQW010000366.1:0-5262 GCA_049601735.1 Spirulinaceae cyanobacterium
GTTGAAATCGGGTAAGTCGTTCGACCCTGACTTCTTGACCAAAAATAATACACCTAAACCAGTTGCCGTCTGAACTCCGACACAGTATCTGAGGGAGAAATTGCCCCCTCAGACTCCGGCAATACCGGAGAGTAGCCATACCTTGCTAGATATAGATAAGGGCTTGAAGGGATTCCTTGGTTTAGATCGCAATCTAACGCTGCTTGATCACCAGCAACGTGATGTCATCCTGCACAGTCTGATCGCCAATGAAGTCCTCAACATCAGCAATCACCGCCTGCTGGATCACCGCCGCCGCCGCTGACCAATGGCGCTCCACCACCTGGCACAGGCGCGTCATGCCGTAGAACTCTTGGGCCGCATTACAGGCTTCAGGGATGCCATCGGTATAGAGCACGACCCCATCGCCGGGGTTGAGTTGGAGCGTTTTTTGGTCTACAAACGCAGCGATGTCATCGATTAAACCCAGGGGTAAGCCCAGATCGATCGTGTCGATGCGCGTGAGTTGGCCATCGGCGCGAACCAGCAGCACCTCCTCATGCTGACCCATAATGCACAGATGCCCTTCGGCATAGGTCAGGAGCGCCAGGGTGAGGCTGCGATCCACATCCATGCGCTGCACATTGGCGTAGAGGGTGGCATTTACGGTGTTGAGGAACCGGATCGGGTCGGTTTCCCGCAGTTGGGTCAGGGTGCGTACGGTGGTTTGGAGCATCATCATCACCAGGCCGCTTTCCAAACCATGCCCCGTCACATCGCCAATGCCAATCGTGACGACGCCCGCCTCGCGCAACACATCGTAATAGTCACCGCCCACTTCAGCGGCGGGCTGCATATAGCCAGCGATATCGAGGGGTTCAATGGCGGCTAGCTCGGGAGACTTGGGCAAGATCATTTGTTGAACCCGCTGGGCGACGTCCAGTTCTGCCCCCATGCGCAGGTTTTCGGCTGAGAGCTGGTCGTTAAGTTGCCGAATCTTGGCATTGGCGGCGGCCAGTTGCCGATTCCAGTAAAAGATCACCAACAATACGGCGATCGCCCCCCCGAGCCAGCGCCAGAGCAGGCGGTAGTCAATGCCTTTGGCATAGGTGACGGCGATCCATTGGTTGGCCAGGTCTTGGCGCTGTTGTTCCGAGATAGAGGCGAGGGCTTTGCTCAAGATTTCATGGAGCTGTTCGTCATCATTGCGGATGCCCATCCGGAGCTGAATCGGGTTGGCCACTTGTCCCGAAATTTGCAGATCCACCGCCCCCGTCTGCTGAATGAAATAGGCTAGCGAGGTGAGATTATCCACAAAGCCCATGGCTTGGCCCCGACGCACGGCTTTGAACCCGGCTTGCAGATCGGCGACGGGTAGAACCGCTAGATTGGGATAGTTTTCTGCCAGCAGCGTCTGATAAATACTGCCCTCGACCGTCGCCACCTGTTCAGCTGTAAAAGCGCCGAGATCTTGGATATAAATTTGCTGGCGATCGGTGGCAATAACCACATCGAGTTCCTGATAGGGCAGGGTGAAGTTCAAATAGCCTTCTCGTTCCGGCGTTTGGGTAATCGCCGAGACAAAGTCACAGTCTCGCGCTTGCACAGCCTCGATGGTTTCTTGCCAGGTGGAGGTGGGAAAAAGTTCGATCGGGTGCTCAAGGCGCTCTCGAATCAGCTGCATTAGCTCGGCGACGATGCCCCGGTGTTGACCCTGCTCATCAATCCAGTCAATGGGTGGCCAATCGGGGGCGACGCACATTTGGATTGTGCCCTTGCGCTGGAGATAGGCGCGATCGACCGCTGAGAGTTGGAGCGATTCAGGCTGCGAGGTCTCGGGCAGGTTTTGCGCGCCAAACCATTTGTTTTTGAGGGCAGCGGTTTCATCTTCAGAAATCCCATTGAGGGCTTTTTGCACCACCTGCAACAGCATGGGGTTCTCCACATGGGCAGCAACATGGAGGGCAAATTCGTCGGGGTCTTGGTCTGGAAAACGGGGGAAAAAGGCCACCTGCACACCGGGAATGGCGTTTTCGCGGATCGCATATTGGGTGGCGGCAAAACTTTCGATCGTGTAGTCGGCCGTGCCCGAGGCGACGGCTTGAACCGCTTCGACCATGTTGTTGGTTTCGATCACCTGATAGTCAGGAATCAGTTCCTGGAGCATTTCAATCAGGGAATAGCCTGCGGGGAGCGCAGCCACTTTACCGGCCAGATCTCCTAGGGTTCTCAACTCAGCCCCTTCACGCCCAAACACCGCCAGATTATTAATGAAATAGGGTTCGCTAAACCGGGCAAATTCCTCCCGACTCTCTAGATAGTAAATACAGTGAATTAAGTCAATCTCTTGATTTTTAAAGGCTTCAACCAACTCATCCCAGGTCAAGTCATTGACGTATTCAAACTGAACGCCCAGTTTGGCGGCGACTTCCGTCATGAGGTCAATGCTATAGCCCCTCGGTTGGCCGTTTTCCACAAAGTCAAAGGGGGGCCAGTCCATCTGGTTGGTCACGGTGATGACGGGATGATCTTGCAACCAGGCGGTTTCGGCTGGGGTCAGCGAGAGGACGGTAGGGGTTTCGGCAGCGGTTTGAGCAAGAAAGGTGGAGTTGAAGGGGAGGAGGAGGGTGAGGAGCATCGCACCCAAAAAGAGCAGGCGATTGACCCCAGACGGGCGGGACTTGCTGCTACTGAAGACTGGTTTCCCGCTATTGCCCATGGGTTGTTGCTTGCGTCATCGCCTAGTGCTCAAATGCGGCGATTCTCCAGGCTCCAACGTAGCTTAATTTTTGGCACAACTGCCAGGGGAAATACCTAAACGGTCTCAACGCTGACAACGCGGGCAAAAATGCGTCGATCGCCCCCCTAACTTAATCCGCTCGATCGCACTGCCACAGACTCGACAAGGCTCCCCCCGGCGACCGTACACCTTGGCCGCATCACCATAATTCCCCGGTACGCCCAGCAAGCTCAAAAAATCACTAAACGTCGTGCCCCCGCGTGCGATCGCTGCCTGGAGCACCGCCGGAATTGCCTGATGCAGTCGCTTGACCTGGCGGGGTTTGAGATCTGCGGCCAGGTGTTCGGGGCGAATGCCACTGACAAACAGCACCTCATCGGCATAGATATTGCCTAACCCCGCCACCAAGGCCTGATTCAAGAGTGCCGTCTTAATTGCTCGCCGGGTGCGCCGCAGCCGCCGCGCCAAATAATCCTCGGTAAACTCCGGCGCAAAGGGTTCCGGCCCCAAGTTCTGGAGCCCCGTGATCACCTGCTCTGTAGGAACCCCCGGGGGCACAAACCACATCCGCCCAAACGTGCGGGTGTCCACAAAGCGCAGCTCCTGGTCAGCACTGCAAAAGAGGCGAATGCGGGTATGAATGGGCAGCGGGTGCGATCGCGCCAGCCAAAACAACTGCCCCGTCATGCGCAGATGCACGCCCAACTGACCGCCCCCGGAGAGCTGCGCTAAGAGGTACTTCCCCCGCCGTTGCCAGCCCTGGAAGCTCCGTCCCGACAACGCCGCCCAAAATTCCGCCACAGAAACAGGGTGGGCAAGTGTTCGCTTGAGTAACACTTCCCCACCCTGAATAGTTTGGTTCTGGGTTAGCTGAACTAACCCTTGGCGAACCGTTTCAACTTCGGGTAATTCGGGCACAAAAGAACCGATCGGGGCTTAACCGACCACTTCAATTTCGTGCTCGGCAAAGTTGTTGGTGGCCACGCCGGAATAGTTGACCTTATCAAAGCGGACAATCACGGGATAAATAATGCCGCTCTTGTCCACTGAGGCAACAGTACCGAAATCTTGGTACCAGTAAGATTCTGTTCTTAAAATTTTGACTTTATCGCCACGTTTTGCCATGAAATTAATCTCCGTTTGTACGGTCTAAACAAAAGCGTACACGAAAGGCGGGGGTCAAGACTCGGAGCGGGTTTAAGTTTTATTAAGCACTAGAGCGCCGTATTCCGCCGCACGGCAAACAGACTCGCCACCATGCCAATTGTGATCCCGAGGCTGATCACCACCAGAGAGAGCAAGTGAACCTGAACCGGGCGCAGGGCCAGCCCTTCGGTGAGGAATTGCAGAAAGTCTGTTTGGGTCGCCAAAATTTCGGCGATCGCCCGCCGTAGCAGCCAGATCAGCCCCAGAGCCAAGCTCGCCCCCACCGCGCCAAAAACCACACCGTGGATCACAAAAGGCAACACAATCCAGGTTTGGGTCGCCCCCACCAGTTGCATAATCTCCAGTTCATTGCGCCTTGCGATCGCAATCAGGTTGAGCGTGGTTGTGATCACGGCGATCGTCGTCAGGGAGAGTAGCCCCGTGAAAATGAGGCTGACCCCGTTAAGGCTTTGTTTAATTTGGCTAAACCGTTCGGTAGCTTCATTGAAATAAACGGCGCGATCGATGCCGGGGAGTTGCTCAATGCGATCCATCAGCCAGGGAATCTGTTGGATGTCGCTGGCGGTGACTTTCAGCTCATCCACCAGTGGGTTGCCTTCGAGCTGCTCTGTGGCCGCATCCACATCGGCAATGCCCAGCTCTTGCAGCAGCGCGGGCCAGGCCTCCTCTTTAGCCACCCAACGCACTGCTTCGACGTAGGGCAACTCCGCCACTAGGGGCTTGAGCTTCTGCCCCTGCGTTTCCGGCGCTAAATACACCGAGACTTCAAACTGCGTTCCCAAGTGGTCGAGCAAGGCATCGAGTTGCCAAGAGGTCTGCACTGCAATGCCAAACAAGAAGAGCAGCACCGCCATTGTGCTGATCGCTGCCCAATTCATCCAGCCGCCTCGCCGCAAGCCTGCCCCAGTCTCCCGCAGCAGATAGTTGACTTTGTTGAGTAGGGCCATCATGGGTTGCAGTTCTCCCTAAAAGTTCCCCTAGATGCCCGTGGTCAAAATAACGCGGGCAATATTGAAATAGATCAACACCCCCAACACATCCACGGCGGTGGTGATAAAGGGCGCAGACATCAGGGCCGGGTCGAGTTTGAGGGCGCGGAATAGGAAGGGCAGGGCCGAACCCGAAACCGAGGCCAATAGAGAGATCACGACCAGACTCAAACCGACAGCGATCGCCACCGTGAGTTCACGCTGCATCAGGTAATGGGCCCACAGGGTCGCCAGGACGCCCAATGAGGCCCCGAGCAGCAGCCCGGCCATCGCCTCCCGAATCACCACCTGCACGGGGCCGAGGACATTGAGTTCCTCGGTGTTTAAGCCCCGGATCACGACTGTTGATGACTGAGCGCCAATGTTGCCGCCGGTGCCAGTGAGCAG
>JBMYQW010000367.1:0-5250 GCA_049601735.1 Spirulinaceae cyanobacterium
CTGGATGATGTGGAAGGGGCCGCTCGGGGGGACTTGACCGTGCGGGCGGAAGTGACCGCCGACGTTCTCGGTGCGGTGGCAGACGCCTTTAACCTCACGATTCAAAACCTGCGGGAGATTGTCCAACAGGTGAAGGTGGCGGCAAAACAGGTGAACAAGAGTTCCGGGGACAACGAGCAGTTTGCGCGTGGTCTCCAGAGTGACGCCCTGCGCCAGGCGGAGGAGTTGGCGGTGACACTCAACTCGGTGCAGATGATGACCGACTCGATTCGCCGGGTGGCGGAAAATGCCCGCGAAGCCGAGGAAGTGGCGCGATCGGCGGCAGCGGTGGCGGTCAAAGGCGGTGACGCGGTAGAAAACGCCGTGGCAGGTATTCTACAAATCCGCGAGACGGTGGCTGAAACCACGCGGAAGGTGAAGCGTCTGGCGGAATCGTCCCAAGAGATTTCCAAAATTGTGTCGGCGATTTCGCAAATTGCCTCCCGTACCAACCTCCTTGCCCTCAACGCCTCGATTGAGGCAGCTCGGGCGGGTGAAGCGGGGCGGGGCTTTGCGATCGTGGCAGACGAAGTCCGACAGCTCGCTGATCGCTCCGCCAAGGCGCTCAAGGACATTGAACAAATCGTGTTGCAGATTCAAAGTGAGACCAGCTTGGTGATGCAGGCGATGGAAGAAGGAACCCAGCAGGTCATCGACGGGACGAAGCGGGCCGAGCAAGCCAAGCGATCGCTCGAAGACATTATTCAGGTCTCGAACCGCATTGACGCCCTGGTGCGATCGATTACCGCCGATACCGTCGAGCAAACCGAAAGCACTCTGGCCGTGGCTCAGGTAATGCAGTCGGTGGAACTCACCGCCCAAGAAACCTCGCAAGAATCTCAGAAGGTGGCGTCTTCTCTGCAAAACCTGGTGAGTATTGCCCGCGACCTGCTGGCCTCGGTAGAACGGTTCCGCATTGACGATACAGATACGAATTAACGGTTCTGTCGCACCCCCTCTACCTGATTTTGATTCCGGTGGTACGATAGGGGCACAGCATTGTCTGACTTCTGTCATCCCTTTTAAGCTCCTATGGTTGCTTCTCCTTCTTTCGCCCCCCTGGTGTCCGTTCGCCCCGCAGCGACCCGTCCCCCCCGTCGGGTTCAGCATTCGGCCGCCGCGCCTGCCCCCTCGCCCCGCAAAGCAGCCGTGGTCAAGTTCCCGCGCCAGGCGAGATTTTCCCTGGGGCTGCGACTCTTGTTTTTGGTGCAGCAGGGGTCTTCGCTGCTGGCTTTTTGCTTGGCGACAGCAGTCCTGATCACCTACGGCTCGACGGTCTACATTCAGCAGGAATGGGGCGAGGAATATCGTAAGCTGGAAACTCTACAACGGGAGCAGCGTGAGCTGATCGCCGCCAGCGAACTGATGAAAAACCAGCTAGCACAACAGGCCAGCTTGCCCAATGCGGGGTTAATGCCACCGAGCCCGGCCAACACGATCTTTTTGCCCAAAACGAACGATCGCGCCTTTGCCCCTAGTGCAGCTAAGAGTACAACCCCCCTCGTGGACGTTACAGCGAAAACGCCCTTGGGCTATTGAAGTTTGAAGTAGGCTGACCTCAACAGACGCCTTAACCATGATGGTGAACTGTTTGCTGCTGATTTTGGAAGGGAATGGGGTATGACACGCTTTTCGGACAATCCCGCTTCCTCGTCTCTCAGCCCCATTGCTGAACCGGTTTCGACCCAGAACCTAGCGCGATCGCGCCAGGTTTCGCGGCGGCGTCCCCGCACCGCTTCACGCCTGGGTAGTGGGCGGCTGCTGTTGGTTTGGTTCTTGCTCCTCTTGGGCTGTGGCAGCTTGGGGTTTCGGCTTTATACGTTGCAGATGGTCGATGCGCCAGAGCTGGCCCAGCGGGCTCGGCAGCAGCAGAGGATCTATATGCGCCCATTTATTCCCCGCCGCACGATTATCGATCGCAACGATAATATCCTGGCCACGGATCACCTCGTCTATACCCTCTACGCTCACCCCAGCCTCCTCAAGCAAGAGCCCGCTGCGATCGCCGCCGAAATTGCCCCGATTCTCCAAGAGGATGCAGCGCACCTGCGTCAAAAACTCGCGAGCGAAAATAATGGCATTGCCCTGGCCCACAAGCTCTCAGAAGATGTGGCCGAGCGTCTCCGGCAACTGCAAATAGACGGTCTAGAGCTGATCCGTCAATATGCTCGCCTCTACCCCCAGCAGGAGTTGGTCGCGGATGTGGTGGGCTATGTGGATGTGGACCATAAGGGTCAGGCGGGCTTGGAATATTCCCAAGAAGACCTGCTAGAGCGAGATGTGCGCACCCTGTACATGAGTCGGGCGGGGAACGGAGCATTGATGCCAGATCATCTCCCCGAAGGATTTCTCGGCTTTGACCAGCAACAGTTGCAACTGACGCTCGATATGCGCTTGCAGCGCGTGGCGCGATCGCTGCTGAAGGCTCAAATTAGCAAGTATCAAGCCAAGCGCGGCACGATCATTGTCATGAATGTCAAGGACGGCTCGCTGCTAGCCCTCGTCTGTGAGCCCACCTTTGACCCCAATGCCTATTCCGAGTTTGACATTGAACTCTTTAAAAACTGGGCCGTCACCGATCTCTACGAGCCAGGTTCAACCTTTAAGCCCATCAACATGGCGATCGCCCTCGAGCAAGACGCGATTGCAGCCGGAGACACCTTCCGCGATCGCGGACGCATCGAAATTGACACCTGGGAAATTGCCAATCACGACTATGAGCAGGTGGGTGCGCGGGGTGCTCTGAGTCTGGGGCAAATTCTTGTCCATTCGAGCAATGTTGCCATGGTGGACTTGGTACAGCAGATGGCCCCTAGCGACTATTATGCGGCGCTAGCTCAACTTGACCTCATGGGCAAGGTTGGTATTGAACTACCGGGCGCTGGGGCGGGTCAGCTCAAAGCGAAAGCGCAATTTGTGAATTCGCCTGTCGAACCCGCTACCACTGCCTTTGGTCAGGGCTTTTCCCTGACGCCCCTGAAGCTGGCGCAACTGCACGCCGCGATCGCCAATGGCGGCCGCCTGGTTCGCCCCCATGTGGTGGC
The DNA here is from genome assembly GCA_049601735.1 of Spirulinaceae cyanobacterium. Lineage (GTDB taxonomy): Bacteria > Cyanobacteriota > Cyanobacteriia > Cyanobacteriales > Spirulinaceae > SIO3F2. The sequence continues at coordinate 3,084 of JBMYQW010000367.1, forward strand.
AGGGCTCACCGATACTCCAACTGTCCTGTCCCAATCTGACCCATCCCAATCTGACCCAGCTCAATCTGCCCCAGCCCAATCTGCCGCCGAAACTCCACCAAAGCAGGTCTTTTCACCGGAGACGAGCAAGGTTGTCCTCAACAAAATGGCTGAGGTCATGAATGCCAATAGCGGTAAACCCGCTCAGGTGGCGGGCTATCGCATGGCAGGCAAGTCCGGTACATCTGAGAAGGCCAGCCCCACCGGCGGCTACTACAAAGACATCAAGGTGGTCAGCTTTGTTGCCACCTTGCCGCTCGAAGACCCTCAATACCTGGTGTTGGCTGTCATTGATGAGCCCAAGGGCAAGGATCTCTTTGGATCGACCGTCGCCGCGCCCTTAGTCAAGTCGGTCACAGAAGCTCTGATTGCGATCGAGGGACTGCCCCCTTCGGGTTCGTGAACCGATATCTAACGGTTTAATCCTCCTCCGGCCAACAACCCCAGAGTTTCATCTCCAACGGTGAGGCTGTGACAATGTACCAACCATCGGGGCTCACGGCCAGAGCTGAGATCGGTTGCTCATGGGCCTTGATCGTGCGAATCGGCTCACCCGTTGCCAGACTGGTTATCGTGAGCATTCCCTGTTCATCGCCGCTAATGGCTGCTTGACCATCGGGGCTGATCACTAAGCTGGTGACGCCCAGGGACTGGATATTGAGCGGTCCGAGCAACTCGCCCGTGGCCCGATCCCAAAAGCGGATATTGCTCTCGTGGGAGCTGGTCAGCACGGTTTGACCATCGGGCGTGAGCGCCACCGCCGTAACCCCGAACGATTCATCATTGAGCGGACCCTGCAGCTCCCCGGTCATGTAGTCCCAGAGCTTGAGATTACTCCGGGCCGCACTGCTAACCACTGTCTGACCATCGGGGCTGATCGCCAGACCGTTGACGCCCATGGAGTGATCGCTGAGGGTATCCAGAAGCGTGCCGTTCTGGGCATCCCAGAGTTTGATGTTGCTCTCAGCTGCGCCCGTGAGCAGCACCTGCCCATCGGGAGAGAGCGTCAGGCATTCGCAGCCCTTGGAATAGAGGTCAAACTGTTGCTCCTTGGCCAATTCATAGAAATACCAACGGCAGATGTAAAGCTCGGGGCCGCAGGTGTAGAGGGCCCCCTCGGGGCCGATCGCCATACCCGTAACGCCGCGATCGCGGGCCTCACTATATCGATGCAAACATTCAAACGCTTCGTAAGCGATGCCCCAATCCTCAGCAACGTCATCATTCGCTTCAGCGGCTGACAGCTCTTCCTCTATGGCTGCTGCGACTGGCGCATCAGCAGGCAGCTCGGCTTCTGGAGCACCCAGTGACTTATCACCCGGCGTATCCAGCGGTTCATCCAGCTCTGCTGGCCCATCGTCTAGCCCAGCCTCCAGGCTCATGACCGCCCCACCGAAGGGGTCATCGTCCTCATCGCTAGCCTCAGGATCGCTGATGTCCGGCAGAGGGGCGTCAAGCGAAGCCACAGCCCCAGCGAGGGGATCGTCTACATCGGTTTCCCAGTCGGGGTCGAGTTCGAGGGCTTCGGGCTCGGCAACGGGCGGCGTGGCCTCCGGTGGCGGCATTGCCGGAGGCGACTTAAAATTTGCAGACGCCGCAAAGGGGTCTTGATCATCCACTTCCAGGTCATCCATTGCCATGGGGTCTGCATCAAAAGGATCGGGCGTGAATTCACCTGCGAAAGGATCATCGGGATCGGCCGCAAAGGGATCGGCTATCCCACTGCTCGGCGTAGCTGGCCCAGCAAAGGGATCAGGTGCAGCAAAACCAGAGGGCACGGGTTCAGGATTCGCGGTTGCAAGCGCATCTCCTGCGGCGATCGCTGCCGCAAACGGGTCATCCGACTGCCCATCGGGAGCGGGGGCCATGGGCTGACGATCGCCCACCGCAAAGGGGTCGCCCCCTTGGTAGGGAATGGGATCGAGGACAGGTTTCGCTGCGGGTTTTGCTTTCGGCTGCGCTGGGGTTGCAGCGGGAGGCGTCTTTTTCGCTGCGGGTTGGGCAGGCGCCGGTGCTTTTGGAGTCGCTGGCTTGGCCGCAGGTGGGGGCGCTTTCTTCGCAGCGGGCGGAGGCGCGGGCGCAGCCCGTTTCGCAGCGGGCGGGGGGGGCGGCGGAGTTGCCCCCTTCT
>JBMYQW010000368.1:0-5220 GCA_049601735.1 Spirulinaceae cyanobacterium
TGACGATCCTGACGGGCGTGATCATCGAAACCAGCACGGGCTTCATCACCAATATAATTACTGGCGAAGAAGCCGTCACAGGCGAGGAAGCGGCTAAAGAACTCAAAGCCCCGGAAAAATTCCAGGACGTCGAAACGCCAGCCGGAATTTTTCGCTACGGGGGCAGCACCTCTTGGGCCCCGATTCGGGATCAAACCGAGCCGATCTTGGCCGAGATGCAACCGGGCTTTCAACTGAGCTATCTCAACCCCGCCAGTGGCGCACCGGGTTCGGGTTCTGGCATTCGAATGCTTATCGAGGGCCAGCTTGCCTTTGCCCAATCCTCCCGATCGCTGCAACCGGATGAGTACCAAGCGGCCCGTCAGCGCGGCTTTACCCTGCAAGAAATCCCGATCGCCATTGACGGCATTGCGATCGCCGTTCATCCGGGCCTACCGATCGACGGTCTGACGATTGAGCAGTTGCGGAGCATCTATAGCGGTGAACTCACTAATTGGCAAGAACTAGGCGGCCCGAATCTCCCAGTGCAAGTCTATTCACGGGATCTGACGGAGGGCGGCACGGTCAAGTTTTTTACCGACAATGTCCTCGCGGGCGCACCGCTGGCCGAGACGGTGCAGATCCTGCCCACCACGACCCAGGCGGTACAAACCGTTAGTCAAACCCCCGGCAGCATTTATTTTGCCTCCGCCCCAGAAGTTCTGGCCCAATGCTCGGTCAAACCGATCGCCATCGGTCGCACCGCCAATGAACTTGTTTCACCCACGCAACAGCCCTATCGCTCGCCCCAAGACTGCTTAAGCCAGCCGAACCAAATTAACCTCGAGGCCTTTCGGGCGGGGAACTATCCCCTCACGCGCCGCTTGTTTGTGATCGTCAAAGAGGATGACCAAGGTGATCAAGAGGCGGGTGAAGCCTATGCAAAGCTCTTGTTAACCCAAGAAGGTCAGAATCTCATTGAGCAGCTTGGCTTTGTCTCACTCCGGCGCTATACGCAGTAGCTAAAATTGATCTCGAACCCACCGCCGACTCACCCACCGCCGACCTGCCCAAAACCGATGGTTCAAGCTCCCATCACCCCCCAGAATCTCTACCCCGACTCGGATGGCAAGCCGATGGCCGACAATACCGAGCAGTATCGCTGGATTGCCCAACTGGTGACGAACCTCAAGCACCTGCTCAGAGACCAAACGGCCTTTGTCGCGGGGGACTTGCTCTGGTATCCCGTTGAGGTCGAACCTGGGGAAACGCCACCTCGCCAAGCCCCTGACGTTATGGTTGCGCTCGGTCGCCCTGCTGGCTACCGGGGCAGCTACCAACAGTGGAAAGAGGCTAACATTGCGCCCCAAGTGGTGTTTGAGATTCTTTCGCCCAGCAACACCACTACGGAAATGGCCGCCAAGCAAGCGTTTTATCTCCAACACGGTGCGTTGGAGATTTATTTCTACAATCCCCAGTCCCGGAAGTTTTGGGGGCTGGTGCGCAGGAGCGTCACCGATGCGCCGCGATCGCTTACGGCCACTGATTTGCCGTGGGTTTCTCCTTGTTTGCAAATCCGCTTTGAGCAAGCCAGAGGCGGCGAACTGGCGGTTTTCTACCCCGACGGCAAACCCTTCAAAGAACCAGAAGACTTTGTGCAGGGGGAAGCGCAAGCTCAGGCAGAACGTGACCAAGCTCAGGTAGAGCGCGACCAAGCCCAGGCAGAGCGCGACCAAGCCCAGGCAGAACGGAATCAAGCCCAGGCAGAGCGCGATCGCCTCGCTGCCAAACTCAGAGACCTCGGGATTAATCCAGACAACCTTTAACGCCAGGGCTCAATCCCCCGTGACGAGTCGCTGCATCATCTGCACCTGGCGATCCCACTCCCTCCAGTTGCTGCGGCTCATTGATGACAAGCCCTAGGCAGGCTAAAGTGAAAGCAGCAAATCTGCGAGACTTAAGACATCACCGCCATGAAAATTCTAGTGACGGGGGGAGCGGGCTTTTTAGGGTCACACCTGATCGATCGCCTGATGGCCCAAGACCATGAAGTTCTCTGTCTGGACAACTATTACACCGGCCGCAAGCAAAACGTTTTGCAATGGCTCGATAACCCCCGCTTTGAGCTGATTCGCCACGATATTACTGAACCGATTCGTCTTGAAGTCGATCAGATCTATCACCTGGCCTGCCCTGCCTCGCCCGTTCATTACCAGTCCAACCCGATTAAAACCGTCAAAACCAATGTTTTGGGCACGATGAATATGTTGGGCTTGGCCAAACGGATCAAAGCCCGCTTTTTTTTGGCCTCCACCTCGGAGGTCTATGGTGATCCCACCATTCACCCCCAAACGGAAGACTATTGGGGCAATGTGAATTGCACCGGAATTCGCTCCTGCTACGACGAAGGCAAACGAGTCGCCGAGACCCTTACCTATGACTACCACCGTGAGCATGGCGTGGAGGTGCGAGTCGTGCGGATTTTTAATACCTACGGGCCGCGAATGCTCCCGAACGATGGCCGGGTGGTGAGTAACTTTATTGTGCAAGCCCTCGAAGGTAAGCCCTTGACCGTCTATGGCGATGGTTCCCAGACCCGGAGCTTTTGTTATGTCTCGGACTTGGTGGAAGGCTTTTTGCGGTTGATGGCCAGCGACCATCACGAACCCGTCAACATCGGTAATCCGGGCGAATATACCATTCTGGAGTTGGCCCAAACCATCCAGAGCATGATCAATCCAGATGCCGAGCTGACCTTCAAACCCCTACCCAAAGACGACCCCAAACAGCGTCAACCCGAGATCACCCGCGCCAAGACCTGGTTGGGCTGGGAGCCGACGGTTCCGCTCCAGGATGGCCTAGAGAAAACGATCGCCTATTTCCGTAAACAGGTTGCTGTTGCTCCATAGCATCAAGCCGATCGCCTCGCGTCATTTTGTTCACCGCTAGCTCCTAAAGCTCAAACCGTCAATCTCAACTCGTACAGCTCACTCGTAAATCTCAACCCGTAAAATCATGCAAGTTTGTGTTATTGGAACTGGTTATGTTGGTTTGGTTACAGGCGTTTGCCTCTCTCACATTGGTCACCACGTGATCTGTGTTGATAATAACGAGGCCAAGGTCACGTTGATGAAGTCCGGTCAATCCCCCATCTATGAGCCGGGCCTCTCGGAACTGATGAAAAGCGCCATGGAATCAGGACGCCTGGAGTTTACCAGTGATGTTGGTTCGGGCGTAGCCCATGGCGATATTCTCTTCATTGCCGTGGGCACACCGGCCCTTCCCACTGGCGAAAGCGATACGCGCTACGTGGAAGCGGTGGCCAGGAGTATCGGTCAAAACCTCACCGGAGGCTACAAGGTCATTGTCAACAAGTCCACCGTCCCGATTGGCTCCGGGGACTGGGTGCGGATGATCGTGCTTGAAGGGTTTGCCGAGCGGGAAAAGGGTGAAGGTGCAACGGAAATTCAGGCTGAATTTGATGTGGTCAGCAACCCGGAATTTTTGCGGGAAGGTTCAGCGGTCTACGATACCTTCAACCCCGATCGCATCGTGCTCGGTAGCAACGGCGAGAAGGCGATCGCCATGATGCAAGACCTCTACCAGCCCTTGGTGGAGCGCACCCATAGCGACCACCCTGAGCTCCCACCCGTTCCGGTGGTCGTGACGGACCTCAACTCGGCTGAGATGATCAAATACGCCGCTAACTCCTTTTTGGCGACCAAGATCAGCTTCATCAACGAGATCGCCAACATCTGCGATCGCGTCGGGGCCGATGTCACCCAGGTGGCCCAGGGGATTGGTCTGGACTCGCGGATTGGCAGCAAGTTCTTGCAGGCGGGTCTGGGCTGGGGCGGCTCCTGCTTCCCCAAAGACGTGTCGGCGCTGATTCATACCGCCGACGACTACGGCTACGACGCCGAGCTGCTCAAGTCTGCCGTAACCGTCAACAAGCGCCAGCGCCTGATCACCCTGGAAAAACTCCAGCAGGAACTCAAGATCCTTAAGGGCAAGGTCGTGGGTTTGCTCGGGCTCACCTTCAAACCCGATACCGACGATATGCGTGATGCGCCAGCCTTGGATCTGATCGAGCAGCTCAACCGCCTGGGTGCGAAAGTCAAAGCCTACGACCCGATCGTCTCCCAAACCGGTATGCGTCACGGGCTCTCTGGTGTTCAGGTGGAGACCGATATGGAGCGCCTGGCCGATGGGTGCGATGCCTTGGTGCTGGTCACCGATTGGGCGCAGTTTAAATCCCTGGACTATACCGCGATCGCCCAGTCCATGCATCAAGCCGTGATCATTGATGGGCGTAATTTCCTAGATCGAGAGGCGGCGATCGCAGCTGGGTTCCGCTATATCGGCGTGGGGCATTAAGCGCCGCTCCAATCCGAACCGAATAGCCTGCCCCCTACCCAACACTCTGTAAGAGCAGGTGTCGGTCTCGGCTTTCCAGATGTTGGATGGGAGCGGGATCGGCCCTACGCCGCCAAAGAGAGGTTCAGGGTTGCCACTAAGGCATCCCGGCCTAACTCAATATCCTGCGGCGCACATTGCCAGTCAGGATGGCTGGTGTTGAGCAGGCTTTGCAGGGTTTCTTGGTCAAAGAGATGCCAAACCGCTGCGCCTTGATGGGTCGTGGCGATCGCGTAGCAGTTGGCACTGATACAATGCAGCGTAAAGGCCGGTTCACCCAGACGCTCAACGGTCATCTGTTCATCGGGCTGGAGGGCACGAAAGCTGCGCACGGTTTGCTGCCAAGTTTTCAGATCGCTAGCCAGAAACCCCGGCAGGGTCACTGCCAGTTCTGCTTCACCATTGAGCCACAGCCAGTAACGACGGCTGGGGTCAATGCCACGCAGCCAGGGGGATTCGTCGTCCAGTCGATAGCGGGGGGCAACAATGAAGAGGTGATTCACAGCAGATCTCCTAGAAAAGTGAGTGATTTAAAGGGACAGACGCCTAAAACGTCAGGTTTTGCAAAGTATTTTTTCTGATGGTAATAATTTGCAACGCTAATTGGGGACAACTTTACAAAAGTTACCATTGTGACCATGGAACTCTGCCCAGGGCGATCGCATCCAGTTGTCTCTCCCTGGTAGCATCCTGAATAGAGATGAACCAGGTTTGGCAGTTTGTCTTAGGGGACTCCTTGAAAATAATTATCCCAAGGCAGGCGGGACGCTTGCGCTACGGTTAATCTTCGGAAATCCCGTAGCGCGGGCATCTTGCCCGCCACCC
>JBMYQW010000369.1:0-5220 GCA_049601735.1 Spirulinaceae cyanobacterium
TCAATTGAGCATATCCTTCGCCATTGTTGGCAAATTTCCGCTTTTTTCCTCGCTTGGGATTCTTCAGCAGGTTTACGTCAAAGCTACTTTTGCTGATGTCGATTCCTAATGGGACAATTGGGTTCATGGTTCTTTCTCGGTTTTGGGTTCTGTCGCTTTGGCCAAGGCTCTCCTTGCTTCATTCGGGTTCTGGGTCTTGATAGACTTTTCCCCGGATACTGTCCAGTCTCTTGGGAGCGATTTGAAGGTTGCTGCGGAGGCTCTCGATCTGAGGTGCAAGCTTTTTGGGCTTCCGGGGAGGTTCAGAGTCTCTCCGCTTTTTCCTTCTCACGATACGCCTTTGAGGCGCTTCGCTACATACAAGCGGGAGGTGTCAGGGGGCCAGCCCCCCGACAACCGGGTTTGACAGCGCAATAGCAACGCTTTATTAAAGATGCGATGATGGCGCTTCTCCAGAACTCATGTTCATTCAATTATTGGTGTTCTTGACCGCCAACGCCAGTTTCAAAAAATGTAACAGCCGCCCCATCCCTCCGATCCAGCGGCCATACTAGAGCCATTCTGAAGTTCGTTATCATTGCTCGGGGCGTTCGGCTCCGGTTTGCGGCCATGCTCAAAACTCAATTCAAAGACCTATTCCAAGACGCCCGTGATGCGCAAATTGCCTTTCTGGGGCTGTTTTTGCTCCTGGGGATTAGCACCCGAGACTGGACGCTGCATCTGGGCTTGATCGGGGCGATCGCCGCCAGTTGCCTCGTGACCCAATGGCTGGCCCAGGTCGCCATCCCCAAGCTCCAGGGACAAATGATCAAACTTTGGCAACTGCCCCCCTCCTGGAAGAGTGCCCTGATCACGGCACTGGGGCTCTGTCTTTTACTGCGAGGGAATCATTACTGGAGCATGGCGCTGGCCGGAGCGGTGGCGATCGCTAGCAAGTTCCTGCTGCGAGTTGGCAACAAACACTTTTTTAACCCTGCAAATTTTGGCATCATTGTCGCCCTCACGCTCACCCCCGACGCCTGGGTTTCACCGGGTCAATGGGGAACCGGAATCTGGTACTTGCTACTCTTTGCGGGGGCAGGCGGTCTAGTGCTCAAGTGGGTCGGGCGCTGGGAAACCTCGGCGGCCTTCTTTTGCACCTATGCGGGCTTGGAGGCGATTCGCTACGCTTGGCTGGGTTGGACGCCGGATGTGTATCTGCACAAGCTGATGAGCGGTAGCCTCCTGCTCTTTGCCCTGTTTATGGTGACGGATCCGCGATCGATCCCCAATGCTCGCCAGGCGCGGGTGGTTTGGGCAGTGCTGGTGGCCTGGTTGACGTTCCTACTGCAAGAGGAATTTTTCCTCACGACCGGGATGTTCTGGGCGCTGTTTGTGCTCGCGCCGTTGACGCCAATTTTGGATCGGATTTGGTCTGCGCCGCAGTTCCAGTTCATCGCCAAGCCAGATTCAAAATCCCTGGCAACTTAGGCGCTCTTAGCAATCCACCTGTAGGGGCTGGGTTTCCCTGCCCTGCGTCAGTTCCATAGAGTTTGCAACCCGCCCTACAGTCGTGACACGTCTTAATTTGTGCAATGGCTGAAATTGTCAAAATCCTTGCGCTAGTCATTGCGTAGGGTGTGTTAGCGGAGCGTAACGCACCAGCCGGGAAATGAATCTAAGGTTTGTGGTGCGTTACGCAGGAAATTGGATTACAGCCATTCCAATTCACTTTTTCACCTGCTAACGCACCCTACAATTCTGAAGCCAGCTAATTTCAATAAACCCTGAACCCGCTCAAGCGGGTTTGAGCTATGAGCCTGGGGGTTGAGCCCCAGGCGGGGTGAGGCTCCCAGCGTTAAGTTCACGCGAATGGGTTTTCCTGCCCTGCGTCAGTCCCATTTAAAAGTGCGTTTATGAAAGCCTCCCATTTACTCACAACTTTACTCACAACATTCAGCCTTGTTCTGTTGCTGCTGGTGAGTTTTGTCCCGCCCGCCGCCGCTTTCTGTGGCTTCTTTGTGTCTCAAGCCGATGCGAGTCTTTTCAACCAAGCCTCTGAGGTGATTATTGCCCGCGATCACTATCGCACCATCCTCACCATGGCCAATGATTACCAAGGCGAGGTAGAAGATTTCGCGCTGGTGGTTCCGGTTCCAGTCGCCATTACTGAAGAGCAAGTTCATGTAAGCGAGCCATCCTCACCCGCCTAGATGAATTTACAGCGCCTCGGTTGGTGGAGTATTTGGACAGTGATCCTTGCGTGACGATCGATCGCGAAGCCGATTTATTCAATCAGGGCGGCATTGGCATCATCAACTTTGGTGATGGTAAGAATATTGCACCGGGCGATGATCCGGCGCTCCTCGGGGTCACGATCGAAGACCGTTTTAGCGTCGGTGAATATGACATCTTGCTCCTGAGCGCGAAGGAATCCAGCGGTTTAGAAACCTGGCTGCGCCAGAATAACTACCAATTGCCTGCGGGGGCGAGTGAAGTTTTGCACCCCTACATTCGCCAAGACTTCAAGTTTTTCGTCGCCAAGGTGAATTTGGCCGAGTTTGAGCAGAGCGAGTTTCAAACCCTGCGCCCCTTGCAAATTGCCTACGAATCTCCTCGGTTTTCACTGCCCATTCGTTTGGGAATGCTCAACGCTCAGGGTGATCAAGACTTGATCGTCTATGCACTCACCTCGACCGGGCGGGTGGAGTTGAGTAACTATCGCACCGTACCGATCGCCTCCAATGTAAATATTCCGGAGTTTGTGGAAAACGAGTTTGGCAAGTTTTATCAAGCTCTGTTTCAACAGTCTTACGAAGCTGAGAACAAAGAAGTCGCGTTTCTGGAATATGCCTGGGATATGTCTTGGTGTGACCCTTGTGCAGCGAATCCGTTGACACCAGAGGAGCTGCGTCAGGCAGGTGTGTTTTGGTTGTCATCCCCTCAGACGTTGAGTCAGCCACCAACCAACTCCTCTCCCATTACACCGCTCCCGCCTGGGCTTTTCCACATATCTCCAGCCAACCAGGCTTCAGCGCAACAACCCGATCAAGCATCACCCGAGATTCTGGTTGATTCTCAACCCTTCTCGTATGTCTACATTCCCTCGTCTGTTGCGCAGGCATCTCAACCGCCGAACATTTACATCACCCGGCTCCACATCCGCTATGCCCGCGACAAGTTTCCGGAAGACTTGCGCTTTCAGGCCACAGCGAATCGCAGTAATTATCAGGGTCGCTACATTATTCAACGGCCGTATCGAGAAACGCCGACCTGTGACATCTCCGCCTATCGAGCGTCGGTGCGCGATCGCCAAAGCCAAGAACTTGAAACTTTGGCCCAGCTCACGGGTTGGGATAAAAGCCAACTACGTCGCAAAATCGATTGGTTCAATGAACCATCGCCGCCGCCCCAGCCCCCCGGCGATCGCTGGTGGCGTGATCTCTTTAACCCCCAATAGCAAATTCATCTACAAGGGCGGGTTTGAAACCCGCCCCTACGTTGACCCCTAAAACCCTAAACCCATGAAACCCCTCCGTTTTCTTGCCTTCCTGGGCGCAATCTGCTTTCTCCTCGCAGGCTTTGCCCAACCCGCCGCGGCCTTCTGTGGCTTTTTTGTCTCCCAGGCGGATGCTGATCTGTTTAACCAAGCCTCCCAGGTGATTATTGCCCGAGACGGCGATCGCAACATTCTCACGATGGCCAACGACTACCAAGGCAATGTTCAAGACTTTGCCCTGGTTGTGCCCGTTCCGGTGGCGATTACCGAGGAGCAGGTGAATGTAGGCGATCCCAACATCATCTCCCGCCTCGATGAATTTACCGCCCCGCGACTGGTGGAATATTTCGATGGCAACCCCTGCGAAGTCTATCGACCCAGCGCCCCCGGACGGGGAGTAACGGATACGGCAGTTCCAGAAACCGTAGCGGCGGATCGAGCCAGGGAAGATGCCTTGGGCGTCACGATCGAAGCCCGCTTTACGGTCGGTGAATACGATGTCCTCGTGCTCAGTGCTCAAGAATCGTCGGGTCTCGAAACCTGGCTGCGACAAAACGACTACAGTCTTCCCCAGGGGGCAAGCCGGGTGTTGCAGCCCTACATCCGCCAGGAATTCAAGTTCTTTGTGGCCAAGGTGAATCTGGAGGAATTTGAGCAGAGTGAGTTTCAATCGTTGCGACCGTTGATGATCGCCTACGAATCGCCCCGCTTCATGCTGCCAATTCGGCTAGGGATGCTCAATGCCAAGGGCGATCAAGATCTCATTGCCTATATCTTGACGCCCTCGGGACGGGTGGAAGTGAGTAACTATCGCACCGTGCCGATCGCCTCCAACTTGAATATTCCCGAATTTGTCGAGGACGAGTTTGGCAAGTTCTATAAAGCCATGTTCCAGACGTCCTACGAAAATGAGCAGAAAGAAGCCGCCTTTCTCGAATATGCCTGGGACATGGCCTGGTGTGACCCCTGTGCTGCCAACCCCCTGACGCCGGAGGAGCTCCGCCAAGCCGGGGTCTTCTGGCTCGATAACCGTCCGGGCGACCCCGAGCGCCGCATTCGACCCAACCCCGGCGGCCCGCAAAACGTCTACGTTACCCGCCTTCATGTGCGCTATAGCCGCAATAAATTCCCGGAAGACTTGAGCTTTCAAGCGACAGGCAACCGCGAGAACTACCAGGGGCGCTACATCATTCAGCGACCCTACCGGGGCGAGATGACCTGTGATGCGGCGGCGGAATACCGAGACTACGTGCGCGATCGCCAGGAACTGGAACTGGATACCGTTGTGAAGCTCACGGGCTGGGACAAGGCCGACCTGCGCAATAAGGTCGATTGGCTCGATGATCCCCCCTCCAAGCCCGATGATGAACCCTGGTGGCGCGATATTTGGAATCGCTAGTTGAAATCCTGACCAAAATGAAGGGGCAGATACAAGCTCTGCCCCTTCAAGATGAAGTATTTGGATAATAGCGAAAGTCGTTCAATCGGAAAGATAATTCCAGCAGTCGTTAAGCAATCAACATTGTTTTAGAGAAGATGGGACTTCAAGACCAGATAGAATAGTAAGTGGATTGGGGTCTGCCAACCCTCCAGGATTGGGGAGGGCAGGCTTAGGCCATTGAGCCGAGGGGCACGACCAGGAGCGTAATGCCTTTCTGACCCACAACCTGGCACAGTTGTTCGGGATGCAGAATGACATTTTTGAGCTCGCACCGGGCTGTCCACCAACCGCCTTGGTAGCG
>JBMYQW010000370.1:0-5187 GCA_049601735.1 Spirulinaceae cyanobacterium
GATCGCTGAACCGCCGATCGAGGAACCAGCGATCGACAGCAAAAATACGCCCTCTGCCCCTGCGGTAGACTAAGATATCAGTTGACGGGGAGTTGCTCCCCTGCTTCAAGCCAGAAGTCATGCTGCCCCTCCTCAGGAGTTGCTCACCCACCTATGTTCATTCTCCAACGGCAGGATGTTGAGATTGCCAATATTCAACACCCCAAACGAGAACAGCAAATCCCCATTCTAAAATACCAAGATCAGACTTTTCGTTTGATTAGTGTGTTTGAGGCGGCCCAAGCTGAAGAAGCCAAAAACTTCTGGAAAGACTTAACCGACAACCAGGGCAAGTTCTGTGTGTTGCTCCAAGAAGAAAATCGCCACAGTGTCTGGGGCCGCTTCAAAATGGAGCAGCTCTCTCAAGAAAGTACGATTTCAGTTGCCAATATTCAAGCCTGTTTGATTATCACGCAGGTTGTTTATTTCGACATTGAAGAACTCTTGGGCGGACGCCAAGCTAAACTCTTCCAGAAAGAAATCACCAAGGGGTTGCAAGGGCGACAAATTCCGCAAATCAGCTCCGAGAAGGATATGGACAAGTTTCTAAACGTGGACCCGTTGGGCAACTTCTCGCCCCCCAAGTGGGATGAACAACACCTCTTGGCAATTCTGCAAGAGACCTATCGCCTCGGCAAAGAGTTTTTAGGTAATACTAACTTTGCTAACGAACTGGATGAGATTCTTCAAGATATGGCCGCCGATGATCAAAAAGACTTTCTCAAATGGCTCAAGGGTTCGACGATCGGGAAACAATGGGGCTAATTTCAGACCTCAGTACGGGACAAAAGCTGAGTGCTATAGGTTGGATTGACGGAGGAAACCCAACACCGTCAATGCTTTGAACGATTGCGCTTTGCGCAGAGCGCAATCGTGTTGGGTTACTCTCCGAGAGTCAACATCGCAAGATCAGCCGAGAGTTCAATTCCAATCGTAGAACATCGACATTGCTATGTTGTATATTCCGCATTGATCTTCACGTAGTCATAACTCAGATCGCAACCCCAAGCTAGTCCAGAGCCTGAACCCGCGCCGAGATCTATGGTAATAATCAAGGGATGTTCCAGATGCTGCACTAGTTGACCCTCAGAATTTGTGCTGCTCGATTTCGCGGCAATGTCTTTCATATATTGACTGGCCGCAGCGCGATCGAATTCGAGAGGTTGTCCCGCCTCCATTAGCTGAAAGTTACCCAGCCCAATCCGCAGTTGATCCTGATTAAACTTCACACCAGCGCGACCGGCCGCCCCAGCAATCCTGCCCCAGTTGGGATCGCGCCCAAAGATCGCTGACTTGACGAGCGACGACCCAGCAACCGTTTTGGCCACCTGGCGGGCAGCCGCTTCCTCCGTTGCCCCCGTCACTTGCACCTCAATCAGGCAGGTCGCGCCCTCTCCATCGCGGGCGATCGCCTTGGCCAGATGTTGGCAAACCTCGGTGAGCATCGCCTCGAGTTGGTCGGCCACCGGCCCCGGCTCCGTGATCGCGGGCGTCCGAGATTGGCCGTTGGCTAGGGCAATCAGGGCATCGTTGGTGCTGGTATCGCCATCGACCGTGATTTGGTTAAAGCTGCGATCGCAGGCCCGCTGGAGCATCTGCTGCCAGAGGCTAGTGGAGACCAGGGCATCACAGGTGACAAACCCGAGCATCGTGGCCATGTTGGGGTGAATCATCCCGGAACCCTTGGCAATGCCGCCCATCCGCACCGAGCGATCGCCGATTTGCATCTCCAGGGCGATCGCCTTGGTGACGAGATCCGTGGTGACAATGGCCCGTGAGGCCGCATCCCCCCCCTCACTAGAGAGCGCCGCCGCTAAGTCGGGAATTCCGGCGCGAAAGGCGTCCATCTTCATCCGTTGGCCAATCACACCCGTGGACGCGAGTAAGACCGCCTCGCTCGGAATATTCAGGGATTCAGCCAATAGGGTAGCGGTCTCCTGGGCATCTTGCTGACCTTGCTGACCCGTCCCCGCATTGGCCTGACCCGCATTGCAGAGAATTGCTCGGGCGCTGGCCTTAGCATGGAGGCGCTTCCGGCAATAGTCCACACAGGCAGCCCGCACCTGAGACTGGGTGAAAACCCCAGCGGCGATCGCCTCCGTTTCCGAATAAATCAAGGCCAAGTCCGGTGCGCCCGAAGGCTTCAGCCCCGCCGTGATTCCCGCCGCTTGGTAGCCCTTGGGGGCTGTCACGTTACCCTGGATGGGTTGCCATCGCACCATATCGCTCAAGACTCTCTAAAACTCAACATCAGAGGCGATTATATCGCTGTTTCTCCAAGGGATTGGATCGATCGGCTGCATTTGATTGATATCGCATCGGACGTGCTATTGTTCCATGTGAATTTTTGTATCCCATTCATGAGCGTGGTTCATAAATCTCTACGTAGAATCCTGGCTCAAGATCCAGACTTTAGGGCACATTAGTAAAGAGGAGATTTCAACTCTGGGGTAGCTCGTGCCATTTTTTGCGGCACATCGGTCTACTGAGTTGTGGAACTCAAGAAAATCAATCGGTAATACTGCAATCGTTCAAACCGACTGCGGGTGGGCAATGTCCACCCTACGCGATGACGAAGCAATGACCGAATTGGGTTCTTGGTGTTCATCAGTCGTGGCTCGGCCCATTTCCCACAACTGGGGTAATGGGATTCAGGTGAGGCCAACTCGGATTGGGTGTGGGAGTGACTAACGGTAAACCTAGTCAATCAAGATTTTCTTTATTCATGATGCTTTTTCGACTGAAACAGATAGGCTTGCTTCTTTGGCATTATCTCAATCAGCCTCTGCTAGATCGTTCCGGTCAAACGGCATTCGGGATCAACCGTTTTCTATACCTTTACCGTATCCAAACCCTAGAACGATGCTGGCAAAAGAAATGCCAGCGCCAACGCCAGTTTTACCATTGAGAGTGAACTTGCGCTCGCTGGATCAGCAAAGAAACATGACCTGCTCAATTGCCTATCTGGGGCCCCCCGGCACCTACACTGAATCGGCGGCGTTAGTTTATGCCCAAGTCCAGCAGTCCCAGGGGCGGGCGGTGGGCTGTCTTTGTCCCCAGCCGACGATCGCCCAAACCCTAGAGGCTGTCGCCGCAGGGCAGGTGGATGTAGGCGTTGTCCCGGTGGAAAATTCGATCCAGGGCAGTGTCACCATGACGCTGGATGCCGTGTGGAAACTTGACACCTTGCAGATTCAACAGGCGCTAGTGCTGCCAATCCACCATGTTTTAATCGCCGCCACTGCGGATTGGGACAGCCTGCGCACGGTCTATTCTCATCCCCAGGCCTTGGCCCAATGCCGCCATTGGTTAACAGCACACCTCCCCCAGGCCCAGCAGGTGGCTAGCAACTCCACCACCGAAGCGCTCGAACAGTTGCCCCAAGACCCCACCGCAGCTGCGATCGCCTCCGAGCGTGCGGCGGGGCTCTATCAACTGCCGATTGTGGCCCATGAGATCAATGATTACCCCGGCAACTGCACCCGTTTTTGGGTGATGGGGCGATCGCCCCAAGAAACAGCGTCTCACCCCACTCACAGCCCCCGAAGCAACCATATCTCACTCGCTTTTAGCACCCCTGCTAACGTGCCAGGGGCCTTGGTCAAACCGCTGCAGATTTTTGCCCAACAGGATATCAACCTCAGTCGGATCGAGTCTCGTCCCACGAAGCGATCTTTGGGGGAATATCTCTTCTTTCTCGACCTAGAGGCTAATTTGGCCGAGCCGCTGGTGCAGGAGGCGATCGCCCAACTCAAGTCCCACACCGAAGTGCTCAAGATTCTGGGCGGCTACAACGTGCTGGAAGTGGCGCGATCGCAAATTCAAGCGGGTTAATTCGGGATTTGCCAGACCATCTAACTGGGTAACACGTCCTTGAGGGCTGTCCGTGCCGCCAAATGGTTGCGGGTGGAGGTGAGGATTTCTGCCTCGCGCGTCAGGCGCTCACGGGTATCTTGCATCTCCAGCAGCACTTGCTGTTCATTGGCGACGCCATAGAGGTTGCCCGCGACCCAGTACGACAGCTCACGGGGAGCGGTGGGCAGATCATCCGGAATTTCGAGCTTCTGATCGGTGAGCTTGGCCGAGAGGTGGATCACATCCCGCAACAGTTGCTCCACATCGGTCGCTAAGGTGCGCAGATTATGCTCACTGGAATGGTCTTCGAGCCATTCCACCAAACCCACCCGGTAGGGCTTCTCCCGAGTGTATTCCAGCACCCGAAAGCGTTGTTGACCGAGCGTCAGGACTTTCATGCGATCGTCCGGCAAGCGATGAAAGTGCAAAATTTCTGCACAGCACCCCACCGTAGCAATTTCACCCTGGCTAGGGTCGAGCATGAGTACACCAAAGCGGCGATCGCTCTCCAGAATGGTGTTCATCATGATGCGATACCGATACTCAAAAATATGCAGAGGCAGCGGTCGTCCAGGAAACAGCACCACCTCAGGCAAGGGAAACAACGGCAATTCACGAACAGCAATAGAGGAGGAAGAGGACATGAGCGTATCGCCGACACCAAAATTCATTGCTTCCTACTTTAGCGAATTCTTGACCCCTGCCATGGCGCAACAGACCCCAGATCACCGTAAAGTTTCCGGGTCGATCAAGATTTAAACCCTCTATTCGCCTTGCTGCCGGAGATGCTCGACTGTCTCAACCGGGAGTACCAAGGCGGCAGCGACCTGTTCAACAGTTAATCCCATCTCCAGCAGCCGTATCACAGACTCCTGTTGATTTTGCGCTAGCGTATCCGCTCGTTGCTTTTCCTGCTCTGCCCGTTCCGCATGAGTCGGAATGCAGACTTTTTGCTCATCGTACCAGCGGAGCCATTTGCCCTCAACGCCCTGATACTTGCCCTGCCACAACCCCAGACCTAAGCCCAGCTCATCGAGCCAAATCTGATCGAACGAAACTTCCAGTTCCCGATAGCGATGTCCCTCTAAGCGGAAAACGCGCAGATTATTTTGTTTGCGATCGTAGACCACATAGAACGGGATGCGGAGGATTTGCTCATACACTTGCCACTTGTTCGGCGGCTTGTCGATGTCCCGCAGGGTTTGCCCCAGATCTTCCGCTTCTGTGCCGGGTGAGAGCAGTTCAACGACCAAGTAGGGACTAACCCCCTCCTGCCAAATCACATAGCTCCAG
>JBMYQW010000371.1:0-3476 GCA_049601735.1 Spirulinaceae cyanobacterium
TTTGACGGCAACTCCATGCTGGCGATCGCCAGCTATAACGCCGGGCCGGGCAACGTCAACCAATGGCTCAAGCGGTTTGGGCTCAGTGATCCGGATGAGTTTGTCGAGGAGATCCCCTTTGGTGAAACCAAGGGCTATGTGGAATCGGTGTTTGGCAACTATTGGAACTATTTACGCCTCTATTCCCCCGAGATTGCCCCGCTGGTTGACGCGGCGGTGCGGTGAAACCGCCTTTTTGCTCATGTCCTCTGCAATCTTGAATGCAGCTCCCCTTTATTGCCCGGTAGGGGCGGGTTTGAAACCCGCCCCTACAATCTTGTTTGTTTTTGAAGCAGGTCAATTGAGTTAGGGGTCAGCCATGTCTAGCGCCCTTCGCCATTGCATTGCGCCCCATTGTCCTGCGCCTGCTGACCAACCAGCGGGGCATCGCTTTTGCCAACATTGCGGCAGCCCGCTGCTGCTGGAGGGTCGTTACCGGGCGCGATCGCGCCTTGGCGTGGGCGGTTTTGCCACGATCTATACGGTGTGGAATGAGCAAAGCCACCAGGAGCAGGTGCTCAAGGTGCTGACCTACGAGGGCGAAGTGGCGCTGCAACTCTTTCGGCAGGAGGCGCGGGTGCTGGGGCAGTTGCGCCATCCGGGCATTCCCCGTGTCGGCCCCGACAGCTTCTTCAGTGTCAAAACGCCCCAACAGCAGGTCTATTGCCTGGTGATGGAAAAGATCCAAGGCGATACCCTCGAACAATTGCAAGAGCGGGACTATCCCCAGGGTTGCCCCGAGGCACTGGTGCGCAGTTGGTTAGAGCAAGTGGTGGAGATTCTGGCGCTGCTCCATCGCCACGGCATTCTCCATCGGGATATCAAGCCCGCAAACCTGATGCGGCGGGAGGATACGGGGCAGATCGTGCTGATCGATTTTGGTGGAGCGAAGCAACTGGATCACCGCGACCGCTCTACGCGGCTCTTCTCCAGTGGCTACAGTCCGCCGGAGCAGGTCGTAGGTCAAACAGTGCGCCCCACTGTGGATATCTATGCGTTGGGGCGGACGCTGATTCACCTGCTCACGGGGCGCTATCCCGGTGACATGGCCGAGACGGGTCAAGGGAGATTAGTCTGGCAAACGGCTGGCGTAACGGTTTCGGATGAATTCGCGAGCTTGCTCAACGCCATGGTGGCCCCTGACGTCCGCGATCGCCCCTCCACCGCTGCCGCAATTCAACGCCGTTTAGGTCTGCCCACTGCGCCTGGGCAACAGCCATGGGCGACCCTCCAGCAGGCTCAACAGACCCTGCAACGATGGTTGCAAACACAGCTTCAGCGTTATCGCCAGTCGCCCCAGCCCCGGCAGATTCAGCACCAAAAGCAAAAAATTCAGCAGCAGATCCAACACCAGATCTCCGGACTCTGGCACAGCCAACAGCAATCTCTGCAACGCCAAATTAACCACCAGATCACCCAGACAGTTACCCCTAAGATTGCCCCCCTTCAAACCGCCTTTCATCAGCGGCGGCGGCAAATCACCCCCTATTGGCAGCAAACCCGTCAGCTCGTGCAACAGAGCATCGGCTATACCGTAGCGAGTGGCCTAACCACCCTGGCTCAGATGTTGAGTAGTAGTATCGGTGCGATCGCAGGGACGCTCCTGGGCGCGATGATTCGCCATTCGGCTTGGGGCCAGCAGGTGGTGACGGCGGTACTCAATCCGGCGATCGCGCAGTTTTTACCGGGGTTGGGGTTGCAATTGACGCCAGCGATTTGGTTGATCACGCTGGCGGGGATGGGAACAGCGGGCGGACTGGTCTTGCAGAGCCCCCATCTCACCCAGCGCCCGGTGCCGATCGTCACGCTGCTCGGGGGCGCAAGTCATGCCGTAGCCTGGCTAGTTTGGTTGCATTTGCCGGGGGTAATTGCCCTGCGATTCACCCTCTGGAGCCTGCTGACGGTGGGGGGGCTGGTCTTGAGTTTGGGACTGCGGCGATCGCTGCTCACCTACCTGAGCCTGACGATGGCGGGCACAACGGCAACACTTTGGGGCGCGATCGCCGCCACGCGGCTTTGGCCCCACCTCACGGCAATGCTGACCCTCGAAGATGCGATTCTAACCTACGGTCTCTGTGCAGTGCTGGCGTTGCTGATGGCGCTGTGGCTGGGATTAACGCATTATGCCCTGCTGCCCTTGGCAGAATGGATTCGGCGACGGTTGGAGGGGGTTTGAGCTTTAAGTCCGTTTGATAGGGACGGGCGATCGTTGCATCGTTGCGTTGCTAAGATGTTGTCGTAGAACCTCATGTGAAGATGCCCGCAAAAGATCGATACCATGATGCTGTCAAAGCTGCGTTGATCAAAGATCATTGGATGATTACCCATGATCCTTTCTCGATCAAATATGCTGAGACAGAGTTATATGCTGATTTGGCAGCAGAGAAACCCTTTGTTGCGGAGCGTGGTGAACAAAAAATCATTGTTGAGGTGAAGAGCTTCATCGGGCGATCGCCCATGAATGACTTTCATGGTGCATTGGGTCAATATACCGTCTATCGTCACCTGGTAGAGATGACTGAGCCCGAATACAAGGTTTATCTTGCGATTGACGATATTGTCCATGAGAACTTCTTTCAGCGATTAGCAATTCAAGCCATCATCAAAGCCCAAAAAGTTGCCCTGATTATTGTTGATATTGCTGAGGAGGAAATCATCCAATGGATCAATTAATATTTTATCGTAAGTCGATAAAAACAGTACTTGAAGACTACCAAAAGTGGATTTCCCAGGCGTCGAATGAAGGGGTACAAAGTTTTTTGTCGCTGGATGAAGAACGGGATCAATACCTCTGGTTCACGGTGGGTTGGCAGGGCAAAGCGCGAGTTTTTAATGTGCAGGTCTACATCCGCATTGCAGCCGGGAAGGTCTGGGTTGAAGAAGATTGGACAAAACAGGGGATTGTCGATGAACTTTTGGCCGCAGGAATTGGACAAGAAGATATCGTGCTCGGGTTTCAGCATCCAACCAAACGAGAGTTAACTGGGTTTGCGGTTGCTTAATTCAATGGGTGATTCTGATGCTGCCGCCTCCCCTCGATATTCTCATCCTTGCCAATGGCCCCGGTGAAGGACATCACGTAGGATGGACATTGCCCACCAGGCAAGGATTTCAGCTTTCATGTAATGTCCTAACCACCAATATCGCTACTATATATTGCATAGGAGAATTACGGCCATGCTAGAGTAAGGAAAACAACTGAAGGGGATCAACCCATCAAGTAGGGGACTCGACCATGAAGATTCCGTATACCTATTGGCAAGAACCAGATGGAATATTCTTGGGCTATCTCAATGAATTTCCAGACCATTGGACTCAGGGAATTGATCGCGCAGACTTGGAAGAAAATCTGGCTGATCTCCCAGCTCTGAAAAACAACCAGACCATCATCCGCCCTTTGGAGAAGCCAATTAATCCCAATGGCCACATACAGATAC
>JBMYQW010000371.1:3486-5176 GCA_049601735.1 Spirulinaceae cyanobacterium
ACTGTTTACCCATGAAGATATTCCCGGAATCAAGCGCGTTGCCGAATTTGAGATTTTATGAAACGGCGCAACTTGATTAGTCAGCTTGAACAGGCGGGCTGCTCTCTCCTGCGTCATGGCGGCAAGCACGATATTTACCATAATCCCAATACAGGCAAAACCGAACCCATCCCCCGACATCGAGAAATCAACGAGCGATTAGCCAAGAAAATTCTCAAGAGTCTGACCCAGGACGATTGAACTGAGAGCTTCTAGATGGACGAAGAACAATCCAGCTATACAATAATCAAACTATAGCTGCTGCCCTGTGCAGCAGCATCTCTGCCAAAACCCGAGCATCTTGGTGTTGAGCAATGACAATGATGCTCCCGACACCCCTCGATATTCTCATCCTCTCTAACGGCCCCGGTGAAGTGACCACCTGGGTCAAACCCGTGGTGCAGGAATTGCGACGGCAACTCGGAGACGAGCGCACCCAGGTGAGAATTTCCGTCATTCTCTCGCCCTGCCCCAACGCCATGGGCAACGAAGTCGAGATCGTGCAGGGGTTTCCGGCGGTCGATCGCGTCCAAGCCGCCGAGCAGTTCAATCGCTTTTTGCTCTGGGGCAAGACCGCCGCAAATTGGGACTGGCATCCCCAAGGCGTAGTACTGTTTCTCGGCGGCGATCAGCTCTTTCCCGTGATCATCGGCAAGCGATTGGGCTATAGAACGGTGATCTATGCCGAATGGGCCGCCCGCTGGGCCCGCTGGGTGGATGCCTTTGGTGCGGTGAATGGGCAAGTCTGCGACGCCGTACCGGAGCAACACCGCCATAAATGTCACATTGTCGGTGACCTAATGCGGGATCTGCAACAGCAGGCGGTCACAACGGAAGTCCATCAAGAAATCGTCGGCATTCTCCCCGGCTCCAAGAAACTCAAGCTCACCCAGGGCGTGCCCTATGGGGTGGCGATCGCCGACCTCCTTCAAACCACTCGCCCCCAGACCCAAGTGGCGATGATGGTTGCGCCGACGCTCACGCTGGAGGCCCTGGCCCGCTACGCCGATCCGCAGGTGAACGCGATCGCCGCCCAGATTCCCAATAGCCGCGCCCAACTCGTTCAGCCCGAAACCGGAGCGCCCTATCTCCTCACCAGCAACGGCCATAAAATTTGGCTCTGGACGGATTATCCCAACCATCACAACCTGCTCCAATGCCAAATCTGCCTGACCACGATCGGGGCGAGTACGGCTGAGTTGGGGGCGCTGGGCATCCCGATGGTGGTGGCGATTCCGGTCATGCAGATTGATGCGATGCGGGCCTGGGATGGCCTGCCGGGGCTGCTGGCAAATTTGCCACTCGTCGGCACGCTGTTTGCCAAGGGGTTCAATACGGTGATGTACCAGCTCTATCAGCGCCAACGGACGCTCTGGGCTTGGCCGAATATCTGGGCTGGGGGTGAAGAAATCGTGCCGGAACTGGTAGGCGACTTCACGCCCCAGGATTATGCCACTGTGCTGCTGGATTACCTAGCGCAGCCGGAAAGACTGGCCGCGATGCGATCGGCGCTGCAACGGGTGCGGGGTGAAGCGGGGGCGGCGAAGCGGTTGGTGGAGTTGGTGATTCAAACCGTTTGCAGTTGACCTTTATCAGTTACCAGTTCGCAGTTCTGGCTATCCCTGCAACAGAATCAGAATGACGGGAATCC
>JBMYQW010000372.1:0-5158 GCA_049601735.1 Spirulinaceae cyanobacterium
TAACGCACCATCTCAGCTTGGGTTGGTATATTCATTTCCAGAAATCGCCTAAGGCTTCCTTGGGGTAGGGGTCAGTCCCCGCAAACAGTAACAATTCCGACTAGAATTGATCCGTTCGCGCGGGCGTTGTCCGACAGGACCTGCGCCTAGAGAATGCACTTCCCATCCCGTGATCCGTCCAATTTTTGCTCCGCCCAATTTTTTGATCTGTCCAACCTTGTGATCTGCCAAGACTGTGATCCGCAAAAAAGCTCGGCTGCGCCGCCCCGAGGAACCCGTTGTTGCTACGTTTATGGTTGCCTACGACAAGTGGCAAGCCTTTAAAACTGTGCTCGAAGCCGAGGGAACCACGATTTCCGCTGCGTTAGTGGCCTTTATCGACGGCTACTTGGCAGCGATGCAGTCCCCCGATCTGACCAGTCAAGAAATCAACCAGCGCCTGCAATATCTACTACGCCACAAAACCGACCATTGGGAGCAACAGGTCGCCACCCTGCGCCACCGAGTTTTGCGCACTGAAGCAGGACTCGAACAGCTCAACTTTGCGATCGAACTGCTGCAACGGGAGCGGGCCGCACGGCCCGTGGAACTAGAGGTCATGCCTGTTACACCGTCTGATGCCCCGCCCTTTGATCTCACATCGATTGATCCCTCAACCTCTGATCCTGCACCGCTTGATCCCAATGACGTGCTCCCAAACGAGATCCAGATTCATGAGACGCGGCATCATCCTCACTCTGCATCCAACGCCGAGGCAGCAGGCTTTACAGTGGAGCCCTCTGCTGCGCCCGCAACTTTTGCCCCGGCAGGCCTGAACCTGGCCGCTCTCTGTCGTGCCTTTGGCATTAAGCCCCAAAACCTCGATCGCCAGGCCAATCTCCGGGGCATGACTCTGGAGAATTATCTCTATCTGCTCACGGGGTGGAGCTATCGTCAGGGTCGCTATTATCCACCTTCGTAGCTTAGGGCACGTCATCAATTAACCTCCGAAGCCTAATAGACAAGCGATACAGCGCCCGACCCCAAAAAACAAAAAAAGGGGCTGTAAGCTAGATATAGCGATGGTTTGAAATCTAAATAGTGGCAGCCCCTAGTAACAATGAAGTGGCCGCCTAGACGCTCGATACGGTATGGTGCTTATTCGTGAATTGACCCCGGAGATCGCCCCCATGCTTGCTAAACGAATTTTGCCCTGTCTGGATGTGAATGCGGGTCGGGTCGTCAAGGGGGTGAACTTTGTGGACTTGCAAGATGCGGGCGATCCGGTTGAGCTGGCCCAGGTCTACAACGAAGCAGGGGCAGATGAGCTGGTTTTTTTGGACATCACCGCCACCCATGAAGATCGCGGCATTATTTTGGATGTGGTCTACCGCACCGCCGAGCAGGTATTTATTCCCCTAACGGTGGGGGGCGGGATCAATTCCCTGGGCAAAATCAAAGAATTGCTGCGAGCCGGGGCCGACAAGGTGAGTATTAACTCGGCAGCGGTGCGGAATCCAGATTTGATCAATGCAGCGAGCGATCGCTTCGGTGCCCAATGCATTGTCGTCGCCATTGACGCCAAACGCCGCGACGACCCGGCCAACCCCGGCTGGGATGTGTATGTCCGCGGCGGACGGGAGAATACCGGACTCGATGCCCTCACCTGGGCCCAGGACGTGACCCAGCGGGGAGCGGGTGAGTTGCTCGTGACCAGTATGGATGCCGATGGTACGCAGGCGGGCTACGACCTAGAGCTAACGCGGGCGATCGCCACGGCAGTTGAAGTGCCGGTGATTGCCTCCGGTGGGGCAGGGAACTGTGCGCATATCCAGGCGGCGCTGACCAAGGGCGGGGCAGAGGCGGCACTCCTGGCCTCGCTGCTGCATTACGGGCAGTTGAGCGTGGGCGAAATCAAGACCCACCTCCAGCAGCATCAGGTTCCCGTGCGTTTCCTGGGCTGAGAAGGAAACCTAAAGGCTTTATTAAACGTAAAACTTGCCTTTACGAAGACTCCCGTAGAGGCAGGCGAGGGAGGAATTCGTGTGGCGCGATCGCGTCAGCCCCGGCACAGTATTGGTTTGGGGATTGTGGCATGATCGCGGGCTACGGCTTTACATCCGCCAATTTTTTCGTGCGACTCCGCCCCAGGGAAGAGGCTGTTGTATTAGAATGAACATAATTCTTCATAATTTTTAAGATATGCTGATTCCGATTCTAATCTTTGATGTGGCCCTGGTCGCTTGGTCACTTCATCTGATGCAGGAGGCATTTCAAAAGCAAGAATTTTCCTTGATGCTGGCAGGAACCCTCGTTTCCCTGTCTGCTGCGGCGCTGATGGTGGTGTACTTCCTGATGAACAACTACGTCCTCTACATGAGTCAAGCCCCCACGCAGCCGTTTTAGAGCGCAACAATCCCGACGCTCCATCCAGCACAGCACCCGACGATTCGCTTCATTCGCACCGGGTGTTTTGTTACAATTCTCACCCCAAATTAATCATTGTTGGTGGTTCTCAGAAATACTGGAGAGGAATTGCATCGTTAAATAAAGCCGCAATTCTGAACTCTCTTCTGACCTAAAACCCATGAACGAGTCTGCGATCGCCCTCGTAGCCTGGCTGCTCAAGGTGGTTCATGCCTACGTGATTGCGGGGTTAATCTTCACCGTGCCCTTTGTGATTTTTGGCATCCACCGAGTTGACCCCAACGTGAAAGGCTGGAGCATTTTGTTCCGCATTCTGATCGTGCCTGGAATGCTAATCTTCTGGCCGCTCTTTGCCGTGCGCCTTGTCCGGGGGAAAACCACCCCCACGGAGCGCACCGCCCATCGCCGCGCTGCCCAAACTGCCGCCGCCCAGACTACCCCTGTTGCGGAGGGAGGCACGTCATGATTTTCGCCCGCCGCCAGGCCCACCAAACAATTTTTACGGTTCTGATCGTGGTGTTGCCGCTGACCTTTATTGCCGCCTTGGTGCTGCGTCCCCAATACCCACCCCTAGGAGCCGATGCCGAGCCGCTGATTGAGTCCGCTGGTTTTGCCACCGACATTGAAGCCGCTGAGGCGGTCGAGCCGGCCACCCTGAGGGGCCGGGGTATTCGCCTGGATGTGGCGGCCATTACCGAGGAGGGCGATCGCTCATTGCTCGTCAAACCCAGCCAAGTGATTAAAGCCCCCGACCTGCTGCTCTATTGGCAAGCCGGGAGCGAAGCCCCGGAAGAACTGGGCGAGGATGCCCTGCTCTTGGGGGCGCTGGCGGGGCGATCGCACCGTCGTTTTGCCCTCCCGGAGGCGATGCAAGGTGAAGCCGGATTGCTTGTGATCTACAGCAATGGTACGCAGCGCATTATCTCGACGGTTGAATTGCCTGCCGAGTTAACGCAATAAGCGTAGGGGCTGAGTTTCCCTCACTGGCGTGCATTTAAGCACAAAATCCCCTTCATGAAAGGGTTTCAAGAGCGATAAGCACCCGACCCACCCCGGTCTGCGCGACGCGCGACCGCCCCTCCCAAGAGGGGATTTCTGGATTTCCTCTTGGGAGGAGTACCCGCA
The DNA here is from genome assembly GCA_049601735.1 of Spirulinaceae cyanobacterium. Classification (GTDB taxonomy): domain Bacteria; phylum Cyanobacteriota; class Cyanobacteriia; order Cyanobacteriales; family Spirulinaceae; genus SIO3F2. The sequence goes on from JBMYQW010000372.1 coordinate 3,532, forward strand.
GGGAGAGGTGGGTCAACCCACTCAAACTCCCACCAAGAGCTGAACACGGTGTTAAGTTCATACGGCTGGGCTTCCCTGCCCCGCGTTAGTCCTCACGATCTACGCTCGAAATTTTTGCTTGACGCTGAAAATCCCCGCTTGAACCGCGATCGCTTTAAAAACATATCGCCTTAAAAACATTGAGAACCGAGGAAAACAACCGTGAGTGTTGCCTATAAATCGATTCAGTGGAATCAACAGAAAGTTATTTACGACCTGCTGCTGGCGGGAACGCTGGCGCTCTATGTGTTTCTGTTTGTGAGTACAGCCGAATGGTTTGGCGGGCCCGATATTGAGAATGGCCTGCGGGGCGTTTGGATTCGGGCTTACGGTTCAGCGGCGTTTCTGCTGCTCCATGTCATTCTGTCCATCGGCCCGCTAACGCGCCTGAGCCCCAAATTTTACCCGCTGCTCTTTAACCGCCGCCACATGGGCGTGGTGATGTTTGGTTTAGGGCTGCACCATGCGCGGCGGGCAATGATGTGGTATCACGACGCGGGCAATCTCGACCCAATCGTCAGCTTGCTCACGGGCAATACCAACTTTGGCTTTATCCCCTTTCCCTTTGAATTGCTCGGTGTGATTGCCTTATTGATTCTGGGGCTAATGGCCTTTACCAGTCATGACTTTTGGCTGCATAACTTGACTGCACCGATCTGGAAAGCGCTGCACATGGGCGTTTATATCGCTTATGCTCTGCTGGTGGGCCATGTGCTCCTCGGGGCGTTGCAAACCAACAAGCACCCGGTTTTGACCATTTCGGTGGCGATCGGCCTCGTTTGGATTCTCGGCGTCCACTTCTGGGCGGCACGGAAAGAGGCGGCGCGCGATCATGAAACCTACCCCCTCGATGCCGATGGATTTGCCGATATTGGCAGCATCACCGAAATTCCAGAAGACCAGGCCAAAGTCGTCACCCTCTCCGGCGAGCGGATCGCGGTCTTCAAATACGACGGTAAAATCTCCGCCATCTCTAACGTCTGCCAACACCAAAATGGCCCCCTCGGTGAGGGCAAAATTATGGATGGGTGCATTACCTGTCCCTGGCACGGCTACCAATACCGCCCAGAAGATGGCTGCTCGCCGCCGCCTTTTACGGAGAAAGTACCTACCTTTACCGTCAAGCTCCAGGGCGATCGCATCCTCCTGCGGGCGATTCCTAACCCTGCCGGGACGCCTGTGCCGCCTGCGGTTTATGCAGAACAAACGGTGTAGGGCGTTGCCCCTGCGCATCAGACAGCAGGATTAATCCATTTGCCCGATATCTTGCTGTTCGCTGAAATCCTTACCTGGTGGGCAATGCCTACCCTACGTCTTCTGCCTTCATCCTTCTGCCTTCATCCTTCATCCCTCTGCCTTCCATGACTCACCCCCAAGACGACTTCTACGTTAACTACCTGCCCATGCCCCGGAGCGTCACCACGTTCCTGCTCAAGTTTGTGCCCCTACTCCTGGCCGGTGTGCTGATCTTTGGTTTTGTCGCGCCGCTCGTCCATGACCAATACAACAAAGGGAGCTTTGCCGGCGGCGTTTCCTATACAGGCTACGTCGCCGCCAACCCCGTCCCCCACCTGATTGTGCCCCGCCC
>JBMYQW010000373.1:0-5153 GCA_049601735.1 Spirulinaceae cyanobacterium
TTCTACATACTTCTGCCTAATGGATAGCTCTTGGGAGGGGATTTCTTGATCTCCTCAATCACCCCAGATTATTCACCTCCTCCCCCTGCTCTACCATGACGGCTGGCTCTCCTAATCTTCCCTCCCACCAGCAAAGTAGTGACTGGCGGCTGCTGCTGCGGCTGCTGCCCTACGCCCGGCAGAGTCAGACAACGTTGATTATCTCCATGATTTTGCTCGTGCCCGTGGCGACCGCTGGCGCGATTCAGCCGCTGATCATTGGTCAGGCGATCTCGGTCTTGCGCCAGGAGGAGATTTGGTCATTTCTGCAAGATCTCAGCACCAGTGCGGCAATTAACCGCCTGCTCCTATTGCTGACCTCAACCATCCTCGTGCGCCTCGCCTTGACCTCGCTACAGGGTTATCTCACCCAAAAGGTGGGGCAAGAAATTACCGCCGGGATGCGCAATGACCTCTTTGCCCATGTGCTCTCTCTCTCGTCGCGCTTTTTTGACAGCACCCCGGTGGGGAAGCTCGTGACGCGCATTACCAATGATGTGGAAGCTCTCGGGGATGTTTTTGCCACCGGTGCGGTGGGTATCCTCAGCGATATTGTCTATATCCTGGTCATTCTGGTGACGGTGATCCGGTTGCAATGGCAGCTCGCCCTATTGCTCATTTTTCTGCTGATTCCGGTCAGTGTGCTGATTATCTACTTCCAGCAGCAATATCGTCGTGCCAACTACAAGGCTCGGGAAGAACTCTCGAAGCTCAACTCGATTCTGAGCGAGAACGTCTCTGGTATCAATATTGTGCAAGTCTTCCGCCGGGAGCAGTTCAACAGCGAAATGTTTCGCTCGGTGAACCAGAAATATCAAGCCGAAATCAACAAAACCATTTTCCACGATTCAGCCGTTTCCTCCACGTTGGAATGGATTGCACTCATTGCCGTAGCGGGGATGGTCTGGCTGGGGGGCGTTTTTATCCTGGGCGATCGCCTTTCCTTTGGCGTCCTTTCCGCGTTCATTCTCTACGCCCAGCGGCTCTTTGACCCAATCCGTCGCTTCGCCGAAAAGTTCACGATGATTCAGTCCGGCTTTACGGCGGTGGAGCGGATCACGGAGCTGCTGGATAAGCCCGTGGAAATCCGCGATAGTGAACAGCGCGATCTCTCCAGCTATTCCCTGCAATCGGCGGAGCTACCCGGTGAGATCCAGTTTGAGCAGGTCACGTTTGGCTATAAGCCCGATGAACCGGTTCTCAAGGATCTCAATTTCACGATCAAGCCCGGTGAAAAGGTTGCCCTCGTCGGCCCCACTGGCGCAGGCAAAAGCTCGATCATCCGCCTCCTCTGTCGTCTGTATGACCCCAGCGAGGGCAAGATTCTCATCGATGGGGTCGATATTCGAGAGCTACCCCAGGCGGATTTACGTCGCTATGTGGGTGTGATTTTGCAGGAGAGTTTCTTGTTTGCGGGCGATGTGAAGCGGAATATCACGCTGGGCGATGACTACACGGTTGAGGAAGTCCAGGAGGCAGCGCGAGTGACCAATGTAGCGGAATTCATCGAGCAGTTGCCCGAGGGCTATGACACGTTGCTGCGGGAGCGGGGGACAAATCTGTCGGGGGGGCAGCGGCAGTTGCTGGCCTTTGCGCGGGTGGCAATTCGGAAACCAAGGGTGCTGGTGTTGGATGAGGCGACCGCGAGTCTGGATGTGGCAACGGAGCGGCTGGTGCAGGAGGCACTGGACAGCCTGATGCAGCATTCAACAGCGATTATTATTGCCCACCGTCTCTCAACCATTCGGAATGTCGATCGCATTCTGGTGCTCAAGCGGGGGCAGTTAGTGGAGACGGGCAGCCATGAGGAACTGATGGCGCAGGAAGGGCTCTATGCGAGTTTGTATCGATTGCAGATGTTGGGTGCGGAGTAAGTTTAGGGGGTGCGATCGGTGTAATATTTGAGGCAGATAACCTCTCCCATCCCGTCTAGACTCTTAAGCCTGTTCGCTGGGTTGATCGCTGCGGAATATCGGCGCAATTCATCCCGATCCGAACAGGTTGATCCGGTCATCATCACCATCTTGCAAACTTGTTTTATTTCTGGAGACTCATACGATTCTTATGATCAGCTTTATTAAAAATCTCACTCAAAAAAAGGATAAAGAAGACTTTTTCCTTCAACTCGACGATTCAGCGCCTGCACCGACCCCTGAGGCTGCGTCCACTTCTGCGGAGACTGCCCCTGCTGAATCGACTGCTCCCGCAGCCTCCACCGAGAGCATTGAAGCCCCTGCCGAGACCGAAGAAGCCTCGCCGACTCCTGCCCCTGCAACGTCCACTGCTCCTGCGATGTCCAATCCGGCTGCGATTATTGCAGCGGCGGTCTCCAAGCCAACACCGATGCCGGGAGAGAAAAAGCCAGAACCCACCTTCGCGCCCCAGTATTTCGGCACAACGACCACCTTCAAGAAGCGTAAGGCCGGTGGCAGTATGCAGATGTTCCGCGAGATGGCTAACAAAGTGGGTCGTTAAGAGAGTTGTTCACGTTTTTGTGTAACGAACTTTGATCTGGATGTCCTGCAGAATGCCTTAATTCCCCTGGCGGAGCAGGTGCAGCAGCGGTTGCAAGCCTGCGATCGCGCTGGACGAACCCTGACCCTCAAAGTCAAATACGCTAGTTTTCGGCAAATCACCCGCTGTTGTACCCAGGCTCAGGGGTTTCAATCAGCGGCGGCGATCGGTGGGCAAGGGCGAAAACTATTAGCAGGCCACGTTGAACCGAGGGTAGGGGTGCGGCTACTGGGGCTCTCGGTCTCTAATTTGTTGGCGTCGGCAGCAGAGGTGAAAGCAGAGAGCCATGTATCCCCTCCCCATACGTGCAGTTGCGTTTGAGTTTGGGCTAGGTTAGTTCATCGAGCCCCTCGCGCTCAACTCACGCTAGGGGCTCGACTCCGAACATCCAATCGCGAAAACCTGGTATTTACGTCCACAGCAAGACCGAGCGTCTGCAATGATAGGTAAAGATGACTTGCCCGAGTTGGCGTGCATCTTTTTCCCTGTATCTCCTGGCACATCCCCCCGATGTATACCTATGTATGCAAGACGCCCCCCCCCAAGTAACCAGCGCATTATTCTGATCCTGATCTGTATTCTCTTCGGTTTAGGGCTGGCTCAATACGGCCCCGCCCTGTGGGGCAACTTGCCCCAAGCGAATTTTTTTGAGCAGACTGCGACCTGGGATCAGTTGTATGCCAGCCAGCCCGATCTCCAGAGCTGCCAGGCCGGACAGCTCAAAAATGAAGAACAGATCAATCTGCTCAACCACATCAACGCCATTCGCAGTTTGCACGACTTACCGCCGCTGCTGCGCGATGCGGCGGGTGAGGAGGCGATCGCAGCCGTTGCCCTCGTCCGTGCTGCCAACGCCGAGACGGACAACGACGCCCCAACCGAACGGTGCGCCACAGGCGTCGATAAAGCTCTCGATATCAACAGTCTGAGCTATCAGGTCTATCAATCCCAAGTGGGTCAGGGCATTGCCCGCGCGACGCTGCCCACTTCCGAGAGCATGATCGATTCGCTGCTGCAAGATCATCGCCGGGGCTTCAACAGCGCCCTCTGGTTGCTCAACCCCTTCGCCGAAACGGTGCGAATCGGTCGCGCCGATGGCAGAACTGACTATCGCCGTATTGAGACGACCACGCGCACGGGTGACGCCACCGAAGATCAGATTTTTTTCACCAGTCAAATCGCCCTGCATATTGAGCTACCGGAGGAGCGATCGGTGGACACTGTGCCCCCTTTTATTGCCTATCCCTACCACGACTATCCCCAGCGTCTCTTTCGCAAGGACGACCATCAAGTGGGCTATCCCCATCTGCTCTTTTTGCTGCCCGAGCCGCAGCAGACCGTGGACTTTGCCCAAGCCCAAATTGAAATTCAAGATGCTGAGGGAAATGTTGTTCGGGCTCAGGACAAAGACTTTTCGGCAGCGCCCACCATGCTCGGGCATTACCTCGCCTGGCAGGTCGATGATTTAGAGCCTGAAACGCGTTACACGGTTAAGGTGACGAATGTCGTGGTCGAGAGTCAGCCCAAAGACTACAGCTATTGGTTTCGCCTCACGCGGGAGTAAGTTGCATTATCCTTGATCAACCCTTCCGCTAGCGTCCCTGATGCTGCTCCTACGATGAAAATTGCGATCGCCCAACTCAACCCCATCGTCGGTGATCTGACCGGCAACGCCGCACAAATTGTCGCCGCTGCCCAGGAGGCCGTAGAGCAGAACGCCCAACTCCTGCTCACGCCCGAACTCTCCCTCTGTGGTTATCCGCCCCGCGACTTGCTTCTGAGCCCCGCCTTCATTGCCGCGATGCGTCAGGCTCTGCCGGAACTCGCGCAACAATTGCCACCCCAGTTGGCGGTGCTCGTGGGCGTGGTGGCGGTGAACCCTGAGGCCGGTCAGAAGGGCCAAAAGCCGCTGTTTAATAGCATCGCGCTCCTCACGCAAGGGCGCGTCCAGCGCCTCTTCTCCAAGCGGCTGCTGCCCACCTACGATGTCTTTGATGAAGACCGTTATTTTGAGGCGCGGCAAAAGCCGAATATTTTCCAACTGGCGGGGCGCAATATTGGCGTCACGATCTGTGAGGATCTTTGGAATGATGAGCAGTTCTGGGGGCAACGCAACTATCATGTCAATCCGATCGCCGACCTCGCCAAGCTGGGCGTGGATCTGGTCGTGAATCTCTCCGCTTCGCCCTACACGGTGGGCAAGCAAGCTCTGCGCGAAGCGATGCTGGCCCACGCTGCCCAACGCTTTGGTCTGCCGATCGTCTATGCCAACCAGGTTGGTGGCAACGATGACTTGCTCTTTGACGGGGCGAGTGTGGCGTTTAACCGTCGGGGAGAACTGGTCTGCCGGGCAGTCCCGTTTGAAACTGGGTTGACGATCGCCACCTACGACCTGACCCGGCGCGATCTCGTGCAAAGCGAGATCGCCCCCCCCACCGCTTGCCGCGAAGCCGAGATCTGGGCGGCACTGGTGCTGGGTGTGCGCGACTATGCCCAAAAATGTGGGTTTAAAACGGCGGTGCTAGGCCTGAGTGGCGGGATTGACTCGGCCTTGGTGGCAGCGATCGCCGCCGCTGCCCTGGGGGCTGAGAACGTGCTGG
>JBMYQW010000374.1:0-5147 GCA_049601735.1 Spirulinaceae cyanobacterium
TGCCGAAGGCTATACAGCACCCTACGATGTACATTCTTTTTGGCAAATCTCCTAACGACCAATGCCCAACCTACCCCATGTCTTTACGCTCCAGAACTTTACGCTGCAATGCGGGGCGACGCTGCCGGAAGCCCGACTCGTTTACCAAACGTATGGGGAGCTGAACGGCGATTGCAGCAATACGATTCTTTACCCCACTTCCTACGGAGCGCAGCATCCGGATATTGACTGGCTGATTGGCCCCGATCGCATCCTTGACCCGCGCCGCTGGTTCATCATCATTGTCAATATGTTTGGCAATGGGCTCTCCAGTTCACCCAGCAATGACCCAAATTGTGGCTTGCAAGAACAGGGATTTTGGTTTAGTCATCTTGACAATATCCGCGCTCAAGATCAGCTACTACGAGAAGTGTTTGGGATTGAACAAATTGCTCTGGTGTATGGCTGGTCAATGGGAGCGCAGCAGGCCTATCACTGGGGGGCGCTGGCGAGCGATCGCATCCAACGTATTGCGGCAATCTGTGGTACAGCCCGCACTACCGAGCACAATCGCATCTTTTTACTGAGCCTGCGCAGCGCCCTGACCGCTGACCCCGCTTGGAACGGGACTCGTTTTGAGGCCATGCCCGATCGCGGCTTTCGCGCTTTTGCCCAAATTTATGCCAGTTGGGCTGCTTCGCCAGCCTATTATCGAGAGCGCCTTTACGTCGGTTTGGGCTACGACACCTTAGAAAATTACCTGTTGCAAAGCTGGGAAGCCAGTTATCGTCGCCGAGACCCCCATGATCTGCTAGCCATGCTCGACACTTGGCTCCATTGTGATCTTGGCGATAACCCGACGTATCAGGGGGACTATGCTCGGGCCTTGCGATCGATTCGCGCCCACACGTTGGTGATGCCTGCAACCACGGATCTCTATTTCACGCCCGCAGACTGTCAGGCGGAGGCTGAGTTAATTCCTCAGGCAGAATACCGACCCATTCCCTCGATTTGGGGCCATCGGGCGGGTAATCCCTATCAGAACCCGGTGGATGAGACGTTTATCCAAGCGGCAGTTGCGGAGTTGCTAGCAACCTAAAAATCTCTATAATAAACCCACAAAATGCAGCGGGCCATTGCCACTGAGCAGCTCTACGAGCAGGGCAAAAAAGCCCAGCATGGCAAGGCGACCGTTCCACACCTCCGCCGCCACCGTGAGACCCCATTCCCAACGCTCGGGAGGATAGATCTTGATTTGTTTATCCATATGGGTCACTTCGGCAAAGCTCTTGGGCGGATTTTCGAGGGCATCCGTGACCAACTGTGATAGAGACTGAATAAACAGGGGATGGGTGTTGAGGGCGGGCACACGCTTGAACTGTTCAATCCCCGCTGCCTCAGCAATTTCTCGATATTCAATATCGATCTCTTGCAAGGTTTCGATATGCTCCGAGACAAAGCTCAGGGGCACGACCACCAGGTCTTTGATACCCCGCTGGCCCAAGTCTTCTAATGCATCTTCGGTGTAGGGCCGTAGCCATTCAATCGGGCCGACCCGACTTTGGTAGGCCAAGGTATGGGGGTTGGGGCGTCCTAGGGTGGTCATGATGCGCTGGGTGCAGTCCTCAATCTCACGCTGATAGGGATCGCCTGCCTCTTCGACGTAGCTCAGGGGCACACCATGGGCACTGAAGAAAATATGGACGCGATCGGGCTGCTCAAACTGCTCCAGTTGTTCCCGAATCAGGTCGGCCATCGCTGCCAAATAGTCCGGATGCTGATACCAAGAAGGAATGACCGTGTAGTCGATCTGCTGGAGCGCGGTATCCTCTTGCCAAATTTGTTCCAGGAGCCGAAACGAGGAACCACTGGTGCTGATCGAAAACTGGGGGTAGAGGGGAAGAATGACCAGGCGCTCTAGATTGTCTTGCTTGAGGTGGGCGATCGCTTCCTCAGTAAAGGGATGCCAATAGCGCATCCCGACATAGACCTTAGTGTCCAAGCCCCGGCTATCGAGGTTAGCCTTGAGGGCCGCGCCTTGTTCTTCAGTAATTTGCCGCAGGGGTGAGCCACCGCCGATCTGACGATAGTTTTCTTGGGACGTTTTTGTCCGTCGGGTGGCAATCAACCAAGCCAAGGGCTTCTGCAACCAGGGAACGGGCAGGCGAATAATCTCGGGGTCGGAGAATAAGTTGAACAAGAACGGCCCCACATCCTCAATTGTGTCAGGCCCACCCAGGTTTAGCAGCAGAATGCCAGTACAACCCATTACGCTAATTTCTTTAGTTTGTTTTCATATTGTTCATTGATTGTAACAAAGATAGTTGGGCACACGGGGATCTGACAGCGCAGCGGTACGATGGTTTTTGCGGAATTCCTGTGAGTCCTCGCCATGGCAACTTTTTTGCGTCCCCTCAGCTATCGCTACCAATGGCTCTATGATTCTATTGCGGCGATCGCGGCTTTGGCGGTGGGGGGTGAGGCTCGTTTTCGACAGCTTGCCTTAGAGGGCATTGCGATTGAGCCCGATACGCCCGTGCTGGATCTTTGCTGTGGCGCGGGCCCTGTGACGGCAATTTTAGCGGCGCGATCGCAACAGGTGACGGCTTTGGATGCTTCCCCGAAGGCGATCGCTCGGGCCCAGGCAAATGTTCCCCAAGCCCAATATGTTGAAGCCTTCGCCGAAGCGATGCCCTTTGAGGCGGGACAGTTTGCCGTGGTACATACCAGTGCAGCCTTGCATGAGATGCAACCGGGTCAACGCCAGCAGATTCTAAGCGAGGTCTATCGCGTTCTCCAAGCCGGTGGCATCTTCACGCTGATCGATTTTCATCCCCCCACCAACCCGATCCTTTGGCCGGGTCTAGCCACCTTCCTCTGGCTCTTCGAAACCGAAACGTCCTGGCAACTCTTGGCGAGCGATCTGGTCAAACAACTCAAAGAAGCAGGATTTACGACCTGCGAACAGCGCCTCTACGCTGGCGGTAGCTTACAGGTTGTCCAAGCCCATAAAGCCGAGTGAAAAAATTCATGCAAAAACAGTGGCGGGCAAAATGCCTGTATGACGAAAAATTCAATGGGTCAACCGTAGCGCAGGCGTCTCTCCTGCAAGCACGGAAGCAGAAAATACTGTAAGGTCAACAGCCTAGAAAGCGACCACCAAATCAGGGTTTCAGACGTTTTTGAATACGTTCTAAGGGCGAATCCGCGGGTTTTGCAACGCCTTTGAGGGCACTGCTTTTAGCGGCTGGTTGGGTCGAGATTGTTCCAAGCGATAGAGCGGTTGAGGCTTAAAACTCACCTGGGCTGCCTCAACCGTGGGGGAAACTTCAGGTTGCATCACCTCAGCGGGAGACGTGGAACGACTCGGTTGACTAGCGATGGTGGTTACGGCAGGACTCGATTCCGGTGCTGTTGCCTCAACGGCCACCACCTCGGGGGTATTGAGATCCGGAGCGATGGTTTCGGCAGGGAAAAGCAACAGACCACTTCCGAGCGCCATACGACCCAACTCAATGGTGGGTTCGGGCTCAACGAACTCAACCGCCAGTTGTTCTTGCTGTTCTGGGGGCAGGGTGCGGAACATGGCTTGACGCATTTCGGACAGCGCCCATTCCAGTTGTGGCCCCGCATCCACGGGAACCCAACTATTGGCAACCCAATGCCGCCATTCAAAATGGAGGTGAGGGCCAGTGGAATGGCCCGTGTTCCCCACCAAGCCGATCACATCGCCCTGCTCAACCCATTCACCGGGTTGGACAAAGATGTGGGCCAAATGGGCATAGCGAGACTCTTGAGAGCCATCCTCATGACGGATCACGACCATCTGGCCGTAACCTCCCACGGTTTCAGCAAGAGCGACCTCACCGTGATACGTAGCGAGTACTGGTGTTCCCTGCGGTGCAGCAAAGTCAGTTCCGGTATGCATCCGCCAATCCCTGGAGATGGGGTGTAAACGCCAACCAAACACCGAGCTAATTTCCGACGGGATACCCAAAGGAAACAGCAGACCCCGATTGCCATTATTGGGATAGGGTGCGGGACGCTGAAGCGTCCGATTGATCAGGGTCGGCAGATTGAAATTCTGGGGGACAATCCGGCGCAGACCATTGGACTTTTGACCATTGCGGGGGTTAAGGGGCGGTACACCCCGACGTGCGAGCGGACGAGGCGGCTGGTTGAGCGCACCGGGAATCGGCACGCGGGGCGGAGCGGCGTTCGGTCGTTGTGGGTGAGCGGCTGAGGGAGCACCCGTTTGGCGGCTGTGACAACTGCCTTGGGTAAGACGACCCTGCTGGACAACAGTTTTACAACTGGAGGCGCGATCGCTCACCACCACCTGAGGCGAGCGGCTGGGTTGGGGCGCAGGCGCACCGTAGGGCGTCTGGTCGATGTAGACCTGGGTTTGACGGGTCGGTTGCGGGGCATTCTGCGTTGCCACGGGGGGACGAGCGGCTGGGGCGCTCGGGCGAGGCGCTGGGGGCGGCGGCACCGAGACCGTGGGGGCGGGCAGGGGTTGAGCGGGGGCAGAGGAAGCCGCAGGTGCTGGGGCCGGCGCTGGTTTCGGCGCTTTGTTGAGTTGTGGCGGAGCGGGGGCCGGCGCTGGGGCAGCGGTGCTGGGGGCTGGGGAGCCGAGATTATCCACAAACACATCGGTTTGGGACCAAGCCAGACCACTACTGAGCAGACCTAAGCCACTGAGCAGGCCCAGGGTTTTGGTCAGCAGAGAACTACGGAGTAGTCTGAATGAGGGATGACGAGTCTGGCTCATGAGATCCTTAAAGTGAAGTTGAAAAACTTAAACCTTGATTTTGAACAGACGAGGAGAACAAGGCTACGGTTGTGCATTGTAATCTATATTCCCGACGGTTGATGGCAGAGTTTACATCCTGACTTAGGAGAGAAAGTTGGAGTCGCCTGGGTCGGGGTAGCCGATCTGGACTTCGCCGGGCGCACAGATCACCTCGGTACTTGCACCGGGGGCACTCAAGCGGACACGGAGTTGACCCTGGGGGGTTAAACCCAAGAGCTTGCCCTGCCCCCCTGCTACTGTTACCCAACGCTGTTTGGTTTCTAAAAGTTCCCAGTAGTGCGTGAGAAATCCGGAAGGTGTGAGCTGGGGATAGGCGGCGATCGCCGCCAAAATACCACCTGTCACCTTGGCAGCA
>JBMYQW010000375.1:0-5125 GCA_049601735.1 Spirulinaceae cyanobacterium
GCCGTGATGGTCGATGTCACCCACCCCAGCACGATTTATGAGTCCGTGCGAGCCGCCATTGCCTATGGTGTGAGGCCAGTGGTAGGAACCACCGGCCTCAGCAACAGCCAGATTCGGGATCTAGCTGAGTTTGCAGAAAAAGCCAGCACGGGCTGCTTGATTATTCCTAACTTTTCTATTGGCGTGGTGCTGATGCAGCAGGCCGCGCTCCAAGCGGCCAAATATTTTGAGCACCTGGAAATTATTGAACTGCACCATAACCAAAAGGCCGACGCCCCGAGCGGCACGGCAATCAAAACCGCCCAAATGCTGGCCGAGCTGGGCAAACCGTTCAATCCCCCACAGGTCTCAGAAACCGAGACCCTGCCCGGTGCAAGAGGGGGGCTGGCCCCCGAAAATATTCGCATCCACAGCGTGCGGCTACCGGGCTACATCGCCCACCAGGAAATGATCTTTGGCGCACCGGGGCAAATCTATACCCTGCGCCACGACACCAGCGATCGCGCCTGCTATATGCCGGGTGTGCTGTTGGCAGTGCGTAAGGTGACGGAACTCAAGACCCTGGTCTATGGTTTAGAGAAGATTCTTTAAAACTAACGCCCCAGAAATCCTGATCCGAGGCAGGCGCAATATTTCCTGTCCGTTAAACTCTGCAAATGGTGGGCAATGTTCGCCCTACGGAACGTTTCAACCTTTTGGGAGCAATCTTAAAACAGCAATGCTCATTCCCCTCACCCGCGAGAAATTTGAACAACTGATTCCGGTTGTAGCCACGGCTCCCCAATACAATGCCATGCGGGGCGGGCTTCAGGAGATCTTGCAACGGGTGATGATTTCTGTGCTGGGCGTGGTGGTGGTGCTGCTGGTGAACTGGATTACGGGCGAGGCGCTGCCGGGCGCCTGGCTGGTGATGGGCATTGTCATGGGGTTCTATTGGCTCTGGGCACCGGTTTGGTTAGCGGGTCTGCGCAACGGCCAATACCGCCGCTGGCAATATAGCGGTTTTTGGCGCGGGCGGGTGCTGGATGTGTTTATTACCGAAGATGTGCTTCGGGAAGACGAGAGTTTTAATCAACGGGGTGAGCTGGTGATTATCGAGAATCGGGAGCGGCGGATTAATCTCGAAATTGGCGATCGCTCCGGCTTTCGCACCCTGATTAAAGCCCCCCTGCAAAAAATGCATAAGCTGCTCGCACCGGGTCAGGTGGCAGAATGTCTGGTGCTCTCGAATCAGCCGGACTTGGCGGAAATCAAGGCGGTGACGGATGTCTATATTCCTAGCCAAAACCTCTGGGTGGGCGAATACCCCTATCTACGCCGGGATTTTTTTGCTGCTGCCAGTGAAGACCTCGCCCGTCGAGCCGCCCGCGATCGCCCACCGGCCGCGCGGCGATCGCCCCAGCATCGCTCGGATTCACCTGCCCGCTCTAGGCGCGATCGGCAACGTCCAGAACGCCCAGCTCTAGAGCGTCCGCCGCGCTCCTCCCGGCGGCGTTCATCTCCGCCCCCCGATTAATAGCACGTATTAGGGGCTGTCATCATTATTTAGATTTCAAAATTTAGATTTCAAACTCTGACTGCGACTGGCTTACAGCCCCTTTCCCTGTTTTTTGGGGTCGGGCGCTCTATCCCTTGTCCCATGAGGCTTCTGCGGTTAATTGATGACACGCCCTATTTACCGCACGTATTAACCTTTGTTGGCTGGGTCGTGTTTGGGGGATCTTTTCTGGCTTAATGGTCTGTGCCGAACGATCGCCGCTTAACTTGTCCCATAATGCTCTTGCGCCCTAGCACGACAACTCTCTATTCCCGTAGTGCTTTGTTTTTGCAATCCTTGTCTGGTGAGCCATGCTCACCTTCCCCAATGTTCAATCCTGCTCCCGTCCTGCCCTACCCTGCCACCCTGTTCCCGGAATTGCTCAACGAAGAATCCCTGCCCACCCTCTACATCGGGATTTTGCTCGTCCTCCTCGCGGGGGTGGCGCTGTTTATCTTTCGGCAGATCTTCAAGACCCGCCGCCAAGAAACCCGCTTTGGCAAGCTCCAGAAGCAGCTCCAGCAGAACCCTGGCACAGCCCAGGAATATTACGAATTGGGCAGTCTTTATCTGGAGAAGAAACTCTACGTGCAAGCGGTACAGATTTTGCAAAAAGCCCTCAAGCTCGCGGAAAAAGACGAGGTGGAGGCCGAAAACATTGCCCTGATCTATAACGCGATCGGGTTTTCCTACTTCAAGCAGGAGCAGTACGACATTGCCATTCGCCATTACAAGGACGCCATCAAGCGGTATCCGGAATATACGATCGCCCTCAACAACCTGGGCAACGTCTACGAGAAAAAACAGCTCATCACTCAAGCCCTAGAGGCCTACGAAACAACGCTCCAGCATGAGCCCCAGAACAAGGTCGCTGGGCGTCGGGCGGAAGCACTGAAGAAGCGATCGGCCGCCCCGACTCCTTAAGGTAGCCTTGGCAGGCGGCTTCTTAAAACATCTTTTAGTTCCCCGCCTCAGTCCAGAAGCCATGCCTAGGATAGATAGGAACATCCGCAGCGTCCCCTGATCTGGACCGAGGGCATATGGCCAAAGAAAAAGAAACAATCCCCAGCTCACTGATTACGCTCACCATCGGCATCGCGGTAGCAGCCATCAGCGTCTGGTATGCACAACATAACAACTTGCTCCCGGAGCAGCTCTCCGCACAGGCTCCATTGGTGGATAACCTCTTCAATGTCATGTTGGGCATTGGCACCGCCCTCTTCTTGCTGGTGGAAGGCACGATTATCTACACCCTGATTCGGTTTCGCCAACGCTCTAACGATGAAACGGATGCAGAATATGTCGAGGGCAATTTTTCCCTTGAGGTCTTCTGGACCGCGATTCCCACTGTCATTGTGATTGCCCTGGGAATCTATGGGGTACAGGTTTACAACCAAATGGGTGGTTTTGACACAGTGGGTCAGATGGCCCATCATCACGCCCAGCCCGCGCAGGTGCAGCTTGCCAGTTTGCCCACCGATGCCCAAGATCCGTTGCTGCTAGCCGAGCGTCCTGAATACGGCGTGGGGGCAACGCCAGCGGAAGGTCTGGCCCCGCCTGATCTGGAAGTGGATGTGCTGGGGATGCAATATGCCTGGATTTTCACTTACCCCAGCCTCAACATCACCTCGGGTGAGTTGCACGTGCCGGTGGGACAGGATGTCAAACTCACCATCACCGCCCAGGATGTCCTTCATGCCTTCTGGTTGCCGGAGTTCCGTCTCAAGCAGGACGCCATTCCGGGTCAACCCACCCAACTCCGGTTTCTGGCGACGAAAACGGGTCGGTATCCGATCGTCTGTGCGGAACTCTGTGGCGCGTATCACGGGGGCATGCGATCGGAAATTGTCGTGCATGACCCCGATGAGTTTGCGACCTGGATCAGCGAAAACCAGATCGCTCAAGGCTCGGTTTCAGAAACAGTTGCGACGCGCACCACGGGCGATCGCCTCCAGAACTACACCCAGCAGATGGGACTTGACCCTGAAACCATGCAAACGGCCCTGGCCCAGCCCTAACCGTTTTCTTTTCAACGTCTTGCTTGTGAGCCGAATCGTTTTTGGGTTACGCAACGGTGGGCAATGCCCACCCTACGGAATCCGATGGGCTGTCAACTGAACATTGTGAATTGCGAACTGTGAATTGCGAACTGCGAACTGAACACTGCTACCTAAATACCCATGGTTCAAGCTGAACTTCAATCACCCACCCATATGCCGCCCCCCTCCGGCCATGATCATCCGGAAAAATGGGAATGGTATCACTATTTTCTCTACAACACTGACCACAAAGTGATCGGGATTCAATACCTGGTCACGGCGTTCGTCTTTTACCTGATTGGCGGTGTGATGGCCCTCTTTATGCGGGCGGAACTCTCCACTCCCAATCCTGATGTGCTCGACCCTACGGTCTACAACACCCTGTTGACGAACCATGGCACGATCATGATCTTTTTCTGGATCGTGCCAGCGGCGATCGGCGGTTTTGGCAACTATCTGGTGCCGTTGATGATTGGGGCCAAGGATATGGCCTTCCCCAACTTGAATGCGATCGCCTTCTGGCTCAACCCGATCGCCGCCGTGCTGCTGGGTATTAGCTTCTACTTTGGTGGCGCTCAAACCGGGTGGACCGCCTACCCGCCCCTGAGTCTGATTACCAACAACATGGGTCAGAATTTCTGGATTCTGGCGATCGTGGCCATTGGTACCTCCTCGATTTTGGGGGCGCTCAACTTTTTGGTAACAATCTACAAGCTCAAGATTCCCAATATGCGCTGGGATGAGTTGCCCCTCTTTTGCTGGGCGATGGTTGCCACCTCGGTATTGGCGCTCTTTTCCACCCCCGTGCTGGCGATCGGTTTGATTTTATTGTTCTTTGATATCAACTTCGGCACTGGCTTCTTTCGCCCCGAGATGGGCGGCGATGTGGTGGTCTATCAGCACCTCTTCTGGTTCTATTCCCACCCGGCGGTTTACCTGATGATTCTGCCGATCTTCGGCATCATGTCGGAAGTGGTCTCGACCCATTCTCGCAAGTCCATCTTTGGCTACAAGGTGATTGCCTATTCCAGTTTGGCGATTTGCCTGGTGGGCCTGGTTGTCTGGGTTCACCATATGTTCACCAGTGGGACGCCCGCTTGGATGCGGATGTTCTTCTCGATCGCCACCTTGATTGTGGCGGTTCCCACGGGCATCAAGATCTTTAGCTGGGTGGCCACCCTCTGGGGCGGCAAGATCCGCCTCATT
Organism: Spirulinaceae cyanobacterium; assembly: GCA_049601735.1. Lineage (GTDB taxonomy): Bacteria > Cyanobacteriota > Cyanobacteriia > Cyanobacteriales > Spirulinaceae > SIO3F2. Next base: position 4,783 of record JBMYQW010000375.1, read on the forward strand.
TCGCCCCTACTCTTTGCGGTGGGTTTGCTGGCCATGTTTGTGTTTGGCGGCTTGAGCGGGGTAACACTGGGGACACCGGCCTTTGACCTCCATGTTCACGACACCTACTACGTCGTGGCGCACTTTCACTATGTGCTCTTTGGCGGCTCGGTCTTCGGGCTCTACGCGGGCATCTACCATTGGTTCCCGAAGATCACGGGTCGGATGTACAACGAAACTCTGGGACGAATTCACTTTGTGCTCACCTTCATCGGCACGAACTTGACCTTCTTGCCAATGCATTACCTGGGTTTGCACGGGATGCCCCGCCGGGTCGCCCTCTATGACCCCCAGTTTGAGGATC
>JBMYQW010000376.1:0-5100 GCA_049601735.1 Spirulinaceae cyanobacterium
GGAAATTCGCCCGGTAATTGCGCCGGAGGCAACGTCTAGGGGCGGCAAGGGGAGCGCATCAATGCTGTTCTGGTCATTTTGGCGATTGAGCGCCAGAATTTCCGAGAGGCGATCGAGTTGGGCCCGGAGCGGCGCATCGCCATCCCCTACTGCTACGGTATCGAGATCAGCGGCGCTCCCCGTGGCCGGGCTACTCACCGTGCGACCCAAGCGCAGCAGATCCGAGAGTTGGGCAATTTCCAGGGCGGCCAGAATATCCTGGATATCCCCCTGGACAATTTCAAGCTCGGCCTGCACCTCGGGGTCGGGGCCGGTGGGAATCAGGCGGCCGCTAAGAGCATAGCGGGTATCGCCCGTGATCAGTTCGGCATCTTCGAGGGCGATCGCCCCATTCACATATTGCACCCCGCCCGTGAAGGTGCTGGCCTGGAGCGGCCCGAGCATAAAGGGCGAAATGGCGACCTGACCCGCAATCCCCCAGGTATTGAGATTCACGTCAAAGCGGCCCGTCAACCGGCCCGAGAGGGGTTGTGCCGCCACCAGCGGCGGCAGTAGGCTGGTCGGAACCAACGCTTTAACACGCCGCAGGGAGACATTCTCAACCGTGGTTTTGAGCAAATTGCCCTCGCGTACCCCGGTTGCTTGCAACTCCTGGAGTTGCACATCAAAACGGGTGGGGAGATAGCGATCATCCAGGGCAACGATGAGGCGATCGCTTGCCCCCGTCAGGTTGACCGTCGAGCCATTGGGATTAATGCTCACGGGGCCACTGAGGAGCGGATCAAACGCCCAGCGGTTGAGGGCGAAGTGATCGAGGCTTAAATTCCCAGTCACTTCAGGCGATCGCACATTCCCCTGTACCGTACCGTTAAAGCTGGCTGTCCCACCCAGAATGACTTGCTCCGTGGGGACGGGCAGGGTGACGAGTTGGCGTAAATCTCGTAATCCTGGTTGCAGCGGTAGGTTCTGAGCATCTACGGTGAGATTGAGATCCCGAATCACGTCCGGGCCAATTGCCCCTGCCAAGATCCTTGCCAAGTTGATATCCACCGTACCCTCGGCGGTGAGCTGATCCTTGGCATGGAGGCGATCGAGGCGCAGCCGCTCGTGACCCCATTGGAAATTAATATCCAGGGGGTTGGTGATCAGGGAAACGCCCTGATCCAAATTCACTTGCCCGGTCGCCGTCAACGCCGTGACGTTTTGCAACGGGATGTTGACGTTCACATCCCCCACCAATCGCCCCCGCAGCAGGGGATGAAAGGGATGCAGGGCAATATTTTGCGGCTGGGCTTGGGCCCTGAGGCGACCGCCCGACAGTCGCACATTGGGGACGGTGATGCGTCCCTCACCCAGTTGCGCCGCGCCCTGGCCGGTGAAGGCGAGGCTATTGAGGCTAAATTGTTCAGGAATGCGCCCCGTAAACTGAAACTGCCCCGAAGCAGGCTGATTCAGTGAGGCGGGCAGTTGGGGCGAGAGTCGCCGCAGATCCAGGTTCTGCCCACTGAGGTTAGCCTGCCATTGGCCCTGACGGAGGCTAATTTTCGCCCGCCCCTGACCCCCACTGAGGTCAGCGATCGCCGCATCGGTTTCCAGATTGGTTTGCTGGAGAATCGCCGTGACATCGCCCTGGAGCAAGGGCGTGAGGTTACTCTGGAGGGCGATCGCTGCATCCACCACCCCCAATTCAGCCGGGTTTAACGGCAGTCGCGCCGGAATCAGGGCCGCCGCCTGACTCAATTGCACCTGGTTGGCTTGGGCTTGGGCGGTGAGTTGATTGTTCTGGAGCCGTAGGGCTTGGAGTGTGGCTGTGCCGCCGGCTAGCGCCAGGTTCATCTGACCCTGACCGATGAGATCCGGCAGTTGTCCGCCGCGGAGCCGCCCGCCGATCGCCAGATTGCCGTTGAGGTTGCCAATCGGGAGTGTGGCGAATTGGGCGGGGAGGAAATTCGCGGCGATCGCCCCCACATCCGCATTCTGGGCTTCAACGAGCCCTGAAAACTGCCCTCCCGCCAGCGCCAACCGGGAGGCAGTCAGGCGACCCTGACCCACTTGGGCTTGGGCTTGACCGGCCACCGTGAAGGTATCCAAACCGAAGCGATCGAGGCGACCGCCCAGTTGCAGATTGGCAGTGGCATCGCGCACCGCAAGGGGGGCAGGCAGGTTAAGGTTTCGAGCGATCACCCGTCCCGACCATTGCTGATCCGTGAGTTCGACATTGCCCACTTGCACCACGCCCCCCAGAACTTGGCTGACGACAGTGGCCTGGAGCTTACGCCAATTCCGGATCGGCACCAAAACCTGCGCCTCTCCTCCGACTGAACCCACTCGCACGGGTAGGGGAATCCCGTAAGCACTCAGGAGCGCATCGGCGGGCAATTCAGCAAACTCGGCCTTGAGTTGGGCCAGGGGCCTGGCGCCCTTGAGAATGCCACCGCCTTGGGCACGGATCATGCCGCCTGCGCGGGGCTGGAGTCCGGCTTGCTGGAGCGTGAGGCGCTGCTGGAGCAAATCGATGTGAAAGTCGGCCAGGAGGGAGCGAAACGGGAGGCGATCGAGGCGCAGTTCGCATTGTTGACGGTTGGCACTTTGCAGGACTGGATTGCGCAGGACTGAATGGCGCGTGCGCCGATCGGGTGTGAGCCCAGCTTCTATCTGGGCTTGACTCTCAGCAGGGCGATCGCTCCCCAGTTCTGGGCAAGCATTAACGACACGCCCCATGATCTTGGGCTGCTCTAGGGGCCCAAACAGGGTTGCATTGAGGGCGATCGACCCGGCCACGGGCACAGGAAGCAGATCCTCATAGTTAAAGGTTTCGAGCAGGGTGGCGATCGCCGTCGGTTCGAGTTGGACATTAACCCGATTCGCCAATGTATCCGCCGCCGAAACCGTGCCGCCAATCCGCAAGGGAATCTCGCCGAGCCGAGTCCGCCAACCATCGAGCTGCGCCACCTCCCCCTGGAGGCGAATATCCCCCCGCTCCACCGTCACGACGGGCTCAACCAGTGAGGTTGCCACTACAATATTGCTCAGGCGTGCGACACCCGTAAATTCCGGCGCTGTGTCAATATCGAGCGGGTTGCCCGCCAGCGCCATCACCATATTGCCACTGGCTTCGCCTTGCCGAATTTCCAGCGGCAGCGGCGGCAAGATCCGCGCCACCTCTGCCAGATTGATGTCTTGCAATTTCAGAGCCAGCTTGCCGTTCAAGCCATCCCAGAAGGGCCCTTCTGTGCCCACATTGCCATCAACCGTGAAGCGTCCCCCCGCAACAAATCCCCCCTGCAACTGCGCAATCCCCATGTCTTTGACGCCGTCGCGGATGAGCAAGGCGCCCCGCTCCACCTGGAGCTGGATCGGCGCAGTGGGTTGAAAGCCTGCATCCAGTTTGACCAGATCCAGCGTGGCGTCTTGAATCCGGATCGCGCTGACCCGAATTTTGATCGGTAGATTGCCCTCTTCAAATTTGGGGATTTTGAGCCAGGTATGGGTCTCGTCTTCGGCGATGTAGGCTGCGGAATCCTTGAGCGTAATATCCAACTCCAGACGCCGCTGCAAGGCGATCTTGAGGGGGGTAAACCGGACTTCGACGGCCTGGGCGATCGCATGGTCGGCGTCATCAGGCTGGACAGGGAGACGTGTGGGGCCAAAGTGAATCCGGTTGAGGGAAACCCGCGTGATGCGCCCCATCTCTACCGGGCGCTCTAGGGTATTGCCCACTTGGCGCTCAATAAAGGGCTGCACGTATTGCTGCAAGACTAGCCAAAATCCGATCCACCCCACTCCGGCACTGGTCAGACCGAATACCAGCAGCCAACGCCAACGCCGCCACCGGGGTGGACGCGGTGGGGTTGGGTTAGGCTCAGGTGGGGCAGCGTCGGTCATATTGATTTGAGCAAAGGGTAGACTGGGGACAAAAGGCTACTGCTCTGGGGTTGAGTTGGGGTTTAGTGGGAGTATATCGTGGGACGCTAGATGGCGTAATGGGGTTTCAATACATCCACCAGAGAATAATCCGGTAAGGGTTTAGATAAAGAATTTGCATCGATGGCGGGCAAGATGCCCGCGCTACGGATATTGCGAAGGATGATTGTTCTCAAGGATTACGCTTAGATTTCATTACAATGATGGTTAGTAATGCTGCCAGCACAGTGCTCAACTTCTGGTTTGGCGAACCCAGCGATCCAGCTTACGGCCAGGAACGTCCAGAATGGTTTCGCAAAGATGCAAGATTTGATGCCGAAATTCGTAGCCGTTTCTTGGCATTGCACCAGCAGGCTGCCCACAACCAACTGAAGGATTGGCAAGCGGAGCCCCTGAGCTGTCTGGCGCTGGTGATTATTTTGGATCAGTTCTCGCGCAATCTGTTTCGCGGCACACCCCAATCCTTTGCCCAGGATGCTCAGGCGCTGGCGATCGCCCAAGCCGCAATCAAACAAGGCTTCGACCAAGCTGTCCTGCCGGTACAGCGGTGGTTCTACTACCTGCCCCTCGAACACAGCGAAAACCTCAGCCACCAAACCCAATCGGTACAGCGCTTTGCCCAGCTTCCGGATGAGCCGGCCCACGCTCGAACCCTCGACTATGCCCGCAGGCATTACGACGTGATCCAGCGTTTTGGTCGCTTCCCACACCGTAATGCGATTTTGGGGCGGGAGAGCACCGCAACGGAGGTGGTGTTTCTCAATCAGCCGGGGTCATCATTTTAGCTCAGACCGATAGTTGAATCGTTTAAGTCATCGTGCTGCTGGGAGGAGCTAGTCCCCTAATTTTGATGCCATTCTCTATAGAGTGCATTGGCTATTGTGCATAAAAATCGGCAGGATCACAGACTTAAGCCTTAGCACATTTCCCCCCAAAAAACATCGTGATTTTCATGGAAACCAGTGGTAAAATCGAACCAAGTCAAAGGAGGTGTTGACAGTACGCATTACAACATTACGGGGGGGTGTTGGTGCTGCCTGGGTCACTTGTGGTCAGAGTGAATTGGCTATGGTAGGGCTCTGTCGCTTTGCTCACGCATCTAAACCAAGACCAAGTTGAGATCTGTAATTTTCGAGATCCTGTAGGGGCAATCCCCCCGTGGTTGCCCCAGACCTG
>JBMYQW010000377.1:0-5092 GCA_049601735.1 Spirulinaceae cyanobacterium
GAGCAACAGGCTCACAGCTACCGCCTGCTGCAAAAAGTCCTGGTGGCCCAGGGCAAAACCGAGGCGGCGTTGGTCGTCGCCGAAGCCAGTCGCGGTCAGGCGCTGGTGGAGCAATTGGTGCAGCAATATAGCGCCACTGAAAATCAGCCCCGCACAGCGGTTCCCGACCTCACCCTGGCGCAAATCCGCCAAACTGCCCGCGAGCAAAATACGACCATTGTGCTCTATTCCTTAGTGGGCGATGAGGTGCGTGTGCTGGGCACTGAAGCCAACCGGCCCAATCAACTCTTCACCTGGGTTGTTCAGCCCGACGGGCAGATCCATTTCCGTAGCGCAGACCTCGCCGCCTCCGGCATTGAGTCCCTGCGGCATTTTGTCCACCGCACTCGCCATGAAGCGATCCGGCGACGCAGTCGCGGCCAGAACGTCAATGCCAGCCTACCCGGCGAGACGTTTTCGGCGCAGATGTATCAGTTGCTGATCGCACCGATCGCTCCCCTTCTACCCCGCGATCCCCAAGCCCATGTCACGCTCGTGCCCCAGGATGCACTGTTTTTGATCCCCTTCGCGGCGCTTAAAGACCTCAACGGAACCTATCTCATCGAGCAGCATACGCTCGTGAGCGCCCCTTCGGTGCAAGTCTTGCGCCTCACGGATGATGCTGATTCGGGCTTGAACGCTGGCCCCGCGTCGCTGATTATCGGCAACCCGGCGATGCCCACTCTGCCGGGGCAAACTGCCCCTCTCATTGACCTACCCGGTGCAGAGACGGAGGCAAAGGAAATTGCCGCGCTCCTGAACACACAGCCGTTACTGGGGCCAGCCGCCTCAGAAGCGCAGGTACGGGGGGCGATCGCCGCAGCCCCGATCATCCATTTTGCCACCCATGGTCTGTTGGATCTTGATTCCCAGCTCAACGCCTACGGCGAACCCGTCGTGGACGACCAACCCACGGCACGAGAGAGTAATGTCTTCATCACACCTGGTGCGGTGACGATCAGCGGCAATGTAACGATCAATGGTGTGCCCGCTCAGGTGGCAGCATCACGAGAGAAGGTTTACGTCGTAGAGTTGGCCGGGGCGCTGGCCCTGACGCCGACCCGCGAAACCGATGGCTTCTTGACCAGCCGGGAGATTGCGCAACTAGATCTGGCAGCGGACTTGGTGGTGCTCAGTGCCTGCGACACAGGACAGGGCAGGATTACGGGTGATGGTGTGGTCGGGCTGGCGCGATCGTTTATGGCGGCGGGGGCGGATACGGTGGTCGTGTCGCTCTGGTCGATCCCCGATGCCCCAACCGCCGAGCTGATGGTGCATTTTTATCAGCAATTGGCTGCCCATGGCGACAAGGCCCGGGCCCTGCGCGAGGCGATGCTGGCAACCCAGGCAGCTTATCCTCACCCAATGAATTGGGCGGGTTTTACGCTGGTGGGTTCACCGCTGTAAATTTGCTAATGTGAATCGCCGATGGCTTGGGGCGATCGAATGCAACTCCATCAATTCCCCTTCCCATTAAACTGAGGATTAGACGCTCTTCCCTCAACATTACGATGAACATTCGTCTGGTTGATTCTCTGGTACACATGATTCGAGGTTTAACTCCCGAAGAACGCAGGCTTCTTGGGCAGAAGCTCAAACCCACATCGGCAGAACAACAGCGGTAGAAACCAAATCGAGCGTCTGCCGGGTTCGACAATGAGATCATCGATATCGTGAAGGAGGCGATGGCTTCGCTTAAACGAAACTCAGGTTGAATATTATGCCCAAACCGCTCCCAACCATCCTCCTTGTCCTACTCACGCTCGGCTCCATCGCTGCCTGCACCCCTGCGCCAGCACCTGTTCCCAAACAGGAACCAACCCCAGCGGAGCAAACCACGGGTCAATCCACGAAGCAATGGCATAACGCTGGCACGATCCCCCTCTCGGTGGAATCACACCAGACAGTGGTGGTGGGCGATCGCGTCTATCTGCTCGGCGGCTGGAATGCGTTCACCCGTGCCCATGATGAGGTGTTTTTTGCCGATCTGACCGCCGAGGGGATTTTGGCCGCTTGGCAGGAGACGACTGCACCGATGCCGCTCAAGCTCCAGCATCATCAGGCGATCGCCCACGAAGGCGCTATCTATGTGATCGGTGGCGATGATCAGTTTGGGCCCGACAGCAAGGTCTTCGATCGCATCTTTCGGGCCGTACCCGCAGCGGATGGCGATATTACCGCTTGGCAGGAAGTGGGGCAACTGCCAGAGCCGCGCACGGTTCATGCAGTGGCGATCGTGGGCGATCGGCTCTACGTGATTGGCGGAACGCGGGAATTTGAAAAGGGCACAGCGGTGTTTGATACGGTCTTTGCGGCGGACATTGCCGCAGATGGAACGGTGGGCGAGTTTGAGCAGTTGGAACCCTTTCCCACAACCATTAGCTGGGTGACGGCAACGGTAGTCGGGGAGCAGATTGTGGCGATCGCGGGCAAGACGAATTTTGCGGGCGGGGTCTCCGGGGAGGTCTGGTCAGCGCAGGTGGATGAGTCGGGCGCACTGTCGGCGTTTGAGCCGATTAGCGAGACGGTGGCGCGGCAGCGGCATACAACAGTGTTGGTGGGAGATCAGTTGGTGCTAATTGCGGGGGGCGCAGATCAGGTGCTGGCCACGGTGGAGGCGGCGGACTTAAAAGCCGATGGTTCCCTGAGTCCTTGGCAGGAATTACCGCCTTTGCCAGGGACGCGCTATGCCCATGCGGCGTTTGTGCATGAGGGGTCGATCTATGTGTCGGGGGGTTTTGTGAAATATGGCAGCGGCGAGACGAGTGACCAAGTATTTCGGTTGGATTGGGGGAATTAGGGTTGTTGTTGATAGAAGAATGAAACCTGACGATCAATTCTTTCTAGAAGTACCCCAGCTAATTTCAACGGAATCATCTGAATGTCCTGGATGAACTTCCTGATCTTCTATAACTGCTTTAACTGCGTTGGATTCAGCTAAGGCATCGATACCAGCAGCAGCGATCTCAATCGGAATAGAGCCCAATAGATCAGGGCGTTGAGACAAAAGATATCCCTTGAAGTGCTTGACAATTGGCTCAATATTCTCCAAGGACTGCTCTGTGGATTTTTGTAAGGCTTTTATGGTAGCTTTACGTTCGCTACGAGATTGACGCTTTCCTGTGTTGTTTTCAGCTTCTTTAAGTTCCAGCAAGACAATCACCCGCACTTTCTCCTGCGGCTCAAGTTGAGTTAACCGGGCCGCAAACTCAGGACTAATTTTATTTGGATGGCTGATGCTGTGCTTAGACATGATGCTTGCTCCTGGTTTAAGTTTAGGCAAGGGCATTGAGTGCTTCAACGGGTTGAATCATTCCATATCCCCAGCGGTTGCAGGGTCGGAGATTTTTACCATCTGGATGATCGGCTGTTTCTTTGAGGACTTTGACGATTTCGGTTACGGGTGCTGTCGGGTTGGCTGCCATCAAGAGAGCGGCGACGCCAGCCACATGAGGTGTTGCCATTGAGGTGCCATCCATAAAGTTGTATTCAAAGGTTCCGTTGGGGCGTTTGGTGGGTGGAATGCAGGAGTAAATCTGAGCACCGGGTGCAACGACATCAGGTTTAGTCACTAAAGCATTGGGTTCTTGGCCGGGAAAGACTAAACTAGCGCCGCTACTGAAAGATGTAACCCCTAAATTATTCGCTGATTTCTTTTCAACCGCGCCGATCGAGAAGGCGTTGTAAGCATTTCCAGGCGAACTGCTGTTGCCATGGTTTTCATTCCCAATTGCCACCACAGGTAAAATGCCATATTGATTGAGCAGGATCTCTAGGACTTCGGCAAAGAGGGGTTCATAGTAGCTCATGCCCAGCGACATATTAATGATGTCTGCGCCTTGCTCGATGGCCCAGGAGATTCCTTCCATCAGGGTACGGAGGGTGGTGTCGCCAATCAAAACGCCTGCGACGAAGAGATTGGCTTGGGGGGCAACGCCGATCGCCACACCATTGGCATCTTTGCCACCAGCGATCGTGCCGCAAACATGGGTTCCGTGTTGGCCGCAGTCAAAGGCGGGTTTTGCGGTGATGCGTCGCCCAAGGGGGTCGATGACGATGAAGTCTTGAACTCGATTATTGAGGGCTGAATGCGCACCATAGACTCCTGTATCCAGCACAGCGACATTAATGTCCTGACCTTGGGTGGTTTCCCACAGTTTGGGAATCTCCAATTGTTCCAGTCCCCAGGTCAGCCCATTGCGTTGTGCCTGTTGTAGTAATGCTTCGTAGGCAACTTTCTGGGGTTGAATGAGGTTGATCTGTTGGTTGGGCAGAACGGCAACCACATCGGGTTGTTCTGCCAATGCTGCTAACGTTTTACGTGTGACTTCAACGGTTGTAACGGGCAGCGCGTCAGAGCCCACCGGGGCAGTTTCGAGCGGTTGTTCTGCATAACCCAAGTCACGGCTGGCTTCTTGGTACTGGCTTAAAACCTTCTGTTCAATTGCTCTCGCTTGTGCTTTAACCGTATCCAATCGCTGTTTTAGTACCCGCAGGCGTCCTCGCAGCGGCATCCCTTCAAGGGGAGGGGCTTGGTAAATGACAATGGCATCTCGTTTATCATCCTCACCACTATCGGCAAGGAAGGGTTCAAAGGCAGGGGATATTTTTGACCTGGTATTCAATGTGATTTATCTCCGTTTACGTCTAGATTAGGTAGATGTATTTCTTTCCCTTCAAGTAAGTCTGCCCATTGATTCAAAGCACTGATAGTACTCTCTCTAGTTTCTTTTATCTCTTTTCCTATGAGTGTTCCTTTTACCTCTACCGTCGCCCAATGAACAGCCAATTTTCTTGCAAGGGAAGCAAACTCGTTTTTTTCGTCAATGTCCCACAGAATAACTATATTCCTTGATTTTTCTTGAGAGATTATTCTCTTTAAGAAGTTTCTCATATTTACCAAGGTTATCCGAACAAAAGATTCCGTGCTGGTCAATGCTTGGATTGTCTGCTGAAAGGACGATTTAAATCCTTCTGATCCAATCCGAAACAAGTCACCATTCGTCAACCCTATTAAGGCGACTTCTGCTTGAGATGAATAATTAAGATTGAG
>JBMYQW010000378.1:0-5062 GCA_049601735.1 Spirulinaceae cyanobacterium
TGAAACCACTGGTGTGAAGTTAAGCGTGAAACCCTTTATTCACAAGTCTTCCATGGCGGCCCAGACCCGACCCACCCCGCTCATCGCTGCGCGAGACCGTCCCTCCCAAGAGGGGATCTAACATCGACCCTTGGAAGGAGTACCTGCAGGGGGAGGTGGGTCAGTCCACTGAAACTCCCACCAGGGGCTGAATCCAGCGTTAAGTTTACGTTAATGGTTTGAAACCTGCACCTCCTGTTTACGGGATAAAAAACTGAAATTTTTTCCTAAGACCCAGAGCGCGATCGCGCTCTGGGTCTTGTTTTCGCACGATTCTGCGCCAGTTGGAAATTGCTATAGTTATGGAAGAGCGTCTTAGCTCATGTTCTAAAACAACATCAGCCCAGAATGGTTCATCCTCTTGCCCCACCGCCCCTCGACCTCGTTTATCCCGACAGTGACGGTCAACCCATGGCAGACAATACCCTCCAGTTTCAATGGATTGTCACGATCAAAGAGAACCTCGAGCTCCTGTTTGCCCAACGGGAGGATGTGTTTGTGGCAGGGGATTTACTCTGGTATCCGCTCGAAGGTGACAATAAAACCTGCCGTGCGCCGGATGCAATGGTCGTTCTGGGTCGTCCCAAAGGCTATCGCGGTTCCTATCAACAATGGCAAGAAGGCGGCATTGCCCCCCAGGTGGTGTTTGAAATTCTCTCCCCGAGCAACACCATCCGCGAGATGGCGGCCAAGCTGGAATTTTACGCGCGTTTTGGCGTCGAGGAATATTACCTCTACAACCCTTACGTCATGGATTTGGGCGGCTGGCGGCGATCGGGGACAACCTTGCAGAGCATTCCAAACATCAACGGCTGGGTTAGCCCCCGTCTCGGGATTCGATTTGTCACCCAACTGGGGGAACCCCTGCAAATTTTCACGCCCGATGATCAACCCTTTTTGACGTTTGTGGAACTAGGTAAAAGTCGGCAACAAGCCGAGCAAGAGCGCGACCAACAACGTCAACGGGCCGATCAACTCGCCGCGAAGCTCCGGGAGCTGGGCGTTGATCCGGATACGGTGACGGAACAATGATCCTTGTCTAAAAAAATTCCGTGAATCGTCATTTGCTTATTCTCGACCTAGATGAAACCCTAGTCTTCGCCACTGAAGAGCGGTTGAGCTACGCACCTGATTTTCAGCTTGAGGACTATGCAATATACTGCCGCCCTCATCTCAATCCATTTCTTGCCCAAGTTTTTGAATGGTTCCAAGTTGCTGTTTGGTCGTCCGCAGGGACAAGCTATGTTCAAGAGGTTATTGATCTCATTTTCCCCAATCCCAACGCCTTAGAATTTGTTTGGTCAGCCAAACGCTGTACCCAACGTTACGATGCGATGGAATCAGCATTCTATTGGATTAAAAATCTTAAGAAGGTAAAACGACGGGGTTTCAATCTTGATCAGGTATTGATGATTGACGATACACCGCAAAAGCTAGAGAAAAACTATGGTAACTTGATCCGAGTTCGTCCATTTGAAGGCGATCGCAGTGATACAGAGTTACGAGATCTCTGTTCATTTTTAGATAGCTTGCGAACAATAGATAATGTACGCAAAGTTGAGAAGCGCAATTGGCGGAATTCACCATTGTCTAAACCCCTTCCCCCAAAACCTCCCCCACCTGCAACCGGAGACCATTAACCAGATCCCAGCCAGATTGGGCCCGTTTGCCTGCGGGTTGGGCCGTTGCCACGAGCAATTGACCCGAGCCTGTTTGCACCACAAACCCCGCTTTTTTGACCCAGCCAACAATTTCACCCGGTTGAGCGGAGGGAAAGTCAGGGAGGTTGACGAGGCGATCGCGCCATTCTTTCGGCAATTCGTTTCGATAATCTGCGCTTAAGGGAATCGTGGCTTGAATTTTGAGCGGTTGTTCACGCAGCGTAGTGGTGCAAGTGGGGTAAAAGGCACGAATCTGGTTGTGGAGGGCGATCGCAGGCTTTGACCAATCCAAACGGTAGTCGTCTTTGGTAATCAACCGCGCATAGGTGGCCTCGGCATCGTCTTGGGCTGTGGGGGTTAATGCGCCGCGATCGAGTTGCTGCAAGGTTTCAGGGAGCAGGCGGGCGCAGTCCGCCGCCAGCTTAACGGCCAGGTCTTGGGCATTGTCGAGCAGGTGAACGGCGATCGCCGATTTGAGTAGCATCGCCCCCGTATCCATGCCCGCATCCATCAGCATCGTGGTCATGCCCGTCTCCGCCACGCCGTCATACAAACACCATTGAATCGGCGCAGCACCGCGATATTGGGGCAGGAGGGAGCCGTGACCATTCACACAGCCCAGGCGCGGCATCGCGAGAATTTCCGGCGAGAGGATTTGTCCGTAGGCCACCACCACAAAGCAATCCGCTTGGGCCTCGCGCAGTTTGCTCAAAGTCTCTTGATGCTTTTTAATGCGGCGGGGTTGCCAGACGGGGATGCTGTACTGTTCGGCCACCTGTTTGACCGGCGAGGGGATCAGGCGCTTGCCCCGACCTCGGGGTTTGTCCGGCTGTGTCACCACCGCAGCAACGTCAAAGCCAGGATGTTGGCAAAAGGCTTCTAGACTCGGAACGGCAAATTGTGGTGTCCCCAAAAAGATGATTTTCATCGCTGTAATCTCCCCAAAAACACGCCCAAAAACACTCGCTCAGATGATCACCGCGTGATTCGTGGCGACCTGGAGGTATTTTATAGGAATTCCGCCATTTTGCGATCGCAAAACCGACGTTTTACCCTTGGCATTTCGTTGACACAGTTTAATTCAGAAGCGATCGCCAGCACAGGCAATTTATCGTGAAACTGATCCTATTTTTAACAACTGAGACCCTTCTGATCCCAAAGGATCTGAAACTGCCGGATGCTGGATCGCTAGAAGAAAAATCAGCTCAAGTTAGATCCGTCATCTGACCGGACGAAACCCTACTTTTGGCGATCCTCTTTGCTGAATTATCCCCAGTTCAGAGGGAGAGCATTATGGACATTTTAGAAGTATCACAAAATATTGATTTGCTCAAGTCCAGAATTACCCAACCCACCTCGCTTCACTTGATCTTGTGACAGTTGGGCAAGAGCAACATCATAGGAAATACGTTATCACCTCTGGCTGGCGCGGTTAGAATCGTCACCCGTGAAATAGCCCGAAATCATCAGCCTTGAGTTTTGCAATACCGATCAAGATTCCTTTAATGTTCCCCTCAAACCCATCCGGAGAAATATGAGATTTATGGACTTTTTCGATCGCGCTTATGTGATCAACTTACCCCAAAGAACCGATCGACGTGCCGAAATAACCCGCGAACTCAAAAAAGCCGATATGCCCCTTGAAGCTGGGAAAGTTGAGTTAGTTACCGCGATTCGGCCGGAAGTTGCTTTCCCCTTTAAGTCAATTGGCGCAAAAGGAGCCTTCTTAAGTCACCTCAAGGTTCTCAAGATGGCGAAAGCAGCCAACTTAAAGAATGTATTGATCATTGAAGATGATTTGCAATTCACCCCCGACTTCAAGGCATACGAAACGGCATTAATCACAGAACTCGCCAGCCAGGATTGGGATCTGGTGCAGTTTGGCTACTGTACCCGTGGACACAACCCCAACTGTGAATTAGGCGCTCCCCTTTTACAGGACTTTGCGGGTGAAAATACTGGGGCCCATTGCTATGCAGTCAATGGCAAGGTGCTCAAACAGTTGATCCACTTTCTTGAAGCATTGCTCAAAGATGCCATTCGCCACAAGCGATCGGCCATGAGTATTGATGGTGCATTCAATGTGTTTAAGTGGCGCAATGCTGAGGCGAATCGCCTGATTACCACCCGCTGTTTTGCCAGCCAGCGCAGTTCAGCAAGTGATATTTCTACTTGTTGGTTTGATCAGACCCCTGGCCTTCGTCAAGCCGCTCGTGTTGCTCGCAAAGTGCCGGGGGTCAGTCCGGTGGTTCGTTTTGCCCGGCGACAGGGCCTTGCACCTATCAAGCAATGGCTGGGAACTGCGGCAAAGCTCATCCAGTCTGCTCAATCCACCCAACCTGTTCCACCGCATCAAGGCATCGCCCCGCAGCCCAGCAATTGTCACAGCATTGGCTAATCCGAAACCGCCTTAAACGGATCTAACCCCAGTAGTTTGGCGTGACTTTCCGGAAACTGTCATTGGGGGGATGAGACCTCCCGGGGTCTGACCCTAGGGTAGAACCATCGACATTCACGTTTTGAGGTCATGCCCACTCTCTCCTCCTCTGCTGTTTCTTCCCGTGTTTCGCCCTGGTTTCGAGCGATCGCCTACCCCCTCGGTCATCGGGTATTGTTGCCCTACTACTTCAGCGCGATCGAAATCCACGGTCAACAAAATATTCCCCGCACCGGCCCCGTGATCCTTGCCCCCACCCATCGCTCCCGCTGGGATGCGCTGCTGGTTCCCTACGCCACCGGACGCAACGCGACCGGGCGCTATTTGCGGTTTATGGTTTCCGCCGATGAAATGCGTGGCTTGCAGGGCTGGGTGATCCGCCGCTTGGGCTGTTTTCCCGTCAATACCCGCCGTGTGAATCCGGCAACGCTGGCCCATGGGATTGAGCTCTTGCAGCGGGGCGAGATGCTGGTGATTTTTCCGGAGGGGGACATCTATCGCCAGGCTCGGGTCGCTCGCCTCAAGCGAGGCCTGGCCAAGATCGCCCTCCAAGCCCAAGCGGGTTGCCGAGAAGCGGTCAAGATTGTGCCGATTAGCCTCAATTATTCCCAAACCGTGCCGCGTCAGGGTTGTGCTGCGCGAGTTAATATTGGCGAGGCGATCGCGGTCTCGGACTACGATGGCCAGTCTCTCAAAACCGCATCAAAAGCCCTCACCCAAGATCTCACCCAGCGGTTGCAACGGTTGCAGGCGATCGGGCAGTTTGCTATCCAGCCGCCAAGCTAGCAAACAGCTTGGGCGATGCCCGCCCTACGCGATCTCCTACAGGATACTCCCCAAAACCTGCCAACCTGTAGGGGCGAATTGCATCCCATCCGTGTGAACTTAACGCTGTATTTATCCCCTGATGGGAGTTCGAGTGGGT
>JBMYQW010000379.1:0-5054 GCA_049601735.1 Spirulinaceae cyanobacterium
ACAAAAGAACTGTTGAATTTGGCTTCGCCGACTGTGCTTAATCCCAAGAGCGTCTGTCAAAATCGGCCAGGCCCGCTTACACTTGTCATGGAACATTTATAAAATTGGCAGTTTACTAGAGGTTTTTCGTGAAAAAAGTACTAGGGATCATCTTGGGTGGCGGTGCTGGAACCCGTCTTTACCCCTTAACGAAGCTCCGCGCAAAACCCGCAGTTCCTCTCGCGGGCAAATATCGGCTCATTGATATTCCCGTCAGCAACTGCATCAATTCCAACATCAATAAGATCTATGTTCTAACCCAGTTCAACTCGGCGTCGTTAAATCGTCATTTAACCCGTGCCTATAATTTTTCGAGTTTTAGTGATGGGTTTGTTGAAGTCCTGGCTGCCCATCAGACCAAAGAATATCCTGACTGGTTTCAGGGGACAGCCGACGCCGTGCGTCAATATCTCTGGCTTTTTAAGGAATGGGATGTGGATGAAATCCTCATTCTCTCTGGAGATCACTTGTATCGCATGAATTATGCTCGCTTTGTGGAACGGCATCGAGAGACGAATGCCGATGTCACCCTCTCCGTCATTCCTATTGATGAGCGACGCGCCTCTAGCTTTGGCTTAATGAAGATTAATGATCAGGGGCGAGTGATCGATTTCAGCGAGAAGCCGAAGGGGGATGTCTTAGCTCAGATGCAAGTTGACACCACAGCTCTAGGGCTCAATGCGAATGAAGCTCGTCAGAAACCGTATATCGCCTCCATGGGGATCTATGTTTTCAAGAAACAGGTGTTGATTGACCTCTTGGAGCAAAATAGCCATCAAACTGATTTTGGTAAAGAAATTATTCCGGGAGCAGCGTCAGACTATAACTTGCAGGCTTACCTGTTTGATGACTATTGGGAGGATATCGGCACTATTGAGGCATTCTTTGACGCCAACTTGGCTCTGACGATGCAACCGAAGCCAGCGTTTAGCTTTTATGACGAGCAAGCTCCTATCTATACCAGGGCACGCTATCTGCCACCCACAAAGCTCCTCAACTGTGAGATTAAGGAGTCGATTATTGGGGAAGGCTGTATTCTTAAAGACTGTCATATTAGCCATTCGGTCTTAGGCATTCGCTCACGGGTTTCGTCGGGCTGCCGGATTGAGGATGCGCTCTTAATGGGGGCTGACTACTACGAGGCTTCTGCTGATAATGGCGCTGCGGACAATCCTGGATCGAAGATTCCGATTGGTATTGGAGAAGGTTCAACCATTCGACGGGCGATCGTCGACAAGAACGCTCGTATTGGTAAAAAGGTCTTGATTCTCAATAAAGATCGTATTGAAGAATCTAATCGTGAAGATGAAGGCTTTTATATTCGTAGCGGTATAGTCGTGATCTTGAAAAATGCGGTGATTCCGGATGGCACAGTGATTTAGCGCTGTCCAGGAATAATAGCGAGATTAAAGAGCAAGCATCGCCCCCCTGTTCAAGCGTGAGTAATGGACAACCGACCGCAGAGTTCTCGACTGGGATAATCAAGAAAATGCAAACAGGGAGAGCGATCGCTCCCTTTTTTTGTTGGCCGGGGATTTAGCACTCAGCCATTGCGCTTGCCCACAAGTCGAGGCAAGATCTACAGATGTGTTCTGTCCTACCGGGTGCGATTGCCCAATAAGCCGATGACTCTCTCTCCTCACTCCCAATCTTCTTCAAGTCGCTCGAAACAACCAGTCAAATGGACGATTCGTCGCTTTGAGCAGGGAATGGCGTTGTTATCGACGCTGAGTCTAATATTGGTATGCTTCGATTTGAGCTACATTCCACTGCGGGACTTTTGGTTGCAGGGGCGTGTGACTCTGTTCAGTTTTAGTTGGGGAGATTGGGAGTATAGCTTTCCAGAGGAGCCGATTGTCCTCTTTAATGAGCCGTGGGTGACGACTTGGTATGACACCTTTAAGGGCATTGAACCCTATCGAGATACTGAAGAATATTTGGCGCAAGTTGAAGAACTCGAAAATGCGGTGTTTGATTACGGGCTGAGTTCGCCAGAGGTCGAAAGCATTTTACAAGAGTTGAGCGATCGCTCTGAGGAGATGATCGACACCAACCCGTTCCAGGTGGCAGATAAAACCGGTACTCTGGAGCGAATTAAGAATTTAATGCGTGATCATACCGGTACTGAATCCGCTAAGTCAGCCTTCAATACCTTTTGGAGTCAAGACTATCTTGAAGCCCAGGATGCCAGTGAAGAGTTGGATTTCTTCAAGCAGCAGATCCAGCCCCTGATCGCAACCAACTATTTTCGCCCGACGGGTGAGAACGGCCGCCCGGTTGATAACTTTGGCATTATTGACTTTCCCTTTGGCATGATCTTCCTGGTGGAGTTTATTGCTCGAACTTGGTTTATTAGTAAGCGACGCAAAGGGGTTAGCTGGCGAGATGCTATGCTCTGGCGTTGGTATGATGTTTTTCTATTTTTACCCGTTCCCTATTGGCTGCGGTTTTCCCGTTTGTTACGGGTGTTTCCTGTTACGATTCGACTGAATGAAACGAAACTCATTGATCTTCAGAAAATCAAGAAACAAGCTAGCCAGGGGTTTGTCGCCGGGATTGCTGAAGATTTAACGGAAGTTGTGGTCGTGAGCTTACTCAACCAGGTTCAAAGTTCCATTAAACAGGGCGAAATGACAGCTTTCCTCGTGCAGCAAAACCAAAGTGAGTACATTGACCTCAATGATACTAATGAAGTTGCTGAAATTGCACGTCTCGTGAGTCAGGTTCTAGTTGAACGAGTGATTCCTGCGGCACGTCAAGATCTAGAAGTGCTGGTGGAATACAGCATTGATAAAGTTCTCAAAAATACACCTGCCTACCAAGGTGTCCAACAGCTTCCGGGACTAGATAACCTCAGTAGTAACTTGACCCACCAAGTTGTGCATGGCTTTTATGATGTTATCTATGTACAGATTCGTCACATGATTAAAACCGATCCTAAGTTTGATGAACTGCTCGAAAAATTAGCAGAAACTCTGACGGGGTCGATGCGTAATGAACTACAAACGCAGCAAAGTATTGAACGAATGGAATATTTGATGGATGCGCTCATTGAAGAAGTCAAAATCAATTATGTACAGCGGCTTTCTGAAGAGGACGTGGAAGATCTCATGGATCAGACCCGTGCCCTCCGAGAGGTCACGCAAGTTTCCGCTCAACGTTACTAGGATCTAGCATCAACTTAGAGGCTCAAGTCTTTTCACTGTAAGGTTGACATAACCGATTGATCTGAGCTGGGTCGGACATACTTATTGCGAGTCACTTTGTGAGATGTCATCATTGACGCTGGATGACTGAGTTGAGGTTGGGCTTTATAATAAGCCACAAAGTTCTTATCATTGTGATTTCTCTGGGCTTGAGCTATGACGTTCTCTGGTGTCGTGCAATTTATACTGGGTGTTGTGTTGGGAATTGCCATTCTGGGCATGAGTGGTTTGGCGGCTGGGTCGTACTTTTTTAACCAACTCTCGAAAAATCCAGCACGGCCGACATTTACCGAAGAAAATCCGGAACCCGCCCAGACAGATAGCCCCGACGGGTCGGCGAGCGATGAGACCCCAGCCCCTGAGCAACCTGCTCCAGCGGCAGCCGCACCGAATGCTGACTCCGAAACCGCTCTAGAGCCTGGCGCTTATCGGGTTCGTGTCAATTGGCCTGATGGCTTGAGTCTGCGGGACGAACCGAGCGTGGATGCCAACCGCATTGAGAGTGTTTTGTACAACCAAGAGATGATTGTGCTCCGGAGTACGGATGATGGGGAATGGGATCGGGTGAGAATTCCCAACACTAACCAGGAAGGTTGGGTTAAAGCGGGGAATGCAGAGCGCCTTGAAGAAGATTAGAGCGTGTCATTGATGGGTTATTCGGGCAAGCCAGCCAGCTTGACTCGTTTTGCCCCGGCAGGCTCGGGGTCAGCGTGATGCAAAATCTGACGCAATAACTCGGCGCCGTCTATCAGACGAGGGCCAGGGCGACTGAAATAGCTATTGGCGTCTACAGCCCAGAGATTTTGGTTTTGTACCGCTCGGAGGGCCCGGAACTCGGGATGATCGCCCAGTTTCTCAGTTAACGCCAGGTTCTGCGCTAGGTTCTGACCGCAAGCGATCGCCACGATCACGTCTGGGTCAGCGGCGGCAATCTCTGCCCAGGTACAGCGCCCTGAGTTTTGCCCCGGTTGCCCGAGCACATCAATGCCGCCCGCCACCCGCACCATTTCTGGCACCCAATGGCCGCCAAAGAACGGTGGATCGGGCCATTCCAGCATGAGGACTCTGGGTTGGGACTGGTGAGGGGGGATGGATTGTTCGAGGTGCTGCCAGCGATCGCGCAATTGACTGATCAGGGTCTTGGCCCGTGACCGCTGACCCACGGCCGCCCCCACCCGTTCAATATCTTGCAGCACCCCCGCAAAACTTTGCCCCGTCAGACTCAGGATCGGTGTGGTGCTGGGCAGGGCAGCGGGTAAGAACACCAAGGTTTCTTTAACGGTGTCTACGTTGACCGCACAGACGTCACAGAGCCCTTGGGTTACAATCAAGTCCGGCTTTAGCTCGGCGAGGCGATCGCCATTGACTTGATACAATGCTTGGCCCGATTGCACCGCTTGCGAGACGGCGGCATCAATCTCTGCCGCCTCAAGCTGCGCCGGAATAATGCTGCTGGTGATTCGGGGTCGCGCGGCTACGCCGGGGGGAAAATCACATTCATGACTGACGGCGACAATCTGGTCGAGGGGAACCAGGGCGGCGACGATTTCAGTGGCGCTTGGGAGTAGGGTGACAATCTTCATGTAGCAGCGATTTCGGTGGTTAGGAAATTTTGCGATCGCTGAAATCCTCAACTGGTGGGCAATACGCGCCCTACGCGATGTCCTAAAGGGGTTTCCCTTTGCTATATCAAGGGGCTATTGTGCATCAACAGCCTAAAGCATTGGCAAAAAGGGGGAGACCAGAACCGAATGGGATGCAGCAAATCTAAAAATTCCGGGAAGGGCGGGGTTGAACTTAAGCGTAAAA
>JBMYQW010000380.1:0-5006 GCA_049601735.1 Spirulinaceae cyanobacterium
TCTAGAAAGCGATTTTCCCCTGATCTTTGCCGGGGGAGCCACCGCCACCTCCAACCCCGAACCCTTTGCTGATTTTCTCGATTTCTTTGCCTTTGGCGATGGGGAAGAACTGCTGCCAGAAATTGGTGCGGTCGTGGCTGAGGGGAAAACAGCAGGGCTCTCGCGGCGGGAACTGTTGCTGGCGTTGGCCAAGCGGGTTCCCGGCGTCTACGTGCCCATGTTCTATGACATGGCGGCCGATGGGTCGGTGCAGCCCAACCATACCGACGTACCGCCGCGAATTCTGCGCCGGGTCGCACCGCCGATGCCGGAATACTCGATCGGCCTCGTGCCCTACACCGAAACGGTTCACGATCGCCTTACCGTGGAAATCCGTCGGGGCTGCACACGGGGTTGCCGCTTCTGCCAACCGGGAATGCTCACTCGTCCGGCACGGGATGTGGAACCGGAGAAAGTGGTAGACGCGATCGAGAAGGGGATGCGCGAGACGGGCTATAACGAGTTCTCCCTGCTTTCCCTCAGTTGCTCGGACTATCTCGCGCTACCAGCAGTGGGTATGGAAATCAAAAACCGCCTCCAGGGGGAGAATATTTCCCTCTCCCTGCCCAGTCAGCGGGTCGATCGCTTTGATGAAAACATTGCCAATATCATCGGCGGCACCCGCCAGACTAGCCTCACCTTTGCCCCCGAAGCTGGAACCCAGCGAATGCGGGATGTGATCAACAAAGGGCTGAATAACGAAGAGCTGTTAAGGGGCGTGAAAACCGCCGTGGAGCAGGGCTGGAACAAGGTAAAACTCTACTTCATGATCGGGCTGCCGGGTGAAACCGATACGGATGTGATCGGCATTGCCGAGACCCTGCGTTGGCTGCGGCGGGAATGCGCCCAGGCCAGCAAAAAACGTCTCAACTTCAATGTCACAATCTCGAACTTTACGCCCAAACCCCATACCCCTTTTCAATGGCATTCGGTTTCCACGAGTGAGTTCATCCGCAAGCAAGAACTGCTCAAAGCAGAGCTGAAAACGATGCGCGGCGTCAAAGCCAACTTCACCGATGTGCGCATCTCGGCCATGGAAGACTTCATTGGGCGGGGCGATCGCCGTCTGGCCCCGGTCGTGAAACGGGCCTGGGAACTGGGCGCGGGGATGGATGCCTGGTGGGAGAGCCTGGAGCGGGCCTATGGCGCTTGGGAGCAAGCGATCGCAGAAGCTGGGCTCACCTGGAAATACCGCCAGGTGGAGACCGGGGAATGGAATGTGATGGAAGTGGAGAACGAGCGCACCGGGCGCACCGAGGGGATTCGGGCCAGCTCACCCCAATGGAAGCGTCGCTTTAGCTGGGATGAGCGCCTGAATGCCCGCCTGCCCTGGGATCATGTCAATACCGGGATTGATAAGGCTTGGCTCAAAGCGGATTTGCAACGCGCCCTCGAAGCCACCACTGTGCCGGACTGTGCCTTTACGACCTGCTCTCAATGCGGCATCTGTGGTGAGGAGTTTGGCGATAATGTGGTCTACGAACCACTGCCAATCCCAGAATTTCAGGGGCAGTTTAAGCCCAACCAAACGTTGGCCCAGCGGCTGCGGGTGCGGCTGGGTAAAACAGGGGAATTTCGGCTTTTGGGACATCTGGATCTGGTGCGTCTGTTCGATCGTGTCGTCCGTCGTGCCTCCCTCCCCATTCGCTTTTCCGGGGGCTACCATCCGGGGCCACGCATCATGATCGCCAATGCGCTTTCATTGGGCATGACCAGTGAAGGGGAAATTGTAGATTTTGAGCTGACAGAAGTGATGGATGCTGAGGTGTTTAAGGCGAAACTCATTGCCCAACTTCCTCCCGAATTACCCGTTTATTCAGTCGAAAATGTTAATCCCAAATCGCCTTCGGCTAATAAACTCTTGCGTCAGGCGGAATATGTTTTAGATGTCGCCATTACTGAAGGTAAAGCGAACTGGCAGGGCTGGATTAACCAGATTTTAGCCAGTACCGAAGTCTGGTTTGAGAAGACAACGAAATCCGGGAAAAAGAAGCAAGTCAATTTGCGCGATCGCCTCTTTTCTCTCACTGTGGAAACCAGTACCCCAGAGACTGCCAAACTCTGTTTTCTGGGCAGTTGCCAAAACGATGGCAACACCCTACGCCCGGAGCAGTTGGTGTTTATGCTGGAGCAGGTAACGGGGCAGTCTGTGGCGTTGGTTCATGCCCATCGGGTGCAATTGGTTTTGGCAGGGTCTGAATAGAAGACTGGAAACAGCGAAAGCTCATTTGCCCACCTCTAATCCCTCACGCTCGAAGACTCTCTTGAACTCGAAACCCGCCCCCAAATGAAAGCCATTATCCAAGCCGAATATGGTTCCCCCGAGGTCTTGCAATACAAGACTGTCGCCAAGCCTGTGCCCCAAGCCCACGAAGTGCTGGTGAAGGTTCATGCGACTTCGATCAATGCGGGCGACTGGCATCTGATGCGCGGGACACCCTGGCTGATTCGGCTGATGTATGGCGGTCTACGCCAGCCCAAAATTCAAACGCTGGGCAGTGATCTGGCCGGGCGGGTTGAAGCGGTGGGGGAAGAGGTGACTCAATTCCAACTCGGTGATGCGGTATTTGGCGATCTCTCGGCATCGGGGTTTGGCGCGTTTGCCGAATATGTCTGCGTGCCGGAAGCAGCCTTGGCCCGCAAGCCGGAGAACGTGAGCTTTGAGCAGGCCGCCGCCAGTCCCGTCGCAGCGATCGCCGCCCTCCAAGCCCTGCGAGATTTAGGCCAACTCCAACCCGGACAGCAGGTGTTGGTCAATGGCGCATCTGGCGGGGTGGGCTCCTTGGCGGTGCAGATCGCCAAGGCCTGGGGCGCGGCGGTGACGGCAGTATGTAGCACAGGCAAGCTGGAGATGATGCGGGTGATGGGCGCAGACCACACCATCGACTACACCCAGACAAATGCCTTTAAAACCGGAGCGGAAGCCGGAGCGCAATACGACCTGATTTTGGATGCGGCGGCCTATCGTTCGGTGTTTGATGCGTTGCCTGCTCTGAAACCGAGCGGGACTTATATTTTGGTGGGTGGGGCGAGCGATCGCTTTTTCCAAACCCTCTTGCTGGGGCCCTTGATTTCTAAGGTCAGTCGCCGCCGGGTGACGGCCTTGGCGTCTGAACCGAGTCCAGCGGATCTCAAAACCGTGGGGGAGTTGCTCGCCACAGGTAAAATTGTCCCGTTCATCGATCGCACCTATTCCCTCAGTGAGGTGCCGGAAGCGATTCGTTATGTTGAAGCGCGGCACGTGCGGGGGAAGGTGGTGATTCATCTTTCCGACTCAGATTAAAATCCATTCCTCGCTATAGCGCCAGAACTGCGGAATAACCATGCCCGCATGGAGTCGTAACGTTGAGACTAGCCTAAAACCCATAATTCACGCGGAAATAAATCCCATCATCTTGCAGATCTTCCTGGCGATCGCTCAAATCCGACAACGGCAGTGCCAAATCTAGACGAAAGAGTAAATTCATAAATGGCTGATAAATGATCGCCGCGCCAATCCCCGCCAAAATATGTTCGGCTGTGATTTGGCTGGGATTATCGGCGTTGTTCCAGACGATACCGTAGTCAAAGAAGGGGGCAACTTGTAGCAACTCCCCTTGCTCGGGGTTTTGCATGAGCGTAATCCGGTCTTCAATCGAGAAGCGTAGACCATTGTCGCCATTGCGAGCGCCCTGGCGGTAGCCCCGCAGGGTTTGAGCGCCGCCGATCGTAAAGGATTCGGATGAGAGTAGGCTGTTGCCCGATATCTGCAAATCGCCCTGAATGATCAGCGTGTGCTGGTCATTGAGGCGCTGCACCCGTGCCACCTGCCCTAACCACGAGACAAATTGACCGTCAGCGGTAGGGCTGTTATCACTTTGGGTTGCATTGATCAGTTCTGTGCCGATGTTGAACTGCGATCGCGCTGACCAAGCCCCCGTGCGATCGCGCCTTGTATAGTCTTGCCCAAAGCTAAATACAGAAGTTTTTGTGACCCCGTCGGCATCCGCGCCATCACTAAAAGCCTGCCCAATATTATCAAACACAAACGTCTGACCATCCCGATGGGTAAAGCCTGCCGAGAGGGCAAATTCTTCCGTGGCGGTGCGAATGAGCGGCTGCCGGAAGCTGACGTCATAAACCTGCGATTCACTATCAATTTCCAGGATGTCGAAGGGTTCCGTAATGATGCTGCTGTAGGTCAGCGCCACGCCCACATCCAGCGTGCCATTCATCGGGTTGAGCGGAATGCTGTAGCCCAAGTCCCAAACGTCCAAGCCGCCTGCAAAGGTCTGGGTATAGTCAAAGCTCAACACGTCGCCCATCCGGTTAAGGTTACGATAGTTAAGGCTGGCGACGCTGCGGGTTGAGCCGACACTGCGGGGCGAGTAGTTATCGATCGTTGCGGAGCCAAAGAAGGGTTTGGCTTCGTCTACGGCGACGCGCAAGACGCTGGTTCCCGGTGCATCGCCACTCTCTAGCGTGACATCAACTGCGTCGAAGTTGGGGTCGATTTGCAGCAAGCGCAGTTGACCTTCGAGGTCATTCAGGTTCAGCGGCTCATCAACCCCCTGGTTAATGCGAGAAGTAATGTAGGACTCATTCATCCGCTCCAGACCAACCACTTCAATGTTGGTGAGGGAGCCTTCGACGACTTCCAGAGTGAGCTTGACGGGGCCTTGGCCGAGGGTTTGGGTGGGAATGCGGGCACGAGAGGTGAGATAACCGCGATCGACGTAGAGTTGCGTAATCTGCTCAACGGCGTTCTTAACCGTGCCGAGGGTGGTGTAGCCCTGGAGTAAGCTAGTGATCGGCGCGAGATCTTCGGTGGTGAAGAGCGTACTGCCGACCACTTCCACGTCTTCAATAAAGATAATTCCGGCATCTTCGGGGATGCCTGGCTCGGCAGGTGGGGCTTCTGGGGTAATGATCAGTTCATCAGGCGGCAGGGGTTCAGGAATGGGGTCTTCCGGGGCTTGGATGAAGCG
>JBMYQW010000381.1:0-4992 GCA_049601735.1 Spirulinaceae cyanobacterium
AGGTGCGCAGGCCCACTCAAACTCTCACCAGGAGCTGAATGCGGCGTTAAGAGACAGTTTCAGCTTTCGTGAAATGTCCTAACCACCCATATCGTTGCTATAGATTTGCAAGATAATGTCGTGCTTGGCCTGCATTATTCATGGCATTACCTGGAGGCAAGGCCTTACAACGGTGGCGGGCAAGATGCCCGCGCTACGGACTAGCCAAGAGGGAGAACCGTAGCGCAGCCGTCTCGGCTGCCCAATAATCCAGGTTAAACCTCCGCCGCGGCCCGTTCAATCAGTCGTCGTCCGAGGGTTTGGGTTCCGGTATGTTCGTAGTAGTTGGTGCTGATGTCGAGAAACGCCGCGAGGTAGTCAAGGCGATCGTCGGTAAATTCAATGAAGTTACTCAGCTTGCTGGTGAGGCGATCGCGCGAGAGGTTTTTGTTACTGACCAAGTCGCCCATCCAGCCTTTGACGCCCGTAAAACTCTCATTCATGAAACTCAAGCGACTCGCTGCGGTTTGACCCGGAATGAATTTTTCGATTTTTTGGTAGGCCGAATTTTGTTCGAGTTCCTTGGGGCCGAGTTTGCTCAGGTTGCGATCGACCACTTGCAAAAAGTCGGGGCCAAAGGGAATGATGCCATCGAAGCAAATCAGGGCTGCCATGCGAATGAAGGATTCACCGCTATATTCCCCCAGGGCCTTGAGGAAGTCCCCGAGGTTATCGCCAGGAATGCCATTAATTTGGCAGAAGGCGACGACCTCCACCACCAGCTTGAGCGATAGATCAATGGTTTGGGCGCGATCGAGCTTAGGCGTGATTTTGTTCAAGAAGCCCAGCAGCGGAACCTTCTCACCCACCTTGTTTGCCAGCGCCGCTGCCCCCAGAGCCGAGTCCGTACTATCGACGGTTTGATAGAGCCACAAGGCCCGCTGGTAGCCTTCGCTTTTGTCGTTGAAGAGCCACACGGCGCGATCGCCGATTGTTTGGATCAGTTCCGGGTCTGTTTCTCCGGTGACTTCCCGAATCATTTTCTTAAAGCCCACCGTGTTGTGCCATTCCCCTGGCGCAATGAAGTCTAGGGCGTGGAGCACGCGGGTAGTCAGGTTTTTTTGGGGCAGATTATCAATGAGTTCAAAAATTGGCTTAGACATTATTTTTGGGGGACAGGGTTTAGGGTTCAGGGTGTTGATGATGGCGATGTACGCTACATCGCCTTACTGCAAGGATGCGAGACCGTTGAGGTCGAATTTTTCCAGCCATTGTTGGCGATCGCTAGCCGAGAACGTCTCAGAGCGGGACTGGGCCTTAACTTGGAACTTGTCTGCAACTAAGACCCCCGTGCCATTCTGGCCCTGCTCCACGGTGGGGAAGCCTTGAATCGTAGCGGTGCTGGCGTCATATTTATCGGCGGCGGTCGGGTTGCTGGTAATGTCGGCAATGGAGAGGACAGCGAGTTCTGTTCCCGCCTGCTTGAGCTTGGCTTGGGAGAACCCCTGCTTCTCTTGGGTGTAGACCACGTCGTAGTCCCCTTCAGACTGGGGGAAAAAGCGGTTGAGCTTCTGGCCCTGCGTGGTATCGTCAGCCACTGCCGTTGCCCCTCGTTCGGTGCTGGCGTCTTGGGCGGCTTGGAAGTCAGAGGGCGGCGCAGCGGTGCAGGCGGCCAGCAACAGCAGGGTCGAGAGCAGTAAGCTGGAGAATAAACGAGAAAGGCGTTTCATGAGGATGGGGGGCGATCGCGATCGCTGAATTTTTTGACGATTGAGATTGTCGGTATTCCGCCAGCGTGCTGCAAGTATGAAGCCTTAACTGTTCTGGAGCGACGCCGAGGGGCTCGACTATCTACAAAGATATGCCCTATTCTGTACCTCCGGAACCTCCCTCCAAATGGGTATCTTGAGCGGGAGAGCGTCATCACCACGGTCTGACCTCCGGTTGTCCTCACCCCCTCCTCAGCAAATTCACGGAACTTTTACAAAACGGGCGATTATCTCTACACAAATTTCACCAACCAAAGTTGCTCTAGGCATATTCTGTATTCAGTGAAACCACGGCAACTGCTGGCTGGCGTCTCATTAACAATTTATCTACTTCATGACAAATCCTAGGGAGAGATTTTGACAATGAATCGCTTACTTTCGACAACGCTACTCGGACTCGGCGCGATCGCGCTCACCGCAACCAGCGTCAGCGCCCAAACCACCAAAGTTGATTTCAACGGCTATGATGCCAGCGACTTTCTCACCATTGATGATGAATTTAGTGACCTGGGTTTGAACCTCTCTGCCACCAACAAGGACGGGACGAAGTCACGCGACTTGAAACTCTTCAATACCAAATGTCAAGGTTTAGCTTCAAAGGGTGACTTGAACGGATGTACGGGTAATGATAAGGATCTCGGTTTCATGAATCAGGACTTCGGCAATGCCTTGGTCATTCAGGAGTCGAGTAAGAATCGGGGCGGTGCAGATGATGCTGCTGGTGGCGGCATCATCAACTTCGCCTTCGACTTTGATGTCTCCTTTGATGCCTTTACGCTTCTGGATGTCGAAGAACACAGTGGCGCTTACCTCAAAGCCTTTGATGTCGATGGCAACGAACTCTGGTCGACCACCAAACTCATCACTGGGGGCGATAAGAGCTTCCAGACCTACAACACGGTTGACTTTGGGGCTGTGTTTGGTGCCACCAACGTCCGCTCCATTGAACTGAAGCTCGGTGGCAGTGGTGCGATCGGCGATGTAACCTACACCAAGACCAGCGAGGCTGTGCCTGAGCCCTTCTCCATGATTGGTGCAGGTCTGGCCCTCGGTGCCGGTGCGCTCCTGAAGAACCGCAAGAAGTAGGTTCTTCTCAACCTCCTTGGCTCTAGCCTTATTGGGCTAGTTCAGTCTTCTCCTCCCTAGGAAGCAGATCGCCCTTAGCCTGTTGGCTGGGGCGATCGCCTTGGGAGGGGTTTTGGTTTGAGTGCTTGCTTCTCGATCGCCCCAGCATTCTAATGTGATGATCATCACTCTCCTCACGTGATGATGGTCAGGGGCGATCGCCCCTGATCATCACTAATTGCTATCGATCAAGCTCACCTCAGACCGTAGGGAATGGTCACGTTGTTTTCAGAAGTAATAAGGGATACTAATCTCACATTCCCTTGCACTCAATGTCCCTCATGCTACCTGCCGTTCGCTTACTGCCGGGTTCGATCGCCGAGATGCTGGCCGCAACGAGCCAGACCGGCGTCATCACGAAAGCAGATCAATATGGTCTACAGGCCGCGTTGCTAGAGGAAACCCTGAGTGAAGAAGAACTCCGAGCGGTGAATCGGCTCTTGCGGGGCGTGAAGCGCGGCAAGATTACGGTTATTGAGTCGCTCTAGCCTGGATGCCCAGCCGCCTTAACGCCCTGGTTGCTGACGTTGGATGACTGCCTTTTAATGACTGCCTTTAATCTTCCCTTTTAATACGCCCTTTTAGACCCATGCTTCAACCCACCTTAACGCAACAATTTATTCAGTTTTTACAGGACGACCTAGCCATTCCTGCCGATTCCCTGTCGATCGCCCTCCGCCATCAGGGTCAGCCGTCTTCGCCGAATGTGCTACCCATGGTTCTCTGGCAATATGGCTTGGTGACGTTGGATCAGATGGACGAAATGTTTGACTGGCTCGAAACGACTTAACGAGCAGAGGCTCGGGGGGGCGTGAAGTGATAAATCTCTTCAATCACCTGTACCCAGCCCTGGGCCAGCGAATCTAAGAGGCGATCGCCCTTTTCGACCGTCGCGACCGTGGCATCACCAATCACACCACTGCGACTCAACTCATCCGTTGTCCAGGCGAAGGGCAACTGTCCCTCAGGGCTCAGAAGCCGAGGCCCGTTGGGTTGGGGAGGGTATTCGCGCACCGCCTTGGCGAGTTGAACCTGCTCCGGCAGCAGCGCCAGCATCAGGCTGGTTTCCGCATCGCCCGCATGAATTCCCTGCTGGAGTTCGTATTCATTGATGAGCCCTGCCCCATGGTGGGGCACATTCCAGACAAAGAGCGGAAAAACGCAAAAGTCCGGGTGAACTTGGTGGAGATCCCGCGCCGCCATTTCGAGCACCTGGGGTTGACCCCCATGACCATTGACGAACACCAGCTTACGAAAGCCCGCGCGATAGAGGCTCTCAGCCAGTTCAGTGATTTCTTGGTGGAGCGTTGCTGCCGAGAGGGTGATTGTGCCAGGGAAGGCGATATGCTCATTGGATTTACCGTAATACAACGGCGGCAAGGCATAGGCAGGAATCTCGGGGGCAAGCTGTGCCAATGCCCGACCCATCACGCCTGTAGCGATCGCCGCATCCACAATCAGGGGTAAATGGGGGCCATGCTGCTCGATCGCGCCGATGGGTTGCAAAATGACCGTGTTGGCGCGATCGGGCAACTGGTCAATCTCTGGCCAAGTGAGATAAGCAAAAAAGCGTTCGGGCGGGATGAAACCATGCATGGGAAAGCCGTCGGTCACTGACGTTCATGCTCTCATATCCCTGACCGCTTTTTGGGTAGTGTTTTTTGCTAGACTCAAATTCTGATTTGCTCACTTTGTGTCTGACTGCTCCCTTGACTCAGCCCCCTGCTTTGCCTGCTCCTGCTGCCAAGATTCTTGTGCTTGCCTGGGAATTCCCCCCCCGCATTGTGGGTGGTATCTCACGTCATGTAGCGGAACTCTATCCTGAGCTTGTGGCATTGGGGTACGAAGTTCATCTGCTGACGGTTGAATTTGGCAACGCCCCCCACCAAGAAATTGTAGAAGGGATTCACATTCATCGCGTCCCTGTTCCCCCCGGTCACGACTTCTTTCATTGGGTGGTCAACATGAATGAGAGCATGGGTGCTTATGGTGGCAAGCTACTGGCTAAGGGCGAGTTTGCGCTCATTCATGCCCATGACTGGCTGGTGGGAGATGCGGCGATCGCCCTCAAACATACCTTCAAATTGCCCCTGATTGCCACAATTCATGCCACCCAGCA